>CAYJLM010000031.1:0-12675 GCA_964370875.1 uncultured Gammaproteobacteria bacterium | reverse complement strand
ATTTTTTTTATCTCCTACTTGTCTCTCCATATTTTCTACATACCCTTTTACTTGTTTTTTTACATCTTTTAATACTTTTTTTACTTTTTCTTGATTCTTTTTATCTTTTAAGATCAATGTTCCGGCAACTGCAACACCTGCTCCAACAACAGCTCCGGCAACAGCGGCCATCACTGGACTAACTCCACCCTTTTGATTATTGTCTTTCATATATTTTCACCTCCTTTATTAAACTCTTAATGAGTTTTACGAATTTACTTATTGATTGTCAACTGTTTCTTCTACTTCCTCTTGATTCGTTGGCTTTATTAGTTGAATAAGGGCGACTATTCCATAAGAGATAATAAAATAAACAACCATGGCAATAAGAGTCGACCATTCAAATACTGAACTTGAGCTTACTGTCGTTCCGAGTATTCCGGCAAAAGGCAGTGCAAATGGACCGCTGACGGCGTAAATAAAACTGGCAAAGCCACTAAATGCATTTGCTCCTAATAACTTAAGTACTATTCGAAATGCCAAAACTACCTCAACAACTCCTAAGATATACCAGATTATCTGATAGCTCCGAAATATTGCTTTTTTTGTTTGGTATTCTTTCTGTGAAGAATCTGTCGCGATCCCAGATCTAACGGTTCTTGTCTGCTGAATAACTTCCTGTACCATATGTTTTCACCTCCTAGCGTCTTTATAATTACCGAAGATTTTTATTTTAAGAATCAATATCTGACTTAATTTTGACTTTCTTAATGACTGTTTTTTTAGGTAGGTATTTTACTAAGGCAATTTCAACTAGTTCAGTTAGGGTGCGGCCCTCAACTATGGCTTGAGCTCTAGCCTGAGTTAACAACCCTGGAATAAGAAAGAGTGTCACACGTTGCTTTTTGTTAGTTGACATACTTCAAATAGTACAACTAGTTGAAGTACTTGTCAAGTTACAATTAAGTGTGTATACTGTTTCATATGCTTATACTTATTTTGTTTTTAATAGTCGGATCTGCTATGGTGTATGTTGCTCAAAATAATTTGACACCCGTAACGTTGCGTCTCTCAACTTATGTATTTTCCGGCATTCCGCTTTTTTATATTATTATTGGCTCGCTTTTAACGGGATTAGGTTTAGCCTATCTCAGCTATCTTGTCAGTTCAATTTTTACCGGTTTTACCATACGCGGAAAAGATAAAAGAATCAAACAGGATAAAAGTGAGATCGTTGATCTGACAAAACGAATTCATCAATTGGAACTAGAAAACGAAAGACTAAAAAATAACTCTACTGTTATAGAACCACCCGACAAAAATGCGCTATGAAATCTTTTCTTGCTAAAGTTTGGAAATTATTAAACATGCCGAAAGGTATTCAGCTTTTCTTTATGCGATTTTTCCAAAATCAATTTTTAGTTGGCGTAACAGGAATTATTTTTAATGATAAAAAAGAAATCTTACTTTTTAAACATACCTATAGGCAACATTCATGGAGTCTGCCTGGCGGATATTTAAAGTCGGGCGAACACCCGGCTGAGGCGCTTGAACGAGAAATAAAAGAAGAGTCCGGCCTGGTTGTCAGTGTTGATGAATCGCTTAAGACCCGGACTGATCGAACTAGCTCACGACTGGATATGTGTTATATCGGTGTCTTTATTGGTGGCGAATTTATAAAAAGTGAGGAAGTATCGGAATATGGTTTTTTTTCTCAAGATAAAATGCCGCTACTTCGAAGCAATCAGGTTTTTTTAATTGAAGAGGCCCTCCAGCAAAAGGGTTAAAAGATTCTGTTAAATTTTCTATTTCTTTCTTTCTCCGTGCGATACGGTTGATGATTCTTGATTAATTGCTTCAAAAAAATTTCTATTAAAATCAACCATATCAACTGTGCGAGGTATGCCTATAATTACCGATATATATCCCTCCTTTACAATATGGCACAAATCAGAGGTTATTTCTGTTCCTAAAAAATTACGATTTAACGAAATCATTACAATCAACCTAGATATTTCAATTGGCTTCATTGGGCAAGGTATTAAATATGGGGGTAGTTTTGGCATAAACTGTCTTGACTTGAGTATACGACTTATTTTATTTATAAACTGTCAATACGATTATGATTATGTTAAATTATCAATATGTTTTTATTAAAAGATGACTCATGGGAAATAAAAAAAACCAAAGAAAAAGGGTATGGGGTCTTTTCTAAAAAAGAAATAAGATCAGGAACCGTCATTAGTGATTACTTAGGAAAAATAATAAATATTGCCGAATATGATCTGAATAATGACAAAAAGGGACTTTATTTAATGTATCTCACTGATCAGGCCTGCGTCTATCCGGACTTAACTAAGCCAGGGCCTCATCTTTTGAACCATTCATGCAAACCTAATTGTTGGATGTATATTTATCGTGGTCACACTTTATTTTTTGCTCTAAGAAAAATAAAGCCAGGCGAAGAGCTGACGATCTCCTACTTACTTAGCCCAAAAGACGAAACTTGTAAACCCTGTATACATGATTGTAAGTGTGGTAGTAAATTTTGTACTGGCACAATGCATCTTTCAAAAGATAAATATAAAAGATGGCAAAAATTTCAGAATAATGAAAATAAAAAAACTAAAATTACTAAATTTGTCTTTGGAAAAAATATGTTAAAGCTCGCCTATTATCCAAAAACGATTCCCAATAATGAGATCTATAAAAAGATCTGTTCTTGATCGTCTAAATATTTTTTTCAAACCTCATTTTGAGATATTCGATCATCATTCTAGTTCCACTTATAATAGGTAAAAATGCCGTAAGTTGTTTTATGACGGTCTTTCTCCATTGATGCGGGTCATCGATGACTTTAGCCATTAGATCAAGATTCATATATAGTGATTGCGCGGCCTTTTCGTCGTTTATTCCTGTAATTTCAAAAAATGGAGATGAAGTTTTATATTTATTATCTATGAAAAAAACATCTGCAACTCCGCCATCCCTTGTCGAGCACAGAAGAAGCCAATTGGCAATTGCTTTTTCCCATGAAGTCCCACAAGCTTCCCAACCTGGAATTGGTGTATTGAGAATAATATCTGCACCTCCGAAATATCTGGCTAATTGCCAGTTATAATTAACTACAAAATGAACTCTTTTTTTCAAGATTTTATTTTCATCAACAACACGAAGAATATACTGAAGTAGCAGTTTTATATCTTCGTCTTTCTGATGAGCTTTCCCCGACAAAATAATGTGCATGTGGTTTTTTTCTAAAATCCCAGCTAAAAGACTAGGGTTAGAGAAAAGAAGTCCCGGACGCTTATATAAAGTAAAACGTCTTGTCCATAAGATAATCTTTGCATCTTCAGGGATCACTACTGGTTCTCCATATTGATCTTGGCGGTCTGATAATAAATAATTACAAAGGTCTTCTTTAGCATGCTGTTTAATTTCCTGCATATGCGTAGTTTTAAGAAGACTTAATTTATTTTTATAATCTGAAGGAAGAAGATCAATTATTGGATCTCCTATTCCAAGCTGTCGATATATATTGAGCAGTTCGGGATAGATCCACCTATTGGAAATTGCGTTAGTAATAGATTTGAATGGTATTCCATAGGAATCCTTAGCTTTAATGGCATGGAATTTACTAACTGCATTACTGTGACCTGCGATCTTTAAAGCCAAATTGCTTAACTTAATTATTCCACCCTCTTTTTTAACCATATCAGAGAGCCATGACCGAAACTTAATGTTTTTTATATTGTTAAAAACATATCTATCCATTTGTGCCATCGTCCAAATCGGTTCTGCCGCCGGTGAAAGTGTATGATTAGTAAATATAGTTTGGTTTCGTACCTTTATTAAGGCCTTATTCATGCTCATTCCATTTTCCAGAAGTATGTCCAACAAAGCAATACCAGCAAAAACTGTTGCCGATTCATTGAGATGGAGTATTGAGATATCGATCCCAAGCTTAAAAAGAGCTCGTACGCCAATAAACCCGAGTACGGTTGATTGATATAGACGATGTTCTGATTGTATGTGACCTTCATAAAGAGCCCGCATTCCCGGCTCATAAAGCATAAGGAGAAGATTACCATTAACCTTTTTACTATAAATATTTATTTTTATTTTCTTTCCGTTGCAAATAAGAGGCGGAAGATTTATTGAAACTTTGTTAAAGTTATAAAATTCAGGTTCGGGAGCTTTAAAGAATTTTTCTTTTTGTAAAAAATTTTTGTCCATTTCTTGCTTCCATTTATATTCATAATAAAGACCTATTCCTACAAATGGAATTCCAAGCTTTGCGGAGAGAAGAACCCAATCCCCGGCTAAATATCCTAATCCTCCAGCCGCACTCAAATCAGAAACTCCAAACTCATTGGAAAAACAAACCCATGGGGCCTTCTTAGTAACTTTTGAGAAAAAGTCATTACCCAAAGCACGACAAAGTTTTTTAAAACGTGAATGATACAGGGGTTGAATCTCTATTTTGTTTAATGTTTTATTTATAAAAGAATGTTACCATAAAATAGATTTACAAATATTTAATTGTCAGTATTCTGACGAACTTCAAACTAGATTGTTTTTTAACGGCTGATTTTTGAGCGACTTTTTAACAATGCTATAAACAGTGCGACTGATCCTAAGATAAAGATTAAATCAGTCCAGCCAACCTGGTCACAAAACCCGGCGATAATACTGATACCAACAAGGATTGTAGCTAACCACCAGGCCCACATATTTCTTTTACCTATAAAATAGGCCGAAAAGAATATTATTAAAGCATAAGTTGCGCCACCAATTGAATAAAAATAACGGTAGCTCGAATCACGAAAAAACCAGAACACCGCAAAAACCGTCCATACTAATGCAAAGATATAAAGTAGAAAGGACAACAATCGAGGCTTCATTAAAATAATTTTACCAAAATTTCCACTTTAATTAATTAAAGTAAAAGCGTCTGAAAAATCAGGGTTTTTTTATTTACTTGAAAATCGTAGTTCTAATATAAGCGCGCAATTAGCTTGTATCTTCAGGGCTTCTCTGATTTTAGGCTTGTAAAGCAAATTAAGGAAGAAATCGAGGAAGTGAAGATAAATAGTGAAAGGTGGCATGGTGTGTTAACATTTTAATATGCCTCAGCCTAAAATCCTTGTTGATGGATTAACAAAAGCGTTTTTCAATAATCCCGCAGTCACGGCCTTTACCTTAGTTGGTTCTCAGGCAAGAGAAGATATATATAAAGCAACTAAACATTCTGATATGGAGGCCTATGTCATCGTCAAAGACGAGAATGCAGATAAAGTTGAAAAAGAACTACCAATATTGATTAAGAAGTTCGGAAATGTATTATTTTCTTTTAAGCATGCTATTGGTTTTGTGGCCGTCTATGATGATCTTTTTAGGTTGGAACTTCCTGTTATAAAGCAATCTGAAATGAAACCTTTGTTTTCTAGACCAAAAGCACAAACGGTTAAAATTTTAATTGATAAAACTGACGGAAAACTAGAAAAAATATTAAATAATCGCCCAGATACAATTGATTTTGCCCATGAATTTGAAAATAAAATGATTAACTTCTGGTATTGGCAAATTTTAGCGGTTCAGTATTTTATTAAAGGTGAAATTTATAATACTAGGGCAGTTTTGAACATACACGCATCCACCCTAATTAATTTGCTTGAACTACTTAACGATCCTGATATTTTGTTATTGGAAGGTAATAAAAGAATTGAACAGTTTCTAAAAGAAAACCAACTATCCTTATTGCGGAAAATTACCCCAGCTTACAGCAAAGAACAAATTAAACTAGCTTTACAAAGAGTCATGGCTATTATCCCTCCGGTTGCCAAACAAATAAAAGATAAATATCGTTATTCTTATGACGAAACTCTTGACCAAAAGGTCGGACCCAAACTCCAAAAACTTCTAGACCAAATATAATTTAGGGTATATTAAATGCCAACTGACTCTCTATCATGATGGAAGTTAGAACTAGTTTTATCTAAGTTAAACTTCATTTATTATTTCAAATCCTTTAAAGCTTCCAGTTATTGCTAAACCATAAATATTTTTTTTGTTGAAGAAGTGCATCATGTTGACAGTTGACTGTCAACTGTCAACCGTCAACTACTTTATTCTCGACATAATCTTATCTTAATGTGATTTATAAGTGGTTATATTAAGTACGTTATTGCTCTGCTTGATGGTAGAACTCAGAACATATTTTATGAGTATAAATCAACTCCCTCATCTTTTCTATATTCAACCAATAAATACAAATTGAATTTTGGAAAAATATTATTTTTTCTTTAAATTGTCTGCCCGAAGAAACATTACTCCCAATAATACAAAAAGTGTTGCCAATAACCAGTTTCTTGACTGGAAAGCTTCAACAAGAGCGATCCCAAAAAAGAGAATGAATACCGTAATATTCTGTCCCATATTCATAGTTGAATTATATCAACTTACTCAAATATTAGTTCGACAGTCCAGTTAACAGTAGCAAAAATATGGAGCTCTAAAAATTAGCTCCTTCAAGTTCAGGCAATTAGAACGTATTTCGTTTGATACTTATCTATCCTAAAGATACCATTTCGCCTGAAAATTTACGTTTATGATTTTCTTCTCATATAATTTGCAAAAGTGTGATTAATTTAAAGGAAGAGTCGTTGGAGATTGAAGGGTTCGAGTTATCATAATTTTTCCAGTATTAGCAGTATATCCTCCATCATCGTACTTAACATCTATATTTTTTTCTTGTAATTTTTTTACCCAATCATCAATAGGAATTCCTTTATGTAGCAAAAAAGTTTTAGGTGGTAACTCAAATAGTAGTATTCCACTTTCAGTACTTAAGTTACCCCACGCCTTATTTAGTAGATCTTGATAAAACATACTATTCTCTGGTAACGAACCAAGTCCACCCTTTCCTCTCTCCATAATCAAATCAGCTTTATCTCCCTTCAACCATTTTTTAATATCAACCCAAGTTTTAGAGCGAGTAACATCTTCAGGAAGCCATTTTACGTTATCTGCACCATATGTATGTTCAAATTCTTTTTGAATGTCGTGATCTGGTAAGGAAACAGCTAGACCTCGTCCTTCAGAAAAAGGTAAAAGTAATTCGTATACCGTTCCGGGTGGAGATAATAGGTCAATAACAACCGGAACAGAACGATTTTTTATCAAATCTACAAGTTTTTTTCCTTGAAGAACTTGTGCAAATGTACGTTCATATTCTGTTACTGGTGAATTCAAAATGCTAAAAAAATTTCTTGGTCTTTCTCGTGGATTTGAAATATTTGCACCTTGAAGAAAGCTTTCTGTCATATCTACCATGCTATTATTGTATCAAAGATTGAAAAATCAACTTTAGAATATATCAGTTCCCTAGACCCAAGATTAATCCTTCGGCAAGCTCAGGACAAGTATAAATAAGCTTATGGACGAATTTAGCCTCATTTTTATGTAAAAATTCCATTAGCTCTAAACTTGAGAGCATGTTTAATTATTAAACAATAAATTCTTGCCAATTTTCTTTATTGATTAATCTTGAAGTAGCTTCTGGATAGCCGATTGTCCACGAATTTGGAACTTTAATAAATTTTTTTCCATATTTGAATTCAAAACCATATAAGTTACCTTCCCTTTCTTCTATCAAATCTATCTCCGCTCCGCTCGATAGGCGCCAAAAATATAAAGAAAACATTCTTTGCTCATAGCTTAATTTTTTCATTCGCTCTACGATTAGAAAATTTTCCCACAATTTTCCCACGTCATCACGACTATTAAGTAAATTTAAATTTCCTATAATTGAATTTCTAACACCCATATCATAAAAAAATATCTTATCCATTTTTGTTACTTCTTTACGTAAATTTCTACTAAATCCGGACATACGAAAGATAATAAAAGATTTTTCTAACAAATCAATATATCTATCAACGGTTGTGCGACTAATTTCCAAAGCATTACTTAATTCACTTATTGATACTTGATTACCTATTTGAAAAGCTAATAGCTTTAACAAGTCATATATTTTTGAAGAATTCCTAATATCTCCGAATTCGAGTAGATCTTTGTAAAGATAATTATTTGTTAAATTTTCTAGATATTTTGCTATCTCCTGAATATTTTGTAACGAAAATACTTCAGGATATGATCCATAAATTAATCGTTTTTCTATTTGTCTTTCCATTTCATAAGGTGTATTTACGACTCGAAGTTCTTTTTGAGAGATGGGAAATAACTTATAACTATAAATTCTTCCGGTAAGAGGTTCGCTGATTTTACTTGCTAAATCAAGAGATGATGATCCGGTGACAATTACTTTAAGTTTTGGAAAATTATCCAAAAGAATCTTTAAACTCAATCCTATTTCAGGAATTCGTTGTGCTTCATCAATAAACACTGCATCGTATCCAGAAACTAAGAGCGTCAATTTTGACAATTCCCTACTGGTAAGTAGTTCCCACCATGGCCCTCTCTGATCTCCATTTAAAATCAAAGTATTCCATTTAAATTCCTTGAGCAAGTCATTGACAAGGGTAGTTTTTCCAACTTGTCTTGGACCATAGATTACTAATCCTTTTTTCGTCTTTTCCAGATCGTTTTTCAGAACAGAGAGCAGGTTGCGTTGAATTTTCATAGTTTGATGATAACAAACATTATATTCGTTGTCAACTGTAAAAGGGCTATTTCCGTTGGTACAGTAGCAATAATTAAGCTATTTTAGCTATATCCGAGGCTAATTTGATACACGAAGCTTTAATTAACATATTCGTCTCAAAATGAGACGTATTTATCAATATCATGAGATGGATATTTGTTTTATACTTAAGGTTAATGAAAGACTTACACAAACTTATTATTTCTGTTGTTGGTTGTGAACTTGTGGGAATTATAAGTGTTCCTTTTACTATTTCTGCTATTCCTACCTGGTATTCTACTCTTAACAAACCGTTTTTTGCCCCACCTAATTGGATTTTTGGCCCCGCTTGGACGCTTTTATATTTTTTGATGGGCGTTTCTTTCTTTTTGATTTGGAGACAGGGGTGGAAAAAGAAAAAAATTAAAACTGCTGAAATATTTTTCCTAATACAACTTGGACTTAACTTCTTATGGTCTCCAGTATTTTTTGGATTAAGATCTCCTCTGCTTGGACTAATTAATATAGTGGTAATGTGGATTTTAATCGTCATCACTATGCGTAAGTTTTATTTACTTTCAAGGACAGCATTTTATTTGTTGGTACCATATCTACTGTGGGTGAGTTTCGCAACCATTTTAAATGCGGCGATTGTTTTATTGAATTAAAAGTATTTAAAGAACGTATAGTTATATTCTCCAGGCTAGTGCTCCCCCAAGTTCAGAAATTACGAATGTATTTATAATAATGAAACAATTTTAAAGAAGTATTGTTCATTGTGTTCTAGGAAATATATAATTAAGCTATTGTTTTAATATTATTTATATTGTCTAAAATAAATTATGCTAGATATGGAATTTAGTGGTAATAGAGAAATGTTAGCTCGGTCCAGAATTATGAAGCTTTGGAAACCAGGAGATTTATTTCATAACTTTTCACGATATTCAAAGCGTACCCCATGGACGGATAGATTATCAGGTATTTTACAAAATGGGCTTGTCCCACCGGCACTTGATACCAGTGGTACCGTTGTCACTGATGTTGGAGTTCAGATAGAAGATGAAAGATATAAATATGATGAATTGGTGTTTTTACATCGATTCGATAAAGCTTCAAAAGTATATATCCCCAACAGTAGAGAAACAATAACTTGTTTTATTAATCCCCAAACTTCTTTTTTAACTGATAAAGATATGGGGCCAAAATGGGAAATTTTATCTGATGACGAAGTATATGTCCCTAGAATAATTAAATCTGATGAATTTATCGGACTTGCTACAGATAAAAGGGAAATTGAAAAGGTGTTAGAAGAGTTTGGTAAAGATCTTAGACAGCTTGGGTTACCATTATATGATTTTAGTGGCAGGGTTTTTTGGCCTACCTGATTGGCTCCCTCGTGGAGACTCGAACTCCAAACATCCTCGTTAACAGCGAGGCGCTCTACCAATTGAGCTACAAGGGATTAAAAATTTTCAATGAAATACGATTTGTCAAAGTGTGTATACATTTTATCAAAAAAATCCCGATTTTTCAGTCTTAGTTCTAATCCAGTTAGGGGAGTTTATATTAACCTCAATTGTGCTTCTGATATAATTGCCCCATGAAGAAATTGATAGATTTTATAGATTCAGAAAGAAATCGTTTTGAAATTCGACACGATAATATGTTTGCAAAAGGCTTTAGAGAAATAATCAGATATTATCAATTTTTGAATATAATATCAGAAAGACACCAACAGGTTGTTAAGGAATATGCAGATAATTTTACAAATTTTCAAAATTCAATGGATAAAACTCCCGGAGCTCATACATACACAGACAAGCAAATGCTTATGGATAGAGAAAGTATTAGATTGGGAGATCTGGTGCAACTTGAAATAGAAAGTTTTTATCAATTTGCAAAAATACTTCTTGATAAAACAGCGGTTGCAGTTGAATTTTACTTCGGCAAAATAGACACTAACAGAATCGGTGAACACCACAGATTAGTAGAAAAGAAAGACAATGGGGATTTACGCAAAATTGAGGTTTATGCAAATGATAAATCCCTAAAAATTACGAGTGATCTTATTGAAATAATGGTAAGTCTTCAAAGGGACGTCTCAGACTTTAGAGATAAATATATTACCCATCTTCAAAGCCCAAGAACAATTCGAGGTACAAGCATTGACGGAAGACAAGTAATAAGAAAAATTTATCCGACCCACGAAAATAATACTGTGCTTCAAGAATCAAAATCGTTAAATGAATTAAAGAATGAGATTGAAAAATATATAGAATTGTTAGTAGAATTTATAAAAAATAATAGAGAAAAAACAGGACTAAATACTAACAAAAGTTAGGACGTGTTAGTAAAGGAATTGTATAATAAGTTTCCATGTAATACGTTCTGACGTCGTCCATTAGGCGGAACTTGGAGAATGATATTATAACCAACTTAATTACAGGCTTAAACGGTTCTATACCATCACGCTGAGCAAATACAAAAACCTCGATACTATTTAAGAAAAAATCCTGGAATTTGGAATGATAAAGACAGATATCCAAATCTGAAAAGCGAAAGGAATTTTTTTGCTTTTCCCAAATTAACCAATTTTCTTAAATGTAAAAGGTCCTCTGTTCTCTGCTCGCCTTTATAAAATATAAATTTTCCCAAAGAATTATGCAATAAATATTTAATCGCCCAAAGTAAATTTACATCGAGAGTGGTAAATTCTATCGATTCAATTTTTGTTTTAAAGAGTGAATCTTCCGGAATTTTTACCCAGAAATTTGGATAAAGATCAAATTTTAAACTAGAATCTTTTTTAATAAATTTTGTCGTTAAAATTTCTACATTGATATCGTCTTTAGAAAAACGAAGATATCTTGATTGACTATGTTTTAGTAATTTTTTATAGAATGGCATCCGTTTATTTATAAAAGTTGTTTGTACAAACCCTTTCTCTATCAGCTTTATTTTTATTCTCTCTATCAGAGATTCATCAGCAATAACATCCAGATCATTCATTTTTCTTTCATAGCCAATTTTTGATGTAAATGATAACGTGGCCATTGAACCTAAAACAATATAACTATCTGGAGGAACGTCTTTTGTAATAATTGAAAGAGCATCAATATATTCTGAATTTAAATTCGTTTTGGTCATTATTGAGAGTTTTTAGTTCAATGTAGACAAAAATCCATTGACAATAGTTAAGACTATTGCAGCCAATAAGGCAGTTCCAAAACTGGCCAAATGAAAACCAGGAACGATATTGCTCATTATCAAAAGCAACACTGCATTAATTACGAATGTAAATAATCCTAATGTCATGATATTTATAGGTAGAGTCAAAATTAACAATATCGGTTTTATAAAAATCGTCAGTATCCCCCAGACAACAGCGATAACCAGTAGTGTCTGCCACCCGCCAATCACCATCCCAGGAATAATATAGGAGGTAATGTAAAAAGCCAAAGCATTGATAAAAAGTTTAATAAACATATTTGTTAAATTATATATTAATTTAATTATTTTTTGTTATTGATTGATCTAACCCTCTAACAAATACGATCAAGGACAAAATTAAAAAATAAAAATAATTCCTTACTTTGTTTTTGTGGTGTAAAATTAATCAATGAAAATAATAGCTTCTGTCCAGGGAATGCAAAAAATTACCAGTGATTTGCATAAAAAAAGCAAGACCATTGGTTTTATCCCAACTATGGGAGCTCTACATAAAGGACATTTAAATTTGGTTACTGAATCAAAAAAAAAGAATGATATAACTGTTGTTTCAATATTCGTTAACCCTGCTCAGTTTTCCCCTACTGAAGATTTGGCTAGATATCCTCGGCCTCTCGAGCATGATAAAAAATTATTAGAACAGGAAAAAGTCGATTATTTATTTCATCCCAATGTAAAAACAATGTATCCAAATGGTTTTCAAACCTATGTCACTCCTAATAATCTTTCAAATATTCTTGAAGGAAAAAGTCGTCCAGGACATTTTGCCGGTGTTGCCACCATTGTTCTCAAATTATTTAATTTAGTTAATCCTACCAATGCAT
>CAYJLM010000030.1:0-12700 GCA_964370875.1 uncultured Gammaproteobacteria bacterium | reverse complement strand
GTATCGCACGGGCGTTTTTTTGCACAACAACGAAAAAAATGAAAAAAAGTATTCATTCTCAAGGAAGCTAGGAGTCAAGGATATCCCTATTCATTCAAGCGCTCTCCTGAACGAGCGGTGCTACGGCGATCTGCAGGGAATGAACAAAAAAGAAGCGCGGAAGCGATACGGGCAGGAGCGCGTCTTTCAGTGGCGGCGAGGATTTCGCGAACGTCCGCCGGAGGGCGAAAGTCTTCTTGATGTTTCCCGTCGCGTGTTGCCCTATTTCAAAAAAAATATAGCGACAAAAATCGCGAAGGATAACATTATTCTTTCATTGCATGGAAATACGCTGAGGGTTCTTATTAAATATCTTGAGAATATTCCCGAAGAATCGATTCCGCATCTTGAGCTACCGTATGGGCATCCGATTATTTATAAGTATTCGAAGGGAAAGTTCCATCGGATGAATTTTATGTTCGAGTTCAATCGTCCGATATCATGGGAGAATATTGGGCAAAAGAATAAAACTCAACGCCCGCGCCTTCGTTCGTGCAAGAAGCGATAGTGAAAGCTATTTTATATAATTTCGTTGTTCTATGGCGGATGGTGGCGTCGAAAATGAAGTGATTACCCAACAGGCCGTGAGCCAAGTGCTCAAGGATTTTTTTGGCCAGTATAAAAAGCATCCGTTTGTCTCGGCGGCGAGTTTTTTGTTTCCCGCGATAGGGAATATATTGGTGTTTTTTGTCCCGCCGCTCATTGTTGCAAAAATTATTGATATTTTTGCGGCCCGAGGAAGTGTTTCTGTCGCAGAACTTTGGTGGTATATTCCGCTTTTTGGCGGTATGTGGCTTCTTGGGGAGGCGTGTTGGCGGGTCGGCATTTATTTCCTTACTCGACTTGAAGAGCAGGGCATAAATACGCTCTACAGAACATCTTTTGCTCAGCTTGCGGATTGCGACTATGCCTTTTTTGCAAATAATTTTGTCGGATCCCTCACGAAAAAAACAATGGCCTTTGGAAGAGGGTTTGAAATGTTTACCGACACGCTGGTGTTTAATGTTACGACTAACCTGTTCCCGATTATATTTGTCGTCGTTTTTCTCTGGCGTTATTCTTTCTGGATACCGTTGGTGTTGGTACTTTGGATTGCGGGAACAATTTGCGTGGCTATACCTATCATACAGAGACGTTCTCGTCTTGTCGCTTTGAGGCATGAGGCGGGTAGCAAAGTCGCCGGTAGATTTTCCGACGCGATTACCAACATGCTTGCAGTCAAGTCTTTTGCGAAAGAGAAGGCGGAGCAGAATACGTTTGGAGAATATGTCGATGACTATACAAAGAAATACAAGAAAACGAGTGACTATCAGAATTTGCGGCTGGAAATGATCTTGTCCCCCATGTATGTGGCAACGAATGTATGTGGTTTGCTTTTGGCGCTCTTTTTCGCGCAGAAGTTTTCTCTACAGCCCGGAGCAATCGTCATTATCTTCAGCTATTATTCGCTCGTGACAAGAATATTTTGGGAAATCAATAAAATTTATCGGAACATTGAGTCATCCGTCAGCGAAGCGGCGGAGTTTACGCAATTACTCATTAACCCACCAACGATTCAAGATGCGGGCGCTGCAAAGCCCCTCATTGTCAAGGACGCGGCTATCCGGTTTCACGGTGCCACCTTTACGTATGGCGACTTACGGACGAAGGAGCCGCCATTTCTCAAAAATTTTCACATGGAAATCAAAGGGCATGAGCGGGTGGGTCTCGTTGGTCCCAGCGGTGGAGGAAAAACGACCATTACCAAGCTCCTTCTGCGTTTCATCGATCTGCAGTCAGGAAGCATCACTATCGATGGTCAGGATATTAGCTCAGTAACTCAGGAGTCCCTGCGCAGAGCCATCGCGTACGTCCCCCAAGACCCCTTGCTGTTTCACCGTTCATTGGCGGAGAATATCGCATATAGTAACGAGCGGGCCACACAAGCCGATATTGTGCGCGCGGCAAAGCTTGCCCGTGCCGATGAATTTATCGCGGCTCTGCCGAAGGGGTATAAGACGCTTGTGGGCGAGAGGGGTATTAAGCTGAGCGGCGGACAGCGTCAACGCATAGCTATTGCACGTGCGCTACTGAAGAAGTCGGAGATTCTTGTCTTGGATGAGGCAACCAGTTCGTTAGACTCCGAGTCGGAAAAGTATATTCAAGAAGGGCTCTGGGAGCTCATGAAGGGTAAAACAGCCCTTGTGATTGCCCATCGGCTTTCCACCATCAAACACCTTGATAGAATAGTCGTGCTCGACCAGGGAAGGATCGCGCAGGAAGGCACTCACGATGAGCTTATTAAAGCCAAGGGTCTCTATGCGAAGCTTTGGAGTTTGCAATCAGGCGAGTTTATTTGAGGTATTGCGCCGATGGCAGATGTATTGGTAAAATAGTAAAAATCATTTTTAATTGTTCAATTATATGAACAGGGCAGATAAATTGAGATATACCGCAGCGTCGGACAACATGGCGATGGTTGACAGTGCTTCTGTTTTTGACTCAACAAAAAAAATGGAACCGAAGAGTGAAAAAGAAGAGAGGGATGCTCTTCGCGCTCTTCAACATTTTATTGGTACGTATAATCGAGAACAGCACGGCAATAGAAAGATGGAAATGATTAGCACTATTTTGTATGAAAAAGGTATACCAAAAGTACAAAAACAGGTAGCTATAGAAACATTATTATCGCAGCGGCTGATGAGTGGAGTGAAAACGGGTACGCTTGATGAATCTGAAGGGGTACTGCGCGGTGGGTATGCCTTTGGTGGGCTTCAAGAAGCTTTTGATCTTGTTAATCTTATATATCAGTATTTTGGTAATGAATCGTGGTATCGGACGGCATTACGCGCTATTGGTGAAAAATGCCTTGATGCGCCATTTGTTGATGAATCTCGAAAGGGGCACTATGTTTCTGATGCGGTCAACGACTCGCGCAAGCTTGAACTGGCAAATGAGATTAATCAAATTGAGCCGATAGTGGATTTTGATAATAAAAAGGCAGCAGTTGTTGCTGAAATAGGGTCGTGTCTTACCGGTTTCGTTGATCGTGAGTACTATACCGAACGAGATGTAGGAACAAGACAAGGCAGGCATTACAACGATATTCAGTCATTGGTTCGTACCTATGGTTTGGAATTACCATCTGAGCGAGATTTGTTTGAGAGGGATTGCGTTACGGCTATTCAATACGCAGAGGAGTGCTTTGCGGCAATAGCTATGTCGGAAAGCGTTAGTCGACCAACTGATTCTGTTGTAGAAAGAGCTGAAAAGGCTATTGCGAACGTGGGTGATATATTGCGCGAGGCAGCCGAGAGAGGACACAAAGAGCTAACCCTTCCTTCCGGATATACATCAGTGGCGACCGAAGCAGAAAGCACGCTTCGTAAAAAATTTGGCGAATCAATGATGATTCCACTGAAAAAAGCGTACAAGCATAGACTAGAATTCATTCAGGGTTTACTACAAGAAGGGGGAGCTTCACTATACGATAACATTCAGATCGCTATTAGAAATTTTGAGGACTTGGTTAAGTTTAATCCCGATCAATTATCGAAAGAAGATTCTCGTATTCATTTTGAGCACATGCGAGATCAGGTACAGCTCTTTTGGCAGGACACGTATAAAAAACTTGGCGCAAAAGACGCCGATGTTGGCTATCTTGCAGGCCGTCTTACTGAGCTTGATCGAGTCAAAAAATTATTCACCCGTAGAATTGATTCGCTTCATGAAGAAAAATAAGCACAAAAACCCAATGAAAATATTGAGGCGTTTTAATGCGGAATACCGCAAAATATTGCCGTACGGAATCCTCTTACTAATGGTGGGTAATTATTCGAGTCAAGAGGGACTAAGTTGGAACACATACGGGGTGTTGTGTGGATGGCAGATGTATTGGTAGAATGTAGTAATATGTATAATTCGTAATCTTCTTTTATGGCCTTGACTCCAGAACCAGGAAATGATGTTCAATCAATTTCCAGCGCTCAATTATATCAGCAGGTTGCAGATGGCTTGAGTAGTTATTTTCATTCGGTAAAACCAATCATGCGGCAGCTTGCGCCGGAGCTCCCCAGGGATATGTCCCAGTCGGATCTTGTTCAGACCGCCATTGATGCCTCTCGCGGAGTCCGTGGGCGGCATCCGTCAGAATGGCTCCACGGCGATGAAAAAACACCGGACATTATGGCATTGATAAATGTTTGCGATTCACTGAATAGTTTATTGGAAACAATTTTACCCCACGATCGGGAGCTTCTGAAAGAGTACGCGCGGTCGTATGGAGCGTATCGTCTGGCATGTCTTGAATACTTTTTGGAACAAAAGCGATCGGGGGACGCGTCAGAGAAAACTCGCACCCTCCTGCAGGAACAGACAGCAATTGGAAAGGAGCTCAATTCGCTTGACAATAAGGCTGAAGATCCGAAAGATTTTCGCAATAAAAGCAATCTTTTTGGGCAGGGGTATAAGCGACTTATTGAGGGCCAAATTGACACGCGATTGCGAGCAGGAGGAAAGTCACTAGATACACTGCTCATGGATCCGACCATTGATCGTTTGACAGAAGGTGATATTCGCGCCGCGGCGTATCAGTATGATCTTATTCTTACGGCACTGACGCAAGAAAAATAGGCGACCACTATGAAAGCGTCAGATTTGTTTGTTCGGTGTCTTGAGAATGAAGGTGTACAATATATCTTTGGCGTACCTGGTGAAGAGAATTTAGATTTTCTTGAATCTCTTCGAACTTCCTCGATCCGGTTCGTGATTACGCGCCATGAGCAGTCAGCAGCATTCATGGCGGCGACATACGGGCGGCTTACGGGCCGTGCAGGTGTTGCGCTGTCCACACTGGGGCCTGGCGCGACCAATCTCGTTACCGGCGTTGCCTTTGCGCAGTTGGGCGGGATGCCGTTGGTCGTCATTACGGGACAGAAACCAATCAAGCAGAGCAAACAGGGGAAATTTCAGGTGATCGATGTCGTGGGCATAATGAAGCCAATCACAAAAATGACGGAGCGCATATCAAGTGGCAATCGTATTCCCTCGCTCGTGCGCGAGGCGTTTCGATTGGCAGAAGAGGAGCGCCCCGGTGCGGTACATCTTGAGTTGCCCGAAGATATTGCGGTTGAGGATGTTGAGCGCACGCCAATTGCGCGAACAGGTATCAGGCGCCCCGGTCCTGATCCCAAAGCACTGGAGACAGCGCGTCAGATGATTCAAGACGCACGGCATCCACTGATTATTATTGCCAATGGCGCAAATCGCAAACGGGTACGCAAGCATTTGCACGAGTTTATTGAAAAGACAAAGATTCCGTTTGTCAGTACTCAGATGGGTAAGGGTGTCATTGATGAGCGTAGCCCGTATTCAATAGGCGCAAGCGCATTGAGTGATACTGATTATGTTCACTGCGCGATGGACGTGGCAGATCTTCTCATTGTCGTTGGTCATGACGTGATGGAAAAGCCGCCAACGTTTATTGATGATAAAAAACAAAAACTTCTTCACATTAATTTCTATTCCGCACATACAGACGACGTGTATCTCCCCACGGCGGAGGTTGTCGGCGATATTGCGCACACACTCTGGGCGTTGACCGAGAACATAGAGCCCCAAGAGCACTGGGATTCTTTATATTTTTTTCAAATTCGTGATGCGATTTTGCGCATGGGCGATGGCGGTACGCCATCATTCCCACTCAAGCCACAACACATCGTAGCAATGTTGCGACGGTGTATCCCAGAGGACGGCATTCTTTCATTGGACAATGGTATGTATAAGTTGTGGGTGACTCGACATTATCCGGCGTATGGTCAGAACACGGTTTTGGTAGACAATGCATTTGCGACGATGGGTGCCGGCTTGCCAAATGCGATCGCGGCAAAGCTTGTGCATCCGGACAGACCGGTTGTGGCATTATGTGGAGATGGGGGATTTATGATGAACTCTCAAGAGATTGAAACGGCACGACGCCTTGGCCTTGATTTGGTTGTAGTAATCGTTAACGATAACGGATTTGGCATGATACAATGGAAGCAAGAGGCGCAGAACATGTCTCCCTTCGGATTGACATTTACTAATCCGGATTTTGTGAAATATGCGGAAAGCTATGGCGCGCGGGGATACCGAGTGACGCGGCCTGAGGAACTTGAGCAGTATCTCTCTCGGGCGCTGAGTGAGAAGGGAGTGACGATAATTGACTGTCCGATTGATTATTCAGAGAATATTCGCGTGCTAACCAATGAATTAGCTTACAAAGTATGTCCATCCAATCCTTAAATCCCGCGACCGAAACAGTCGAGATGGTATTTGCTCAAGATGGTGACGAGATGATTCAGAATAAAATTGCGGCTGCGCAGGTCGCGTATCAAAGCTGGCGAATGCTTTCGATCGAAGAAAGGGCATTTTTTTTACGAAAAGTCGCAGAGCTTCTTGAGGAGCGAAAAGAGGAATACGCGCGAATGATGGCTCATGAAATGGGGAGGCCTCTAACGGCTGGGATGGGGGAGATAACAAAATGCGCATGGGTATGCAGTTATTATGCTGATAATGCAAAAGGATTGCTCGAGCAAGAGATTGTTGTGACAGATGCTCAAAAAAGTTATGTCCGTTTTGATCCGCTTGGCATCGTTCTTGCGGTCATGCCATGGAATTTTCCTTTTTGGCAGGTTTTGCGTTTTGCCGCACCGGCATTGATGGCAGGGAATGTCGCCCTCTTGAAACACGCATCTAACGTACCGCAGTGCGCGCAAGCAATTGAAGCTGTTTTTCGAGATGCGGGGTGTTCGATGGGGGTATTTCAAAATATCTTTCTTCCCGCCTCGCATGTCGATGCGATTATTGCCGATCCTAGAATCGTTGCAGTGACGCTGACCGGTAGTGAAAAAGCAGGGAGCTCAGTTGCGTCTGCGGCGGGAAAGAACATAAAAAAAGCTGTTCTCGAGCTTGGGGGCAGTGATCCGTTCCTTGTGTTTTCCGATTGTGATTTGGCGGTTGTCGCGAAGGTCGGTGCCACGGCGCGGCTCCAGAACGCGGGTCAAACGTGTGTTGCCGCCAAGCGGTTTGTTCTTCACGAATCTATCGCAGAGCAATTTACAGAACTTCTGAAGAAGAACTTTGAAGAGTATCGTGTTGGCGACCCTCTGGATGAGGACACTCAAATGGGTCCGCTATCATCCAAAACAATTCTAGAGGAGCTCGAACGCCAGGTGGAGGAATCGGTTCAAAAAGGTGCGAGGATTGTTACCGGCGGGAGTCGTCTTTCGCGCCCCGGGTATTTTTATCCCCCCACAATTCTTACCAATGTGCGTCCTGGCATGCCCGCCTATGATGAGGAGTTATTTGGTCCTGTCGCGGCGATAATTGTCGGACGGGATGAAGATGATATGGTGAGGATTGCAAATGATACGCGCTATGGCCTGGGCGCATCCGTCTGGACACAAGACATTGAAAAGGCGGAAAGAATAGCCGGCCGTATTGAAGCGGGGTGTGTTGCCATTAATTCTATGGTCAAATCGGATCCGCGCCTTCCTTTCGGCGGAATAAAAAGCTCGGGATATGGCCGCGAGCTTGCTGGATACGGCATTCGCGAGTTTGTGAACATAAAAACGGTGGTAATCGGGTAAGTGTGGTATACTAAAAGGGTAATTCAACGTAATTCATTCTTTGTCTGACTATGAAAAAACGAATAGTATTTCTTTTTATCATCGCTTCCTTGCTTTTCCCTGCGAGTTTGCCGGTTCTCGCAGAGGATATAATCATTCAAAGCATATGCGCGCAGATGATAACGCATGCAAAGAATACCATGACCGGAGAAGTAAAGGATTTTCCAAATTCTTGTCTCCCAAGCGGGTGGGTTGTTGCCGATAGTAATATCGTTCTTGTTTCTACGCAGCCGAAAATAACCTCATTTCAGATCGAAGGCGGGCCGTTGGCGGTCGAGGGTGATCTTCTTACGGCGAAGTGGACCTCGGAAAATGCAACACGATGCGTCCCCTCTGGTGATTGGTCAGGAACAAAGGCATCAAGTGGAACAGAGTATCTTCACCCTTCAAAAATTGGATATGCAAACTATGGGCTGATTTGCTATGACGCTTCAGGTCAGGCAAGCACGCCGATCACGTCGACTCCCTTTATCGCATCCTCCACCACCATGACGAAGACCGGCACTCTTTCCGTGTTGTCCGCAGAACCGCTTTCGGTAGCACCTAATAATACTGCGATTCAGGCAATTCTGAACCAGCCCGCGGGGATGGCTGGGCTTACGCTTATCGAACAAACGAGCGGACCGGAAGTAACTCCTCAGACTGCTCGTGTATTCTTATCGCAAAGCGAGGTTGCTGAATCGACAATCGTATTTCGCCTCGGACAGGCGACACCATTGAAGGCAGGGACGCCATATCATTATATGATTACTGCGCAAAGCGGAAATACGACCAGTGTGGTTACGCATCAGGGGTCGTTTACGACAGCCGCCGCGACAGCGCCGGTCGGAAAGACGGGAGCAATTACCATGAACTTGGAGATTTCGAAAAGCCTAATTCAAAAAGGTGAGTCGCCAACGCTGACCTGGAGCGTGACGAACGCGGACACGTGCACCGCGTCAGGAGGGTGGTCTGGCGCAAAAAATCCAGTGGGAGGATCTGAGGCTGTCACGCCGAAAGATATGCTCACACTGTATTCGCTTGACTGTCGCAATAGCACATCACAGCAGGGCATGATGGTTGATGTGACGGTCGCGACTGACGCTGTCGCGCCGACTGTTACGTTCAGCGCGGACACGTATTCGGTTAAAAAGGGGGACGCGGTGACGCTTTCATGGAACACGAATGCCTCAAGTTGTCAGTCATTTGCTGACGAGCTCAAGAGTGATGGAGAGTTTACGTGGACGCAAGACGATGAATGGGCCGCAAGCTCGGGTCAGCGAAATACTACCGGATCGCAAATACTTCATCCGGATATCACGGCAAAATATACACTGAATTGTTTTAATAACGAAAAACAAACCATTCGCGCCGTTGTTATTACTGTTGACGGTAAAAAACCTGCCGCCGGTGGCCCGGCAATTTCTCTTTCAAAAGTAAAAGTGTACTCACAGGGAGACGAAACGGTCAAATATTTTTCGTACGAATACGGGAATACACCCGCGGATGGATCCCTACAACAAACGCTTATCGTGACAAAGAAATCAACTGGTGCTGTGGTTGTCGTGAAAAATGTCGTTGCGGATGTGAATAAGGGGCCGTCGGGGTTCACCTCAATAGGTGGTTTTGAGTATGCCACCGCCTACCATTATCTTCTTGATCTTCTCGATCCTTCGGATGGAAGAGTAGCACACGAGGAGGGGGATTTTCAAACAGGGAGCGCCCCACAGCAAAAAAAAGAAGAAAAGAAAGATATCCAGGTCTGTGCCCAAGTACTGACAAGCGCACGCAATAAAACAAGCGGAGAGGTAAAAACATTCCCTAATTCGTGTATACCGGACGGGTGGGAACATGTATTCGGTGATATGATGCAAAAAAAGGCAGAGGAGAAAAAGGCGACGAGTGTTGACAAAATTGCTGCGATTCAACAGACAGCAGGGCTCCTTGGAAACAATAAAATCGATGAGCTTCTTTCCCAGATCAATGAACTGAGAAATCAAGTAAAGGAACAGCAAACAGAAATTACTGTTTTGAAGAAAGTCTCGACGGAACTAAAGGGGCTTACGGAGAAAAATCAACAGGCAATCAATGCGTTTGTCACCTATGGCGTTGATGATAATTCAAAAAATCTTGGCCAGGGAGAGCGCGCGGCGGTTGTGTACTCGTACAAAGCGGCATATAACAAAATGCCGCAAACCGATCAGGAGCTTTCAGATATGATTAAGATTGTGAACGGGCGGTTTCCCAGCGAGCGAAATAAGGAGGCTGAGAAAAAGGCGCAGACTGAGTTTAAGCGCATCTATAAGCGCGTTGCGAATATTCAAAATGCCAATGACATGGCAGCAATCATGATTATGTCATACGGATTGCGCCAGGCGGCCGAGAATAGAAATCTATCGAGCGAACAGCAGGGCGTTCAAACATTTAAAGTAATCTATGGCGCCGTCCCAAAGACAACGGAAGAATGGAATGTCATGCAAGCAATTACGTATTCGGGCGCTTCTCGCAAAGCAGATACAGACAGGGATTTATTGTCAGATGAAGATGAGAAATCTCTTGGTACAGATTTGAATAATCCCGATACGGATGGTGATGGATATGCTGATGGTCTTGAAGTTGAAAATGGGTATAGTCCGCTGGAAAAAGTAACATAAAATATATATGCCGCTCCGAATATATTCACTCATCTCAGCCATTATTTTCCTGATCGTGTTTGCCGGTCATCTCTTGCGCCTCATTTTCGGCTGGCCGTTGCTCATTGGTGGACTGGATATGCCAATGTGGCCCAGCTGGATTGCCATGATTGTCGCGGCATATCTGTCCGCCGTTGGATTTCTCCACTCTTCTAAGAAGTGATATGGATTATTTTGCGTCAGCGCTTGATCTTCACAAAGCGCACAAAGGTAAGATTGAGATAGCGTCAAAGGTGCCTGTTGTCACGCGCGATGATCTTTCCTGCGCGTATACCCCCGGTGTGGCGGCAGTGAGTAGAGAAATAGCACTGCATCCTGAAACGGTTTGGGATTATACGTCACGGGGAAACTGGGTTGCCATTGTTACCGACGGTACGGCGGTACTCGGGTTGGGAGACATTGGTCCGGCAGCAGCACTGCCTGTCATGGAGGGAAAGGCCGTACTCTTCAAGGAATTTGGCGGTGTTGACGCCTTTCCGGTGTGTCTCGACACAAAAGATCCCGATGAGATTGTTGCCATTGTGCAGGCTCTTGCTCCGTCGTTCGGTGGGATCAATCTCGAAGATATTTCAGCTCCTCGGTGTTTTCAGATCGAAGAGCGTCTTAAGGCGTGTATGGATATTCCTGTTTTTCATGACGATCAGCATGGTACCGCTATTGTTGTGTTAGCCGGATTGCTCAACGCTTCGCGAGTTGCCCTCAAGGAGATCTCGTCGTTAAAAGTCGTCATCAATGGTGCCGGGGCGGCTGGGACTGCGATTGCACGACTTCTCCTTTTTTATGGTGTTCGCGATATTGTGGTAGTGGATTCAAAAGGCATTCTTTCAACAGAGAGAGGTGATATGAATCCAGATAAGCTGGATCTTGCATCAGTGACAAATCTGCGCAGGCTTTCCGGCACGCTCTCTGATGCGCTTGCGGGGAGTGATGTGTTTATCGGGGTGAGCGCACCGGGGGTACTGACAGGCGACCTTATTAAAACTATGGCGGGGGATCCGATTATTTTTGCCCTTGCAAACCCTACCCCTGAAATAATGCCGGAGGAAGCACGCGCGGCGGGGGTGCGTTTCATTGCGACGGGTCGGAGTGATTATCCAAACCAGATAAATAATGTCCTGGCATTTCCCGGATTATTTCGGGGGGTGCTTGACGCACGGTGTACGGCGATTACCGACGACATGAAGATTGCGGCCGCGCACGCAATAGCTGCGTGTGTTCCTGCGCCGAGTGAGGAGGAGTTTATGCCAAGCACGCTTGATAAAAACGTTGCACAGGCAGTTGCCACTGCCGTGCGTAACCATGCAGAACTATGAAAAACAAAGTCGTTGATCTCTATAATCATACAATGGGTCTCAAAGGATTTGATTACGATCAAATCAGTGATTCGATATTCTTGGGCACAAATATGTGCTGTCAGTTTGGTTTTGAAAAAGAGCTTCTTGTCAAAGGTGTTCGCGCTGATATCAGTCTGGAAAAAGAGCGGATTGACGCTCCCGTGGGTGTTGATTATTTTCTCTGGCTTCCAACCGAGGATGGGGATCCTCCTTCGCCAGATTCCATTGCGCTTGGCGTGCAAACACTTGAATTCTTTGAACAAAAAAAGATTTCGGTGTATATTCACTGCAAGAATGGGCACGGGAGAGGGCCGACGCTTTTGGCCGCGTATTATATCAAGCAGGGGGTGTCTGTTGATAAGGCGCTATCTTTGATACAATCAAAACGGCCCTCAGTGCATCTGACAGAATCACAACTCAACGTATTAAAAAATCTTAATTTCTAACATTTTTTTATGTCAAACGGGTTAAAAAATCTATTAGGACTTGCGGGAGTCATCACGATTCTCTGTTTTGCGGTCAGTTCGTTGTGGTACGTGAGTGCGTATAGTCGTAATACGGAGCCGACGTCATTTCGCAGTTTTTCTGCAACGGGAAGCGGGAAGGCAACGGCAATCCCCGATGTTGCGCGATTTACCGCCCGCGTCATCACGGAAGGTGATACGAATCTCGGAAATTCTCAAAGTAAGAATACCGAGAAAATCAATGCGATTATTGCGTTTGTCAAAACAAAAAATGTTGAGCCCAAGGATATTAAAACACAGAGTTATTCCGTTGACCCGCGGTATCAGTATTTTGATTGTACGGCACCAGCGCCTGTTGACGGTGGTGGGCAAAGTGTAAAGCCCTGTCCTCCGCCACAGATCGTTGGGTATACGGTCAATCAATCGATTGAAACCACGGTTCGCGAAAAGAATTTCGGCTCTATCGGCGCACTCCTGTCTGGCGTAGTCCAGAATGGTGCGAACTCAGTTTCTCAGCTTTCGTTCGAGGTGGATGACCCTACTGC
>CAYJLM010000029.1:0-12767 GCA_964370875.1 uncultured Gammaproteobacteria bacterium | reverse complement strand
CTTGATGCGTTGATTCATCAGAGGGAAAACGCATCTGCAATTGCCGACAATATTGTTGCGCACGTTGGCGATAGTGCACTCGAGCAGCAAGCGCTACTCCAGGACATGTTTCGACTAGTGTCTCGTGAAGGCGCCAATCAAATAATAGATAACGCCGACGCAGTATTTACCCTGTTTCAAAACTTTGGGCTGAACGGGATTTTCGCGGCCAACGGAGAGCGCCTCCACGACCTTTATGTCAATGCCGTCCAAGCCCAGACAAAACAACGCCCCGAGGATATCTATGGTGCTATTGATAAATTACTTGAGGTTGGAAGGAGGATTGCACCTTTTTTACCAAGAGGAAGAACTCGCCAGATCGCGGACGCGTGGGATATGGTAAGGGATCAATTTCGCAAGCGCGATGATCGTTCTGCCATCTATTTGAAGGCAATGGAAATATATGATGCAATACGCTCTTCCCCGAAAATGGGCGATGAACCAAAGAAAACTTATGAAAAATCTGATATTGACAGGATCCTTAAAGCAGTCAACGAGCATCCCGATATAACTTATTCAGAACTTGCGCGGGAGACACTGAAAGAATTTACGCCCAAGGAAATACGGTATATCGTAAACAGATACGGAAGAAAAGAGGGAATTGAAAAAAGAAAGCGTGGGCGCGTTGCTCCTCCTGGTCGAGACGAAAAAGTGTTGAAGGCAATTCTTGAGCACCCCGAAATGGAATATGCTCAGATAGCAAGGGATATATTACACATTGAGCCGCAGGATATGTTCTATTTTGCAAAACGACTTCGCAGTGCCGGAAAATTAGAAAAAAAAGAGGTATGGAGTAGAAGGCCGAAAGCAAAAAAGGACAAACAGGACAGCTAGTATTAGCTACACATACCATGGACAGTGAACTTGAAAATGAAAAATTCTCATCCCTCTACCTCGAACAGATTCTATCCAACCACGAGGATCTTGATGCGCTAATTCGGGGGAATGAAAAGGTGTCGATAATAGTCGACGATCTGGTTAAACGTGTCGCTGATAACAAGCTTGAGCAACAGGCGCTTCTTCGCGATATGTTTCGACTGGTATCTCGTGAGGGCGCAAGTCAGATAGCGGATATTGCCGACGCAGTTTTTACTCTTTTTCGAGCGCCGGCTCTAGACAATATATTTGTAAAACAAAAAGCTTATCTGCTTCAGCAGTATCTTGAATCCGTGAAAAAACTGACGAAGGATAGCGGGTTGTACGAATCTATCGATAAATTACTCGAGATCGGCAAAATAATTTCGCCCTATGAATCGAAAAAATCATCGATGCGCATTGGAAGAGTGTGGGCTGTTGTACAAATGCAATTTTTAGACCCCAACGATCAGGCGCACATATATTCAGGCATGGGTGATATACTCAGCAACCTGTCAACTCGACCAAAAAGGGTGTCAAAAAGACGTAGCGCCTCGGGCAATGCGGGTGCTATCGAGCTACGCTCCGATCAGAATGTTAGCCGTGACGAAATCCTGCAGGCAGTCAGGGATAATCCCGGGCTTAATATCGAGGAGGTCGCCCTGGACGTACTAGGGATAATGCCATGGAGAGTCCGTCGTGCTTTAAAGAAATTAAAGGATGAAGGAGTGATTGAGCCGCGTAAGCCCGGACCCGTAACGCCGCCGGATAGGAATATTAAAGACGAGGAAGTTCTCCGTGCAATCTTAGAAAATCCCAAAATGAAGTATAGCGATATTGCAAGAAAAGTTTTAAAAATAGATCAAGGTAAATTTTATGATGCGGCACACCGACTTCGTTTGGCCGGGAAGTTGGAAGCAAAGGTAGAGAAAAAGAAGAAGGATGACCAGCCAAAATCGTAGGTATGAGTAATCTTTTCGTTATCCAATTGATTGTTTCATTTGTTATAGGAGGTGCGTTCATCGCTCTGCTCTCCTTTATTGCTGAACGAGTAAGCCCGCGCATGTCGGGCATTATTATTGCCTTTCCGTCGACAGCCGTGTTAAGCTTCTTCTTTATGGGGTGGTCGCTCTCAGCGCAGGAGGTTGCAGTCATCGCGCCTTCTACACTAATACCACTTGCCTTGGCTGTCCTCTTTACAGCGATCTACGCCTATTCCGCAGAATATTTTGATGAAATTATTCAGAACAAAATCTGGCAAATCGTCGTCAGCTATAGCGCTAGTATTGGATTGTGGTTTGCACTGACAGTCCCCTTTGCAGTTTTTAAATTCAACAATCTTGCGATAGGATTGATCGGCTATACGCTCATCATGCTCATGGCTCATGTGCTCCTGAATAGAAAGCGGTATGAAAAACCCGCCTCGCTCACGTATACCTATTGGCAGAAAATCGGTCGCGCCTTCTTCGTTGGTTTTATCGTATTTATTGCCGTTCTTCTTGGAAAAATTCTCAATCCGTTCTGGGGCGGGATGTTTGCGATGTTTCCGGCCGCGTACACATCGCTTATACTAATTCTCCATTGGTACTATGGCCCAAAGATACTATTCCCAACGATGCAAAAAGTTGCTATCGGATCACTGTCTTTGTGCGCCTACGTACTCGTCGTATTGGTAACATTTCCTATCTATGGGTTTATATTCGGCACGATTATTGCATACATTGTAAGTGCAGCACTTTCATCGGTACTGATCATGCTCCAGTCAAAACAAAAATAGGTTTATTATGCCACATATGAATCATTCGCAGGACGTGCTCGGGAAGATAAGGGGGCTTCTCGCGTCTAAATCAATTCAATTTCGCGAAGTACATCATGCTCCGACGCGGACATCGGAGGAATCTGCGCAGGCGCGTGGGGAGGATTTGTCAGTAGGCGGAAAGGGATTGGTATTGAAAATTGATAACACGTTCAAATTATTCGTATTAAGCGCCGCGCGCAAGCTCGATTCCGCGGCGATAAAAAACTATTTCCATACGCGAAGTATTCGATTTGCCACAGTCGACGAGCTTATGGACCTGACTGGGTTGGTACCAGGATCCGTTCCCCCATTCGGAAAACCAGTACTCGATCTTGAGCTGTACGTTGACAACTCAATAGTACATAATGAAAAGATAGCGTTCAACGCAGGCTCGCTTACCAACTCAATTATTATGTCAACAAAAGACTATCTTGACGTTGCGCATCCTCAGATATTTCCCTTTTCAAAGGAGTGAATCCGAACGTCTAGCGAAATTGATGCCCCTGATTTCTTTATTTTTCGACAATCCTTGACACTTGGCGCACTTTTGGTATACTTTTCTTCATATTGTTAAATAAACCTATGAAAACAGCAATACACCCAAACTATAACTCAAAAGCAAAAATCCGCTGTGCGTGCGGGAATGCGATGGAGCTTGGCTCTACGCAAGACGAAATTCTTGTCGAGCTTTGTTCGGCATGCCACCCGTTTTTTACCGGTAAACAAAAACTTCTCGATACTGCCGGACGTGTTGATAGATTTAAGAAGAAGGTAGAAAAGAAGGAGTCAGTGGCCGCAACACGCTTGGGAAAAAAGGTAAAGAAGGAACGGGAAACAGCCAAAAAGGTAACAAAAGAAAAGAAAGAAAAATAGCTACCAAAAAAATCATACCGATACTGCTACCCTCTTTGAGCATAGGTATGATTTTTTATTGGACGTGAATACCCTGTATTCCTCCTGCAAGACACGGTTCATTCACTTTCTCGCGGCATAACTGAATAATAGCACATGGAGCAGCAGTGCTCCTCTTGGGGTGACTTCAACCGAAGGTGTGCCGCGGGAGCCCCATTGGAGCGCTACTGCTCCTCATTGCTATCTTCATTATTCATACAATCGCATGATCACTGACGAACAACGAAAATTTCTCACATCACGCCACGCTGAGCTCTCTAGTCAGCTTGCAGATCCCGGCATCATGGCAGATCAAGCTGCCTACGCACGACTTTCAAAGGAATATCGCGGAATTGACGACTGCCTTTCTGCTGTCACGCGGCATGATCAAGCAAGCGAAGCACTTGCGCAGGCAAAGACAATCATCGACGAAAAAGGCGATGAAGAATTTATGGCACTTGCGAGGGCTGAAAAAAGCGACCTGGAACAAGAATTGGTTTCGCTGGATGAGCAGATCGAGGATTTTCTCAATCCCGCAGACCCTTATGATAAGAAAGACATTATTATGGAAATCCGCGCGGGAGCCGGGGGTGACGAGGCAGCCCTCTTTGCGGGGGAATTGTTTCGGATGTATACTTTGTATAGTGAGTCACGAGGGTGGCGCGTTACTGTTATCAGCTCAAGCCAGACGGGCATTGGCGGATTTAAAGAAATTATTCTTTCCATCCGGGGAGAGAATGTTTTTCGTTATTTAAAATACGAAGGTGGCGTACATCGCGTTCAGCGTGTGCCGGAGACCGAGAAAAGCGGACGTGTGCATACTTCCACGGTCACCGTTGCCGTTCTGCCCGAAGCAGAAGAAGTCGATATTCATATCGAGCCAAAAGATATTCGTGTCGACACCTACTGCTCGAGTGGGGCAGGCGGACAGTCAGTCAATACGACTTACTCGGCCGTGCGAATTACACATATTCCCACCGGGCTCGTAGTCACATGTCAAGACGAACGCTCACAACAACAAAACAGAGAAAGCGCGATGAACGTGTTGCGCGCACGGCTCCTTGCTGCTGAGCAGGACAAACAAAACGCATCGCGTTCGTCTCAACGCAAACAAATGGTGGGTACGGGCGACCGCTCAGAGAAAATACGTACATACAACTTCCCTCAGGATCGGATAACTGATCACCGCATTAAAGAAAATTGGCATTCCATTCCAACAATCATGAATGGCGACCTCGACAGCGTAATCACCGCGCTACAAGTTGCCGATCGCGCGCTCATGGCGGAGAGTAATGCGACAAATCCACTATCGTAAATCATAAATCAGAAGTTTCCGTATGGCCTTATCTGACAAAACAATAAAGGAGTATCTTGAAAAGGAGATTATTGTCATTGAACCCCTAGCAGAGCACGCCATCCGCAGTGCATCGGTCGACCTCACGCTTGGTAATCATTTCTTGACAGTCGATAGCAATGCCATGGAAATCATCCGGCTTGATTCGCCTGTTGTGTACCGTGAAATCATCGCCGACAGCATCACAATCCCACCCCATTCCTTTATTTTGGCAACCACACGAGAGTATATCAAGGTCCCGCCAACCCTGACCGCCGCCGTCGAGGGGCGCAGCTCTATTGGCCGCCTTGGTCTTTTTATTCAAAACGCCGGCTGGATCGATCCTGGATTTGAAGGAAATATTACACTTGAGCTTTATAACGCCAACGCTCTGCCTATCCGCCTCGATGCCGGCAGACGTCTCTGCCAGGTCGTGTTCTATCACATGGACCAGGAAGTGGAAAACCCCTATCACGGCAAATACAAAGGCCAACAGGGTACCACCGGCAGCCGTATTTTTAGCGACCCGGAGGTAGCGCCCGATGTTACCGACTACTAATTCACTTACAGGATCGGTATGAATTGGTTAGTTTTTGCACTCCTCGCTACAATCACGTACGGATTTTATAATTTTTTTACGAAACTATCCGCCGACAAGCTGAGTCCATCCATTGCACTCATGTTTGTTGGCGTGGCATCTTGCATTGTAGCGCTCGTGTCAATTATATTTTCAAAAATTTCTGGCCAACCGTTAGTATTCTCTAGGGGTGCGTTACTGTTCCCATTGTTGGCCGGACTTTTTGCCGGCATAGCCGAAATATTTTATCTCACAATGTTTTCAAAGGGTGCGCCTTTAAGCATTGGCAATCCTCTTGTTGTTGGAGGTACGGTTATTATTTCCGTAGTCCTTGGCTTGATTCTTCTGAAAGAGCCGCTCAATGGAATAAGGATTACGGGAATTATAATAACGTTGGTTGGCCTTGTTATATTAGCGCGCGGTTAATATGACCATCAAAGAAGTACTCACATCCGCAAGGCAAGAATTTGAAAAAGCGGGCATTACCTCGTCCCTGCTTGACACTGAAGTATTGCTCGCCCATGCGCTTCTCTGTGACCGCGCGCATCTTTTTGCGCATTCAGAACAAATACTCTCCCCGGAACAAGAAAAAACATTTGCGCGATATACTCTCGAACGGGTAAAAAGAAAACCAGTCGCGTATATCACCGGCCACAAGGAATTCTTCGGACTTGATTTTGAAGTGAACAAATACACGCTTATCCCCCGTCCGGAAACGGAGCAGCTCGTACAAGAAGTGATCGACTATTGCAAAGCGCGCCCCGAGGCGCACTCGATCATAGAACTGGGAGTCGGCAGTGGGTGTGTTATCTTGAGTATTCTTAAAAAAGTACCCGCAATTTCTGAAGCGCTCGCAATTGACCGCGTAAAGCGCGCACTGGAAATTGCGCAGAAGAATGCAGAGAATCTTGGACTGTCGGATCGCATCTCATTCAAGCGGTCAGATATGTGGAAGCAGGTGCCCAAGGAAAATACATTTGATATTGTCGTTGCCAATCTCCCCTATTTATCGGCCGAACAATGCGACGTGGCGAAAAAGCAGTATCCAGAAATTGCCTACGAGCCGCAAATCGCTCTGCTTGGCGGTACCGATGGACTTCTGTTCTTCGAATCGCTTTTTCAACGCGCGCAGAGACATTTACGGCCTGACGGCGCGATCTTCCTTGAAATTGGTACTCATCAAAAAAATGATATCGAGCGCCTGGCAAAAAAATATCTGCCCCAGGCAGATATCGCATTTCGAACAGATGACTGCGGGAATATTCGCGTCGCAATCATCTCGACATAATATCTTTCATTGCATCATCAAGGTGCCCAAGGAACTCATCGAGCGATCCATTGTTTTCTATAACAACATCAGCTCTGCTTTTTAATCCCTCGATCGTTCGATTGCTGTCGTCGCTATCCTTCTCGGCAAAATGCTCAAAACTCATCTCTGCATCACCCGGTTTGCGCGCTGCGTTTCGATTCCGCTCATAGCGCGTGTGGATGTCGCTGTCAATATACAAAAATGAAAAACCCGGCATCTCACGTAGGCGGATAAGCTCTTGCTCACGGCGTATACCGGTCAGAATAATAATCTCATCCTGGCGCTGACCCAGCTCACGCATGACAGCACGATTGAGCACGTCCTGGCCGTATGTCGCGCGAAGGAATATCGAAAGCGCGTTAACATTTTTACGTTCATGGGGAACAGTAAATATATCTAACACGCGGTAGAGGAATTGGGAATAATCAATAAAACCGGCTGTGTACCGGCTTATAATATGTTCTGCTGCGATGCCCTTGCCGCTTGCTATCTTGCCGGCAATGCCAATGATCTTTTTCATTATTCTTGAGGTGCTAATAGTTTTTCGATAACAGCGTCAACCTTTTCGGTAAGCTGTTTTGCCAGTTCTTCTGGCGAGCCGTTATTATCCAGCACGACATCCGCATATTCTTTCAACGCTTCAATCTGTTGCTGTGGTTCATCGCTATCCTTTGCGAGGAAATCTTCAAGCGTCATGGTATCATCTCCGACATTTTCATTACGCCCAACCGACCGCGTATAACGGGTATTCTGGTCGACATGCACGAAAATAAACAACGAGTGCTCAAAGGATCGAATCGCCTCGACGTCGACCAGTCGGCGCATGCCATCAAAGATAACGACGCTTGCATCCGACTTTGTTAAATAGCGCTTCACGGCCTGAGCGATGACATTCTCGCCGTATGTTTCTCGCATGAATGTTGAGAGAACATCGAGATGTTCCCGTGTCTGCGGAATACTGAATATATCAAGCGTTTCGCGCAAAGGATCTGATGATCGAGTTTTATCCGCCTTGTATTTTTCAACGAGATGTCGGGCAACCGTTCCCTTGCCAGACGCCAGACGCCCCGTAAGACCGATAACAATTTTTTTCATACGGTGGATTCGGATTTATTTCTCCGTTTCTTTTTTGCCCTTTTCCTCAGCAACCGGTTCGGCTGCAGGTTTTGCCGCGCCTTCAGCGTCCTGCTTGGCAAGCTCTTCCTCACTTATTGGCGGAGTTGCAATCGCGATAATATCGTCAGCGGTATGATGCAAAACTTCCATTCCGGACGGGAGCGCAATATCATGAATTGTAATGACATCCTCAAGATTTTTCAAGAGGGAAAGATCGACAGAAATCTCAGAAACGAGATCCTGCGGGAGACAGCGAACATCAAGCTCGGAAATATTTTTTACCAAAATCGCCGCCTGCTCTTTGACCGCCTTTGACTCGCCGACAAACTCAAGAGCAACGGTCGCGGTGAGTTTTTCTGTCATGGTAACGCGGAAAAAGTCAACGTGTGAGATACGGTTTGTTGTCGGGTTGTACTGTACATCGTGAATGAGTGTTTTTACTGATGTGTCGCCGTTAATAGCCAAATCAACCAAACTACTCTCCCCTGCCTCGCGATACATTTTTTCAAATTCGTTATAAGCCAACGAAATATTCTGATTTTCCTTATCCCCGCCATACACGACAGCCGGAACGCGACCAGCTTCCCGAACGCCCTCCGCCTGCTTCCCAAGCTCACTGCGTGACTGCGCGGCAAGTGCTAGTGTTTTCTTTGTCATAAAATACAATCGATTCAAAATAATGCTGGAAGTGTACGAAAAACTGCCAACTTTGTCAATAACACCGTAAATTCAACGAGTCCCGGGCATATACCAAGGACTCGCGCGTGCACCCTGCCCGTGGCGCCTTTCTCGCCTCATGGGTAGAGCGTTTCCTTCCCGACCCGCTGCACCAGCGTGTCGAGAATTTTGTCAATAAGAAACTTCTGATGTTCCCGCACCAGATCGGTGTGATCGCCTGCTGTTCCGTGGAACAACTCGACCATCACCTCCGGAGTGTCGCCCCACTCTGTAGTCCAGAGCAGCACAACGTTCCGATGTGCGTGCCTGAACTCTAGTGTACCGCAGAACTTGCGGCCGTCCTGCCGCTCGATCTCAATCGGCCCGACTTCCAAAGCCGTCTCCCTTCTTTTCAAGAATCTGCAAACCAATTTGGCCTCCAAGTCCCATGATTTGGTCGGCAAATTATAGCAATTGTATGCGGTATTTTACAAAAAGTCAAACCTAATCCTCCAATTTATTTTCACCCCCGCAGGGCATACTCTGTCCGATGAATGTAAATACTCTGCAGGAGACCGACAGATATCAATGTTACAAACAGCGAGCTTCCACCGTAACTCACGAGCGGTAATGCGATACCGGTGAGCGGGACGAGGCCAAGATTACCGCCAATATTGATCGATAGCTCGGAAAAGATCATCATAATACACCCAAGTACGATAAAGGCCGAGAAATCATCAGCTGCGTTTTTTAGCAGATAAAACGCTCGATAGAAGAACATACACCAGAGCAGGAGGAGGAAAAACACGCCGACAAATCCAAACTCCTCAGCTATAACAGAGAAGACAAAGTCGGTCTGGGTTTCAGGAAGGAATTTGAGATGACTCTGAGAACCCGCGCCAATACCGGCGCCAAAGAACTGCCCCGCTCCGATGGCAATACGCGCTTGCCGTATGTTGTATCCTGAACCTTGCACATCGGCTGACGGAAAGAGGAAAGTAGTAATGCGTTGTTTTTGATAATCCGCGAAGAAAAAGAGCCATGCCGAAGAGAACAACACCAACAGAATTACCCCGATTGAGATAACATACCGCTTTGGAATACCGCTCATGCCGATTGACGTTGCCCAGATAATAAAAAGAATTACAGCCGACCCAAAGTCCGGCTGCGCAAGAATAAGCATGAAGGGCACGAGTGTAATTGCGCCACTGACAAGAATGTGACGAAGACGTCCCACCTGTCGGGTCCACGACGAAAAGTACCACGCAAGCATCATGATAAGCGCAATCTTTGCAAGCTCGGCCGGCTGCATACCGGTACCGCCAATAAAGAACCACCCTCGGGTTCCTCGAATTTTTTCTCCAAAGACCAACACTGCGAGCAATAATGCGATCGCGAGAATATATCCGGGGATGCTGATGTTGCGATACACTCGATAGTCAATAAGCGCGATAATAATCAAAAAAATAAAACCCGCGCACAAAATGACAAATTGGTGCGTAAGATATTCAAATGACTGTGGCTCTTTCCCAAGTCCGATACTGTAGAGTGCCGCAACGCTAAAAAGCGAAATGCCAATAACGGAACAGAGGAGCACAAAGTCAAGGTGCTTTAATTTGATGAAAAACGAATACATGGATACTACAGGGATATACGAAGAGCCGCCGGATTGAGAATATCAATATCGGGAATTATTTCAAATGACGTGGCTGAAATAGGATATCCCCAGTATGCCTCAAGATGCTTCTTCTCATCACGTTCGAGCGAGAATACCGGAACCAAGGCAAGAGCAACAATAGCCGATCCTTGCTTCAAAACAACCGGCACGCGAAAATCCCAAAACTTATACACGCTGTGGTTCTCAAGAGTAAACGCAAGCCGAGCGCCGCCCTGCATGCCCTGCGCATCCTGCCCGGCAATGAGCTGTATCTCTGTAACTTCGAACTTGTTTCTGTTCGCGATGGCCTTACCATCCTCGCTCGAAAGGCGGTGCCATCCAAGATTGGTGATGCGATACGATATCTGCGGCTGTTCTTGCTGTGCCGCAACGCCGAGCTTCAATATATATTTTTCCTCTTGAGGTAAAAGAAACACCCTTTGCGGCAGCTGGTCAACTCCATTGACCGAGTAAATAAAATCAAAATCAGCCCGCCATCCTTGGTTCAGATTTTTGAGCCTGGCATACAAATCATACTGATCCGAACCATGAGGGACGGCACCATAGACAAGTACAGCCGGTTCAGGGATCGTAATGAGGGGCGCGAAATATTCAGCGTTGTTGCGCAGTGGCTGAATTATTTTTTCCTGGCGCACAAACGCGTAATACAGGTACCCGCCAAATTGAATGAGAGCTAACAAAATAATAATACCCTCAACAACAACAACACCGATCGCGGCATTACGCTTAAACTGTCGAAGGTGCCCAACGATCCAATAGCTCCGCTTGAGGGTTTCCGTGTCAATTGTTTCCGGCCGATAGGTACGCATAATAAATGGTTTGAGTCTGGTGAAAAATAGATTCCTGGTCGGTTCCGATTCAATTTTTTTCCAAAAAGGATGATGATTGCGAAAGAATACTATCGTATTCTGACAAGTTCAGCGCCTTTTTGGGGAAAAATTGGACGGAAGTGAGCTGGAAGAAAGTACCGCCTGTTATTTTTCACCAGACTCAGATTTTATCACTGGTAAGTATACCAAACATTCCATGGATATGCACGTTGACAAAAAAATACAGCTTGCTATCTTCACATTGGTTTCGGTTGGAAGTTATCGAAACCTTCGGCTACAGCGGGCGAATCGCCCGCATTCGTACCGCCCCCGAGATTCGGGGGCACAAACAATGGGTCCAAACGGACCCTCCCCGTTGCCTGCGCACGCGTTCACGCGCTGTGCGTTATCAACGGGAACCAAATTGACGGCCTCTGCCCCTGCCTCGTGTATGCATGCCGTTCTTTTTTTACCTTTTCCCCTGTTCAAAAATCATCCGTCGTGCTAATCTTACACTAGTTCGCTTTTCCACAAGCGCTGTTATTTTTTTTTAAAACTAAAAGGGCTATGCCAACAAAACAGATGAAAAACAAAGGGAAATCAGATGATTACGGAGCATCAAAAATTACCGTCCTTGAGGGGCTTGAGGCCGTCAGAAAGCGTCCGGGAATGTATATTGGCAACACAGCCGAGCTCGGACTCCATCATCTTGTTTGGGAAGTTGTTGATAACTCCATCGACGAAGCCATGGCCGGATACTGTGACGAAGTATCTATCACCCTTCTGCCTGATGGGATGGTTCGTGTTGCCGACAATGGCCGCGGCATCCCTGTTGAGATCCATAAGCAAACCGGGGTGTCGGCTCTTGAAACCGTTCTTACGAAGCTTCACGCGGGTGGAAAATTCGGACAGGGCGCCTACAAAGTTTCCGGCGGCTTGCACGGTGTGGGCATCTCTGTTGTCAATGCGCTTTCAAGCTATCTCCTTATCGAGGTTGCGCAGAACGGCAAGCTCTATCGTCAGGAGTACAAGATCGGAAAACCATTATATAAATTAAAATGTGTTGGAAAGGCACCGGGATCAGGTACGACAGTCACCTTCAAGGCCGATGCGAGTATTTTCTCCGTGACGGATTATGATTTTGCGACCATACTTGATCGCTTACGTCAGCACGCCTATCTCACAAAGGCGGTGAAGATTATCGCGAGTGATGATCGCGAAGAGCAGGGAATCCCCTACGTTTTCTACTTTGAAGGTGGTATTGGTTCCTTTGTACGTCATCTCAACCGCGCGGCAGAACCGAAGCACGACAAGGTATTTTATGTCGAGAAACAAGGAGAGAAAGACGTGATGGTCGAGATTGCGCTTCAATATATCGATGAGTATAAGGAAAATCTATATGCGTTTACCAACAACATTCTAAACCCGGAAGGTGGCATGCATGTCGTTGGGTTTCGAACCGCTCTTACTCGAACACTGAACACCGTTGCCCGTGCCAAGAATTTCCTCAAAGAAAAAGATGAGAACCTTACCGGTGAGGACGTTCGCGAGGGACTTACCGCCGTCATCAGCATTAAGGTACCGGATCCGCAATTTGAAGGACAGACAAAATCAAAGCTCGGTAATGTCGAAGCGCGTGCGGCCGTTGATACGATTTTTTCTGAAAGCCTTGCGATATTCCTGGAAGAAAACCCCCGTGCCGCTG
>CAYJLM010000028.1:0-12780 GCA_964370875.1 uncultured Gammaproteobacteria bacterium | reverse complement strand
TTCTGATGTAGCTATGCTACAGAAGTGTTGCGTTAGATTCTAGAGTCTAAGTAAGACACATAAATTTCTAATAAAAAATGCAAATCTATTTAATTCGCCATGGCGAAAGCACAAGTGATATTGAGAATAAGTATGGTGGCGCCTATGACGACCATCTGACAGTACGGGGGCGAGAAGGTGCCCGTGTGTTGGCCGAGAAGCTACACGGGAAGGGGATAGAGGTGATCTATTGCAGTCCTTTGTTGCGCGCAAAGGAGGCAGCAGAAATAGTAAACGAAAAGCTGGGTATCCCACTCTCGGTCGTAGAGGGATTACGCGAAAGAGACTACGGAATATTAAACGGGATGGACAAAGACGAGGCGAGAGAAAAGTACCCTGAGGCTGTAGAAAGACACAAGGACATGTACGCGACCGATCCGCAAGGTGAAAGCTACGAGGATTTTAAGAATAGGGTATTGGCAGCGTTTCAATCTATTACAAACGACAGCCACTATCGTAGCATTGCGATATTTTCTCATGGTGGTCCGATTAAATTATTGTATCGAGAGTTATTGAGTGAGGGCGAATTGGAAGAACTGGGCGATTATGGCATCCTTACACTGGAAAAGAATGGTGGTCTCACGTGCGAGGGGCTTGATGTTGGGCTGGTATGAGATAATTGCGCTTCTTGCCACGCGCTTCCGAGGGGGTATAATACGAAGGTGCTGTGGCTGTAATCCATAACGATAAGCACTATGGATCAATTTTTATTGAACAATGCATGGGTCTTTGGTCTCCTTGCTCTGTGGTCGATACCTTGGAAAGGTGTGGCGCTCTGGAAAGCAGCGCGATCGGGGTCAAAGCCGTGGTTTATCGTGCTATTCGTCGTTAATACGCTCAGCATTTTGGATATCATCTATATTTTTGCCGTCAGTAAGAAAGAGAAACGGCCAGACAAAATTGCATGAATACAAGAATAAAACTCGCGTTTTCTATCCTGATCCCCAATGCGGTTGGGTTTGCTTCCTCGTTTGCGGTAACCGGCGCACTGGCAACGTGGTATCCTGCCCTCATAAAGCCATGGTTCATGCCGCCGGGATGGCTCTTCGCGCCTGTGTGGGTGGTACTCTATGCCCTTATGGGTATCTCGTTATTTTTTATCTGGCGGGAGGATATTCAGAAGCGACGTGCTTCTTACGCTATTGCAGTATTTGCCGTACAGCTTGCACTGAACGGTGCATGGAGTATCCTATTTTTTGGATATCACGCGCTTGTACTTGCACTCGTGGACATCGTCCTTTTGTGGGCGGGAATTATTGCCACAATCGTGCTATTTTGGAGAATCAAAAGGACTGCGGCAGTCCTTCTCGTGCCGTATCTCGTCTGGGTGTCGTTTGCGACCGTGCTAAATTGGAGTATTGTTCTCTTGAATTAGGACGCATATATGACCCAGGTACTTATCGTTATCGCGCCGCTGTTCCTCATTATTTTTGCCAGCGCGCTGTTGCAGCGGTTTAAAAACGTTGGTGAAAACTGGTCGCAGGTACTCAATGAATTTGCGCTCAAAATCGGCCTACCCGTGCTTATCTTTTCCGCGCTCTCAAAGGCGCATTTTTCATTTTCTGAACAAATTACGCTTATTGGCGTAAACTCAGTGTTTGTTGTCGGATTGTTTTTGTGTGCGTTGGCGTTTGGGGCAGCGGCGCGTTTTTCCAAAAAAACACTGCGGACATTCATTCTTTGTCTCATGTTCGGCAACATTGCTTATCTGGGGATCCCGATCCTCGGACAGGTTTTTGGGTCGGCGGTTATTCCTACTGCGAGCGTTATCGTTGCCGTATATTTTGTTTGGATATTTACACTAGGTACAGGATACTTAGAGGCAACGCATGTCGATGGGCAGAAGCAGGCTTTGAGGCGCACCGTGGCAACGCTGGTAAAAAATCCGCTTCTTATCGCGGTGGTAGCAGGTGCGCTCGTCGCGGGTTTTGCGATTCCCATCCCTTCTGTTATGGCGCAGTCGCTCGACATGGTCTCTGCGTCCGTGACCCCAACCGTGCTCATTGTTATTGGATTGTTTATTGGAAAATCGAAATTTGGAAAACCGCAAGAATGGATTGGGGTTGCATTATTTTCGTTTCTTACGCTTATTGTGGCCCCGGCAGGTTTGTATTTTGGGCTTAAACTTTTTGGATTTCCTCCGCATCAGTTTTCCACTTCGATTATTGAGGCGGCCATGCCGCTTGCGATCACTCCGTTTGCACTGGCAGATACCTTTGATCTGAACAAGGAGTTCATATCGCGCTCAATCGTATTTAGCACCATTCTCTCTATTTTCTCGCTTCCCTTTTGGATTTCACTTTTATTATGATTCATACCATGCAATGCATGTGCGCCTGTTTGGTATTACGCCACAGGACACGGCCAGGCAGGATTTATGGCATTGAAATTCCGCTCAAGACAAAAAATTTCGAACTGCCAGTACCGTTTTCCTCAGACGAGAGCGTCAATCTCCAGGGATGGTCACGAGGAGAGTGGATGTGTGTCGTTGACACAAATGCGATCAGCTTACCGATATTCAGGAAATGATTGCCGTTTCACCGAAGAAATAGTATGAACCAGTGCGCGCAATGTAAAACTCAATTTCAGATTTTTGACGAAGACAGTTTGTTTTATGCAAAAATAAACGTTCCGGAGCCGACATGGTGTCCGGAGTGTCGAAATATGCGCCGGTGTATACGGAGAAATGAACGGGTATTGTATCTGCGTGCGTGCGATCTCTGTAAAAAACAAACATTGTCCACATACAGGGCAGATGCCGCATTTCCGGTCTATTGCCAATCATGCTGGTGGTCGGATCGATGGGATCCTCTTTTGTTTGGTCGCGATTTTGATTTTTCACATTCTTTCTTTGAACAGTTCGATGAGCTGTCCCGTGTCGTGCCGCACATCGCACTTGATATAAAAGAAATGGAAAACAGCGATTATTGTCAATACGCTGAAGGGCTGAAAAATTCATACCTGGCATTCTGCAGTTATTTTGGAAAAAATCTATTGTATACGTACTGGATTGGTTGGTCCGAGGATCTTGTCGACTGCAATTTGGTTCTCCATTCCGAGAGGATGTTTGAGTGCCAAGATGTTCAAAAAAGTTACGGATGTCGGTATGTCTATAATTCGATCGGAATGACTGACTCGATATTTTGCCTTGCGTGTTCGGATTGCTCAAGTTGTTTTATGTGTGTGAATTTGAGGCATAAATCGTATTGTATCAAAAACGTTCAATATACGAAGGAAGAATATGAGCGGGAGATACAAAAGTACAATGGTGGGTCGCACAGCATCGTTGAAAAAGTAAAAGAAGAATTTTGGAATTTTGCGGTTATGCAGCCGCGAAAGTACGCGTTTTTAAAAAAAACAGAGAACTGTGTCGGTGATCTTATTACTGAAAGCAAAGATGTGTACGGCGGGTTTGACGTGTTTGGGTTTGAATGGGGGCGGTATCTCTACGATGCAGGAGGGCCCAGCAAGGATTGCATGGATTTCTTGCAATCAGGTATTGATTGTGAGCTTGACTACGAAGGACATGACGGCGGATGGTCGTATAACTCGCATTTTGTGAGCAGTGTTGGACATCTTTCGGATTGTGAGTACGTAATGATGGCGGGCAATTGTCAGGATTGTTTTGGTTGTTTCGGACTGCAGAGGAAGCAGTATTGCATTTTGAATAAGCAGTATGCGAAAGAGGAATACGAAGAAGTGCGAGAAAGTGTTATTGAGCAAATGAAGAAGGCGGGGGAGTATGGAGAATTTTTCCCCATGCAGGATTCGCCGTATGCGTATAACGAAACAATCGCACAACAGTGGTATCCAAAAACAAAAGAAGAGGTACTCGAGAGAGGGTGGAGGTGGTGCGACGACCTGCCGGGAAAATATGACCCGCCGACTATTCAGTGGGTCGATGTCCCCGATGACATTAAGGATACGAGCGAAGATAGTTTAAAAAATATTTTTGCATGCGCGCAGTGTAAGAAAAATTATCGCATTATCAAGCAGGAGTTTGAGTTTTATAAAAAACAGAACGTACCATTGCCTCGTTTGTGTCCAGACTGCCGATTTTATACACGATTTTCGTATCGCAATCCGCGCAAGCTTTGGCATCGACAATGTATGTGTGTGTTGTCGCATAGTGCCCACGATGGCGTGCGATGTTCAACAGAGTTTGAGACCCCCTATGCGCCCGAGAGACAGGAGATTGTTTATTGTGCGGAATGTTACGAACAAGAGGTTGCTTAAAAAGCAAGCGACCTCCCCGAAAACGAGTCAAGGGGAGGTCGACGAAGGGGGTAATGGAATCGGATTTAGTCGGGCCTTTTTGTGCAGATCTCACCGTGCACCGAGATCTGCTCAAATTGACCCGTCCTCGACCGGACAGCAAGCTCTGCCGTGAAGCAGTGCCCGTTCTCCAGTCGCGCCAGCGACGTTGTTGCTTGTTCGAAAATCTTACAAGCCCCATCGATTCTGCCGGCCTCACCGACGACGAGGATGTGCGGTCTCTCGTCGGTGTTTTTAGCATTCTCGGCGGCAATAGCGCCGATCATGCTGACTTGCCGCGCGAAAACGTGCGACGACTGACCAATGTGATCAACGACGTAGGCTGCATTGCGTGCCCTGAAGTCGCTGAGCACCCCGTCCACCGATATGGCGAGCGTGCCAATCGGCGGGTGGAGTATGGTCGTGTTGCGGCCACTGCGTTGCGGGTGTCGCCGGTCATTCATGCTTAGCAATCTTTCGACTGCTTCGCGCGAACGACGCGGGACATTCGCAAGGAGCTGCCCAGCGTTCCATGTCGTTCCATCGTCTTTCAAGAAAGACAGATGGCGCGACTCGGAACAGACCTTTCCCGAAAGAAAGGTTGTATCCGCTCCGCGATGGTGGTTCCAGAACGCATGGCGGCTCCACTGGACTTGGCGTTGTGCCTCATGTAGTGATCCGCTATGCGCTTTGCAGTCGTCGTGGCACAGGAAGACAATCGTCTTCTTGTCCGCAACGACTGCCCCGATGGTATCCCATGAGGGGTCTACTTCGCACCCGGGAGTGCGAAGGAAGCTCGATCCTTCGAGCTTTTCGATTACGTCTGCGACGCGCGGGTCGCAACACGTGACCACCACGACATCCTTGTCGAGGCAGGGACCAGTGTTTCCGCTCGAGATCCGTGCAATGACCTCGAGCGCTTCTTGGGGACGGTGCGACAAATATCGGCCCGGCAAAAGCACCTCCTTTTTTGTCAGCCGACTTGCGATTCCATTTCAGTTTTAAAACGGCGGCCCTCCAAACCGCGGTACTTTCAACTTGATTCAATCCATGCTACGCCCATCTATGGCCGTGTCAAGGGTGGTGAACATTTTGAGGCGCCAAGAACAGGGGTATCTCTTTGGGGTGACTTTAACCGAAGGTGTGCATCGGGAGACCCAAGGGGATACCCCTGTTCTTGCTCGATTTTTTCGGAATCCCTTCCTTTGGTCGGAATGACGGTATATTGCATTATTTTTTTTCAGTGCTACCATTAGGTCATATTCTAGGTTTTTGGACGGCTATTGCATTTTGGAACAGGGGACCCTGCTAGCGGCATATTAGGGTGTAGTAGAATACCAGTTGTATCTTTCTTCCGGCTCATTTCTGTTCAATTTCGCCCCACCAATGCGCTGAACTTGTCGGAATACGTTAGTATTCCTTCGCGCTCATCATCATTTTTGGAACAAAATTGAATCAGAACTGACCGGGAAGCTATTCTACTACACCCTAAATACATGTCAGTAATAGGATCCATTGTTTGAAAACAGCAATAGGCGTACAACGACATCTATTGTTGTTTGCTATGCTTTCCATGTATCTCAAAATGATGACCACGCCCCAGACGGTGATACCCACCGAGAATTTGTCGTGTCAGGAAGATGTGCTCCGTGTGGGAAAAAAATTGGAGACCCACGTGAAGAGGCTGTTCAAAGGGTCGCTTGCCATTCGCGAAGTGGATGCGGGGTCATCAAACGCCGAAGAGCAGGAGTGTAATGCATTGACAAATCCCTACTACGACCTTGAGCGTTTTGGTATTTCTTTCGTCGCTTCGCCCCGACACGCCGATATGTTGTTTGTTACCGGGCCGGTATCGCGCAATATGGCAGAGGCGCTCCGCAGAACATATAACGCAACTCCCGATCCTAAGATTGTTGTCGCGCTTGGCGACGATGCTATCGATGGGGGGATTTTTAAAGGATCGTACGCGGTCCATGACGGGGTCGACAAAATCGTTCCCGTTCATTTTTATATCCCAGGCGACCCACCGTCACCGTCTCGCATTATTTGTTCACTCCTGAAAATGTTTGAAATGATCGACCACTAAAGTTACAGATTCTGGATCCCGGATCGAGTCCGGGATGACAACTGTAATTCAAGATGAAATATGACTGACACTTTGATTCAATACGGCTTCTTCTCTATCTTCGGGCTCTTTGCGCTTGGTGCTCTTGGCGCGCTTTTTTTTCAAAAGACACCACGAGTCTGTAACGGGTGGAGCCATGGCTGTGCTGCTCTTGGTTCATGTGCGGGTATCCTTTTTTCCGGAATACTGCTGGCGAGCGGACAGACATTTGCGTTAACGACGTCAACATCATTGCCGCTTCTTACTCTTTCCTTGCGCGTAGATCCACTCGCAGCATTTTTTATGCTTGTTGTGTCGGTGATTGCGCTGTTTGCCTCGGTGTATGGGATTGGATACATGGCGCACTATGCAAAAAAATATTCTCTTGGCACGTTCGGATTTTTTTATAATGTTTTTATCGCAAGCATGCTTCTGGTGTTCTCCGCTCAGCACGCGCTGTACTTTCTTGTGCTGTGGGAGATTATGTCACTCTCCTCATACATGCTTGTGATATTCGAGCATAGAGAAGAGGGGAATATTCAAGCGGGCTACACCTATTTTGCCATGACCCATGTGGCAACCGCGTGCATCCTCTTTGCATTCCTGCTCTTGTATCAGGCGACAGGGTCGTTTGACTTTGATGTATTGAAGGCAAGTAGCGCCGCGATATCGGTACCGCTTCAGACGGCCGTTCTTTTGTTGACACTCGTTGGGTTTGGAACAAAGGCGGGCATTATTCCGCTCCATGTGTGGCTACCAAAGGCACACCCGGCAGCACCGGCCCACGTATCCGCGCTCATGTCCGGCGTCATGATCAAAACGGGCATTTTCATGCTTATCCGTTTTTTTGTTGAGCTCTTTCCATCTTCCGCGCTGTGGGGCGGCATTACTCTGTTTCTTATCGGTGCGGTATCATCGTTGCTTGGCGTTTTGTACGCACTGTCCGAACACGACCTTAAGCGCCTGCTCGCATATCACAGTATTGAGAATATTGGAATTATTCTTCTTGGCCTTGGCGCCGCGCTTATATTCGGATCGCTGGGATTGCCTTCGCTCATGCTCCTCGCGCTCATCGCGTGCCTATATCACACGGCAAATCATGCGGTGTTCAAGGCATTGCTTTTCTTGGGTGCCGGTTCCGTCGCGCATGCAACGCATACCCGCAACATCGAAGAATATGGTGGACTCATAAAAACAATGTCATGGACCGCGTTTTGTTTTCTTATCGGCGCCATGGCGATTTCCGGATTGCCACCATTCAATGGCTTTGTCAGTGAATGGATGACGTTCCAGGCGATGTTTGCCGGGCTCCATTCATCGAGCATCTTCCTGACAATGGTATTTATTGTCGGTATTGCCTCGCTCGCATTTACCGGTGGGCTGGCCGCGGCTTGTTTCGTGAAGGCCTTTGGCGCGGTTTTTTTAGCAAAGGCGCGAAGCGAAGAGGCGACACACGCAAAGGAGTGTGGCACAACAATGCGGTTTGGCATGGCGGGCCTCGCGTTGCTTTCATTGCTTCTTGGCGTTGGGGCGGCATGGGTTACGCCGGTACTTACAACGGTTGCTCAAAGCATTTCCGGACTGAACGCAACTGTTCCGGCAGTCACTGCAGCTGCAGGTACACTCACAGCACGCGATCAATTTGCCGTGCTTTCCATGCCCATGATCGCGCTCCTGTTGGGCGGTCTTCTTATTTTGGTGGCGCTAATCGTATATGTATTCACCCGCGGCCGAAAGGTAACACGGGATCTTACCTGGGATTGCGGAGCGCCGTTGACGTCGCGGACCGAAATAACTGCAACAGGATTTTCACGCTCCCTTATGACAATTTTTAAGCCGCTCATGCAGCCAACAAAACACATCACGATCGAATACGCCGGTAATACAAAATATTTCCCCACCCTGAAACGCATCGAGCTTGGGTTTTTCGACGTCTATGAGGCATATATCTATGCACCGATAAAGGCGGGCACCGAACGCATGTCGCGAACCGTTAAAAAGATTCAGAGCGGCAATGTGAATGCATACATTCTGTATATCGGGCTCGTGTTGATGTGTCTCCTTATCTGGATTTCGCTCAATTAACCACCTATGGCATTGCTATTTCTTACAATTCAGATTGCGCTCGTTCTTCTTCTTTCGCCTCTGTGTATTGGCGTTATTCGTAAAGTGAAGGCATTGATGCAGAATAGGCGCGGAGCAAGCATTTTTCAGCCGTACAGAAACCTGCGCAAACTATTTTCAAAAGATGAAGTTGTATCGCACGATGCGTCTTGGATTTTTTTGGTCGCACCGTACGTCGTGTTTGCTTCCACGCTTGTGATTGCTTCGAGTATACCGTTCGCGTTCGTGCCTGCCTTTGCGCCGGCGGGCGATTTTCTCGTTGTTATCTATATGGTGGCGCTGGGCGCGTTCTTCCTCTCTTTGGCCGGAATGGATCCGGCAAGCGCGTTTGGGGGTACCGGATCGAGCAGGGAGATGACATTGACAGCCGTTGCCGAAGGCGGATTGCTTTTTACACTTCTTGTTCCCGCGCTTATTGCCGGCTCGACACATATTGCAACAATAGCCGCAGTCATCGGCGCGGCGCCGTTTGCGCAGATCGTTCCACTTCTTGTCGCGTTCGTTGGTTTTTTTATCGTCTTGTTGTCTGAGAACGCGCGTTATCCTTTTGATAATCCATCGACACACCTTGAGCTGACCATGGTTCACGAGGCGATGATTTTGGAATATTCGGGAAAACGTCTTGCGCTGATGGAATGGGCGGCGGCCAACAAACTTTTCATCTTTCTGGCACTGGCGGCCAACCTATTCTTTCCTTCAACAATCGGACAGGGAACGACACTGCTCGCGGTAGTTTTGGCAGGCGTGGTTACCCTGGTGAAGGTAAGTATACTTACAGTGATCATTGCGGTTATTGAGTCGAGTATCGCAAAGCTTCGATACTTCCGCCTTCCTGACCTTCTTTTTACATCCTTCGTTATGGGGGTTATAGCGCTTATCATCTCTCTTGCTGTATGAACACTCTTGATATCACACAATTACTTTTTACACTTGAGTCACTGCTTTTCCTGGCGTGCGTATTCATGCATATTGTGAAAAAGAACACAACGCTCGTCGCAGTATACGCAGTGCAGTCTCTCGCCGTTATCGCGCTCCTTGCAACAATCGGCATATCCGAACATGAGACCGGACTGGTGCTTGCCGCGGCCGTAACATTTGTCGTCAAGGTGATTCTCGCGCCGATTATTTTCATGCGGTCGATAAAAAGCAGTAACGAAAAGGTTGTTGCGGGCACCTACTTGAATACGCCGCTCGCGCTTATTGTCATGCTTACGCTTTTCCTTCTCGCGCAATCCGATGTATTTGCCGTGCTGGCACACCGCGTGGAGGGGGCGGAAAATTTTGTTCACCTCGCGCTTGCCAGTATGTTTATTTCAATGTTCTTGGCAATCAATCATAAGGGGATTGTATATCAGATCATCGGTGTGCTGAGTATGGAGAATGCAATTGTCGCGCTGGGATCATTCTTTGGCATCGAGCACACATTCGCCCTCGAGCTGGGAATCCTCTTTGATATCTGTCTGTGGATGGTTGGCGCGTCCGTGTTTATCGCCCTTATCCAGCGACACTTTGGAACGCTTGATACGTCTGTTATTAAAGATCTTCGAGACTGATACTTATGCTATTTCTCATACTGCTCATTACTCCGATTTTCGCAGCCCTTGTATCCGCGCTTGTCCGGGCAAAGAGACCCCTTATTGAGGGGGTGACAATTCTTGCCGTGCTTGTTGAGGCGGTAGTTTTTGGCCGGCTCGTGATGGGTGTCTTGGAGCACGGCACCGTTGAATATCTTGGCTATTTTTCACTCAACGCGCTGAGCGCGCTCTTTGGCCTTGTTGTTGTGATGGTAGGATGTGTCGCCGCACTGTACTCTGTCGGATATCTGCGCGAGGAGACAAAGCGTGGAATTATCGGCATGCATCGCATTCGGCAGTTTTACACGCTGTTTAATATGTTTCTCTTTTCAATGTTGGCGGCGGTCATTTTGGTAAATCCGATATTGATGTGGATTGCTGTTGAGGCAACGACATTGTCGACGGTGTTTCTTATCAGTTTTTACGGAAAGAAAAATTCGATTGAGGCGGCATGGAAATTTCTTATCATCAACTCGATCGCCCTGCTCTTGGGATTTTTGGGGACGCTGCTCTTTGTTGGAATGCCAGCGCATTTTGGCGGGACATGGTCCTTTGCGGACGGCGCGCAGCTTGATCCCGCACTGCTCAAGATTGCGTTTGTTTTTGTCATTATCGGGTATGGCACAAAAACAGGATTTGCCCCGCTTCACACATGGCTTCCCGACGCGCACGGCATGGCACCGGTCCCTATTAGTAGCTTGCTTTCCGGCGCGTTATTGAATGTCTCATTTTTTGCGCTCTTGCGCTTTACGCTCCTGACAGACAGCGCTCTTGGCCAGGAATTTTCTCACCAGATATTCTTGGCGTTCGGACTTCTTTCGGTTGCTGTCGCCGCCCTGCTTATTTTCACTCAGCACAATTACAAGCGCCTCTTGGCCTACTCGAGTATTGAACACATGGGAATGATGGCACTGGGTATTGGCGCGGGGGGAGTGGGTGTGTTCGCGGCGTTACTGCACATGATCTATCACGCAATGACAAAGTCACTGCTTTTCTTGTCGTCGGGAAATATCATGCTGAAATATGGCACCGCAAAGATATCCGGCGTGCGCGGGCTGAAAGCGGCACTGCCGTTTACAATGATCCTCTTTATCGTCGGAGTATTGTCTATTACGGGCGTACCGCCGTTTGGCATATTTATTACTGAATTTTCGATCCTTTCCGCATTGATGTCAGTCCATGGTGTACTCGCCTTGGTTGTATTGGCAGCATTGGCATTGGTGTGTATCGGTTTTTTTAAAGCACTGTCTTGGATGATGGCGGGCGAGCCGCCGCGCGATGAAGCGGGGCAGGGAACAGAGAATGGCTGGACGATCGCGCCGCTCTGCTTGCTGGCGGTATTGATCTTCACAGTAAGCATTATAGTGCCCTCACCACTGCAGGCACTTCTTACTCAAGCAGCGGCACTATTTCACTAATATGAATATTATTGAAACAATAAAAAAATACATACCGGAAGGAGCGCATCCGGAAATGGAAGGGAATATTGTCATGTTTGAGGTGGAGAAATCCGCATTCGCGCACGTGTGCGAAGATCTTTGGAGTACACATGGGTTGCCGCTCAAGACAATGACCGCAATGGACGAGCGTAAGGACATCGGCGGTTTTAAAATCTTTACCGTATTTGGCGTTGTGGGAAAGAATATGTTTATCGCGCCGTACATTGTGGTGAAAGATGGCGAAGACTTTCCGTCGCTGACTGGCGTGATGCCTCAGGTCCATCTGTATGAACGCGAGATCAAAGAATTTTTTGGCATTGAACCCGTGGGGCATCCCAACCCAAGCCGATGGCTTTTGCATGCGAATTGGCCGGAGGGCATGTATCCTTTGAGAAAAGATTTTAAGTGGGACAGCCGGCCGGAAGATACGGGACTACAGAATACTGTCGGCGCGATCGAGGGCGAGGGTATCTTTGAAATCCCGGTCGGTCCGGTGCACGCCGGTATCATTGAGCCGGGGCATTTCCGGTTTAGTATGGCGGGCGAAGAAATCGTTTCTTTTGAGCCGCGGTTGGGATTTGTCCATAAAGGCATCGAAAAATTATTTGAAACACTGCCGGTTGATAAAAAAATAGTGTTGTCCGAGCATGTGTCCGGCGATACCGCGTTCACGCACGCGCTTGCTTTCTGTCAGGCGCTTGAGACGCTTGCTAGTGTTGATGTCCCCGAGCGCGCACGCTATCTGCGTACTATTTTTTCAGAGCTTGAGCGTCTGGCAAATCATATCGGCGATGTCGGGCTTATCCTTCTTGGAACAGCATTCAACTTTGGGTCATCTACCGGCGCGCGCCTGCGCGAAAGGATACTGCAAATACATGAGCGATTGACCGAAAGCAGATTTTTAAGAGGCGTAAATTGTATCGGCGGCGTGACAAAAGATATCGACACTGAAACCGTGGCATGGCTCGGTAAAGAGCTGTACGCAATCGAAAAAGAATTTGAGTATCTCATGGGCGTGGTTGATAAGAACCTCACGATTTTTAATCGTCTGTCAAAGACGGGAATTTTGCCAAAGCAAACCGCTCACGATCTGGGCGCTGTCGGCGTGGTTGCAAAAGGGAGCGGGATTGCAATGGATTCGCGAAAAGATTTTCCGTATGCTGCGTACGGCGCGCTGGATGTGGGGGTGGCGACAGAAGAGAGCGGTGATATCTACGCGCGATTCCGCGTGCGCGTTGCAGAGGTT
>CAYJLM010000027.1:8393-13343 GCA_964370875.1 uncultured Gammaproteobacteria bacterium | reverse complement strand
GAATAAGATATCGGAGCGTCATCGCCATCGTTATGAGTTTAATAATGCATACAGGGAAGTCTTGGAACGCGCGGGTATGCGGTTTTCCGGAATCAATGAAAAGGACAACCTTGTTGAAATTATTGAACTGCCAAACCATCCGTGGTTTGTGGGAACACAGTTTCATCCCGAGTTCCAGTCTCACCCGATGCAACCACATCCATTGTTTAGGGATTTCGTCGCCGCGGCATTAAGGAGTCAGAAAAAGACATAGGAATGTATGAATGAAATTAAAATAGTCTCTGATACAATATCAAAAAAACAGCTTCTCGAAATATCAAAGATGATGTTTGGCGATCTTGTGAAGGCAGTTGTGGATTGTGAAGCGAGAATAATGGCTATCGGCGGCGAGCTTCATGCGGATGAAGAGCAAGTACTTCTTGAGCGGGGATCGCACCAATCAGCCGTGTGGGGCATTAATCTTTATCCCGAAAAAGAAGGAGAAGATTGGATTGAGTTTGATTCCATGATAAATATTCGTCCGTCGCAAGGAAATAGATCACGGAATGTCGAAAATCCGGAAATTCAAAAACTCATCCGCAGTATTGTCCAGGAGAGGGTAGAATAACTATGCAATCGATACACAACGAACTCGCCGGAGGGAAATGGTTTGGGATGTCGGTAATGGAGCAATTAGGAAACATTGGCAGTGAAGTTGATCGATCATTTCGCTGGCACCAAAAAAATGAGATTGCCCATCGAGATAAAGCAATCGAAAGGATGCTCGAACTTATTGACCTTTCAGTTCAAGATCCAAAATGGCAATACCGGCTGAAAGAGTTATTGCGCACGCGCGAGGTGTTGTGCGATTATTTTTTTGGAAAAAATATCTATGCCGTTTCTCCCGATTCCTTTCAAAAAGAGTTTCTCTATTATGGCATCGCCGCACGCTCACAGAGATAGAGAGCGCAGATGATTAATGAGTATGAATATCCAGACAGTAAGCTTTATCCGCGATTCATCAAAACCGAATCGTGCTCTGATTCAGTGGGATATCGAGCGCATGGCAGAGCATCTTGGCACAATGCCATTGTTTCCATATTTTGTCGCTCTACAACCGGGCGCAGTGGCTGGCAATCATTATCATCAGGTAAAGCGCGAATTGATTGTCTGTATTCGTGGGAATGTGGCTGTTGTGCTCGAGGACATGGATTCGAAAGAGCAGGAGCGAATCGAGCTGAATGGCACCGAATGTTCCGGTGTTGTTGTTCCAAGTCAGGTGGCTCACCTTGTTATGAATAGCGGACATGAGGACGCTGAAATACTTGTATTTGCGACACGAAAAGCACGCGAGCACGGAGATGACTTTGAGTATCATATCGCAGTATGAGCGCTATTCTCGTAACGCCGAAAATTAACCCAGACCTTGACGGCGTGGCATGCGCGCTTGCGTACGCGAGGTTGCTGCGTGAACAAGGAAAGGATGCAGAGGGAATTATGTTCGGTTCGCCGCAATTTGAGGTGAACTATTTTATTGAACAGCACGGCATACAAATCCCAACATACTCGGAAAGCGCGAGAGGTGACTGGAATAAATTTGTTCTTGTCGATGCCTCCTCGATGAAGGGTATGCCAAATTCTGTTAAGGCGGAAGATGTAATCGAAATTATTGATCATCGTGCGGGACATCCTGAGATGGAATTTCCCAATGCAGTCATCCAAAATGAATTAATTGGCGCGGCGGCAACGATCGTGACGGAACGATTCATCAAGGCCGACATCAAACTTCTTCCCGACCACGCACTGCTATTATACGGCGCAATCCATCACAACACGCTGAATTTCATCACGACAAACACGAGCGAAAGGGATCACGCGGCTGCTGATTTCCTCGAACGCGAATATGAGATTGATCCAAATATTATTCATGATATGTTTCTCTACGCGACTCGCGAAACTGAAAGGGATGTCTATCGCGCGCTCGTGCAAGACGCAAAAGAATTTGGCAGTGGCGGATATACGGTATGGGCATTTCAGCTTCAAGTGTGGGGAGATGCCATTATGGCGCAAAAAGAGAAGATTGAAGAAAGTGTCCGTGAGTTGACGAGGAAAATGGGTTGCGACTGGGCGTATCTTAATATCGTGAATTTGGAGGATAAGACAAGCACTATTTTTTTCACCGATCCGATAGGGCAGAGAATTTTTTCAGAAAAAATTGGTCGGGAATTTTCGTACCCCTGGACACATCTTTCCGAAATACTATTACGAAAGCAAATCATGGCGAAGCTCAGCAATCCCATGCTTTAATTATGATCAATACGAACAATACAAATACAGCGCAGGGTCTCGCGCTGGATATCGACGATACGCTTTGTTGGACAAACCGTGAATGGGTAAAATATCTTCATCTGGAGTTTGGCAACCCGGAAAATCTATCACCGAGTGAGTTCTTCGAGAAATACGGCCACGTTCACCATGCGGAGTATTTTCAGCGCGAGGAGGTGTATGCGCGTATCCAAGAGATGCCTGTCGATCCTACGCTTCACGAATCAGTCGCGGTGATCGAGGACGCGCTGCCGGCACTGAAGAAAATATCACCCATCATTCCGATAGTTGCATATCTTACTGCAAGGCCGGAGAGAATGAGATCAATTACAGAACCGTGGCTCAAACGTCATGGTTTTCCCGAGAGAAAGCTCATCATGTGTCCCGATGAGCTTCCGCTTGAAAACAAACATGAGTGGAAGGCGCAGGCACTGGAACAGCTGTATCCGGAGGTCATTGGTATCATCGACGATAATCCCATTATTTGCCAGCATTTGTCAAAAGAGTATCCGGGTGTTGTCTTTTTGTACAATCACAGTGGCGACGGTGTCGATCACCCTGCCGCTCAGAGCTGTTCTGACTGGAATGATGTCGTTCAGAAAGTAACGAACTATTACGGATGAACCTCATGCATCGCATTGCCCTTGAATTCATAGAAGCGTGAGCAGAGACGACGGCTTGCAGGGCGGTGAGATACGATCACCGCTGTTTTGTTTTTCAGTTTTTGTTTGAGAAATGAAACTACCCTCTCTTCCGTCTCATCATCCAGATGTGATGTCGGTTCATCGAGCAGATAGATATCTCGGTCAAGCAGTAATCCTCGGATAAGATTTACGCGCTGTTTCTGTCCCGCCGAGAGCTTGATTCCTTTTTCGCCAACGAGCGTATCAAGCCCGCCCTGGAGCGTTAAGAGCCATTCCTTCAGTCCGACGGCATGCATGGCTGATATTATTTCTTCATCGCTTATTGTTGACCCAAGCGTAATATTGTCGCGGACGGAAAGTGAAAATAATTCGACCTCCTGCGAAATCATGGCGAAGTGTTCGGAAAAGAATTTTCGAGAAATTTTTTCATATTGCACGCCGTCAATTTCCCGCACGCCGCCTTGCGGGTCATAAAACTTCGCCAGAAGATTCAGGAATGTTGATTTGCCCTGTCCGGAAAGTCCCGAGATGCAGATCTTTTCACCGTGCGCAAGAACAAAATCAGGAATCGATATGATTTTCTGCGTGCCTGCGTAGGACATCTCGATACCGGAAAGATTAATGGATCGCCACTGTGAAGGCGTAATCATATGTGTTCCCTCATCCGGTTGAGCAAGCGAGAGAATGTCCTCAAGATTTTTGATGTATGCTTTCAGTTCAAATATTTTTTTAACTGCTTCGCCAAGAAATCCGATATTGCTCCGAATCATAACGAACACGCTCACAAAAACAATGAGAAGTGCTGGAGAGACAATGCCGCGCGAGACAAGGTTGAGAAAGAAACCAACAGTACCCAGAAGCATGACGCCGTAGATGGTGTGCAGGACAAACCACCTGATAGCATGGAAGCGCTGGATTTTACCAATAGAAATATCAGTTACTCGTGCCGCCTCAGTGAGTCTGCCGCGGGCAAACGAAGAGATTCCAAGTCGCTTGACGGTCATGATGTTTGCCATAAAGTCACTGAATCCCTGGAGCATTGCTGCGCGCTGTGTGTTCATGGTGTGTGCCATGCCAACCATGCGCTTTCCAAGGGCGGAACTCATATAAAAAAATAACGCGAGAAAGAAAATATTTAAAAATGCCAATGGAAGGGATTCGCGGGCAGTTACCACAAAAAGCAAACTGACATTGATCGTTGTTCTACTAAAGCCCCATATTATGTCTTGTGAAAGGAATCCGGGCATTTCATCAGAAATTCTATTGATAAGCGAGAGAAGGTATCCGGAGTGGTAGTCGTGCATTTTTTGCAATGGCAACCCTTCGGCGCGCTTGTAGAGTTTTATTCGCAGATAATTTGCGAATTGCATTGCCAGCTTTTCGCCATACCCACGGGTGATAAGCTGGAGCGGAAGCGTCATGGCATAGCAGAAAACGACCAACAGAAAAACGCCCCAAAACTTATCAGAAGAGAAATCTTTTTTTGTAAACTCAGATAGAAGAAGGGGAACAAGAAAAAGAAAGACGCCGTCAACAAGTGAAATAAAAAATTGCCAAACGAGCCCTTTGCGGAATCGGTCAAGGTTACGATAGACAAATGCAATGACTTCAAACATGGCTTTGTGTTGAATTTTTAGGAAAAACGAACCAATAGACTAAGAATAACATGAAAGCGAGAAAGGCGACAAAGGAACCAAAGAAAAATGGCGCCGCGGGACTGAACCGATCCCATAATGTGCCGGCGATAAAGCTGGCAGGTAAACTCACAAGACCGATAGCAGTGTTGTAAATGCCGTATGCGCGCCCGCGATGAGTGGAAGGGACCATGTCCGCCACATACGCTTTTGCAACGCCATAGGTGGTCGCGTAGTAAAGACCGTAGAATGCAAAAAGAACCCATACGTGATAGCTGTAGCGAGCAAGGCCAAATCCAAGATACGCGAGGGCATAGGCACCCCAGCCAATCAAAATAACTTTCTCCCGGCCAATTTTGTCTGACAAG
>CAYJLM010000027.1:0-8383 GCA_964370875.1 uncultured Gammaproteobacteria bacterium | reverse complement strand
CAGTGGTACTGACGCGCTCGCATACACTGCGTTAAAAAGCGCAAACACCAGGGGAATGGCGAGAATGGTAACGCCGACGTCTTGCGCGCGCAGGATCAGGAAAGCGTCAGATGAGTTTCCGATCCCAAACACAAGCATGATTGCCAGAAAGTAATAAAATTTTCGTGGAAGATGTTTTGGTTCGGATGCCGGAATCACGCTTTTATCAAAAACCGTCTCCTTTACTTTTGTGTGCAAGAGGGTGAGCGTAATAAGAAGGGGGATCGCGGTAGAGATGAGGATAAGCTGGTACTGGAGCGGATGATCCCTCCAGAGATACAATAGGAGAAAGAGAACAAGCGGTCCGACTACGGATCCGAACGTATCGAGCATGCGCGCGATGCCAAAGCTCTTCCCGCGCGTTGAGGCATCCGAGGAGTCCGCGATAAGTGCATCTTTCGGTGAGTCCTTTATGCCCTTGCCAACGCCGTCGAGGAATCTTAAAAAAAGAACAGCGCCAGCCATGCTCGTAAAAGCAAGAAGCGGGCGGGCGATCATGGAAAGCAGATATCCCAGAAAGATAAATGGTTTTTTCTTCCCAAATTTGTCTATAAAAAAACCGGACGCGATCTTGAACAGACTTGAGCCGCTTGTTACAAGCCCTTCTGATATGCCAATCAGCGCCTTATCAAGACCTAAAACATTAGAAAGATACAGCGGTAGAATAGGAACAAAAATATCCTGGCTGATTCCTCCGAAGAAGCTCAGCAGGCCGATGTAGAAGACGTTGCGTTGTGGTTTGTTTTTCATTGTATTAATCTCATTGTCTGCGCAGATCGATACTCGACGACGGGTCTACGACGGTTATGTATTTTTATTTTTCGTTGAAACCCGATAGAGTAGTGTGAGAAGTGTAACAGCACCTGAAAGCGCATCGATTGGCGATTGCTGAGAAATACCACGTTTAGAGATGAGATCTAATTCTTTCTTAAATACTGATGCCCACTTTTCTGTAATAAGCATATTTTGTGGCAACTTGAGATCGTGTGTTAATATATCCAGCGCGAGAGCGAGTTGATACCCCACCATTCGAAAAATTCGTTGCAGATGATGTTCAGGAGCGCGGTTGTCAAAATTTTCGGCTATCATTTCGATTATTTTTTTTATTTCCCCCCCGGCATTCGTCAGCATCTCTTTATCGTGCATTGGAAACTTTCGGTGATTGTCATGCAATGAATCTCGAAACATGTGGAGGATCCTTTTGATCTGGTGGACGGAGGGTCCAACTGAAAATGATCTTGCTTCTACATTGCCGAACATCCCGTGTTTATCCAGAAAAGATTCTTCTATCCCAAGCGCATCCCCTCGAGATAAACCCAGAAGATGGATGAGCGATTGAGCAAAATTCATGTGGTCTTCAAAATGGCGAATCAGTTCTTGATATTTTTTTGCATCATATGTTGTTTGCCCCTCCGCTGCCGAACGAAAAAATGCAGAATAATTCGACAGTAGGTATAGTAGGTATTTCATTCCACGCGATTCTATGACGTCCATGTCTATCGCTTCAAGCTGAACGACAAGCCGCTCGATGTCATCCGCAAACTCATCAAATCTATCCTTAAGATCGCTCGAGCTTGCGGAGCTGATATTGAACGTATGGTCATACATCTTTCGGTTTATATCAATGAGTGCCATTGCGTATGGATGAAATGCACTTTTTGGCTCATCACTATCCACAAGCTCTGCCCCCGGAGATTGTGCCGGTTCGCCTTCTTTTTCAAAATCAGGGTAGTGTTCGTACGGTTTTCTTTCTTCTGGCGTGGCCATAGTCAATTATGCATTCACTCTCTTTTTTAAAATTCGTTTCGTAAACTCATCAGTTGTCATCAGTGATCGCGTATTTTTCATCCTGTCAATATACAGCACGCCGTTGAGATGATCAATTTCATGCTGGAGAACTTTTGCAAAAAAACCAGTCGCTGTTTCAGTACATTTTTCTCCCTTTTCGTTATAATAGCATACGGTAACACGCTTTGCGCGCGGCACAGATCCGCGGACACCTTCGAAGCTTAGACACCCTTCATAGTCAGATTCGGTCGTTGTGGAATACGAAAGAATCTCTGGGTTGATAAGGACGCGCTTTGTCGGAATCACGTGAGGTCTATGGGGTAGGGGGTGGATGTCGATGACAGCGAGCCGGATAGATTTCCCAATCTGCGGCGCGGCAAGCCCCACGCCAACATCCCGTATCGTGTCAAACATTTGCTTGATGAGTTTTTTGAACTGCGCGGTGGCAATCTTTCTGAGAGGGATCGACTTGGCTTTCTTTCTCAAGATAGGGTTGCCGAATTGAGTGAGTTTAAGTGCTGCCATAGGAATTGTTATAGATTTGTTTTTGTCGCACTATATATTTTAGGAGTCCAGTTTGATCTCGTTGCGGTCCGCGATAGAATGCGCGATCGATGACTATTTGCTCGTCTGACATCCCTGAAAGTCTATTGGGGCCGTCGGGATCAACGGTGGTGGTAAGCGCTCGTTTAATAAGCTTTCGCGACAGCCATCGAACCTGATCCTCAAATTTCGCTTCGGGTGTCTGGTAGTGCTTAAAAAGAAGATCCTTGCCTTCGGGAAACTGCGCAAGCAAATCCATGAGAAATGCATCCGGAGTACGTTGTTTGGCGGCCCCTAGCTTTCTAGACAAATTAAACCAATCACTGATAGCCCTTGCTTGTCGTCCAATATCTTTTATAGGTAAGATTTTCTGAGAAAGCAAGATTATCCAGTAGCGCCCTATATTCGATGCTTCTCGGTCAAGGTTATCCTTATAGACGGGGAACGCCCGCGCCTTGTTGCGGAGAAGAAATGCAAACGCGCGATAGAATCCCTTCCTATTAATATATCTTTTTCCGTCTTCAAGAAGAAATGATTCTGCGCCAAAGAGAGCATCCTCCTTTTCGGTGAACCGAACGGTTCCCGTCCGCGCGTCATCAAGGGCTTGTTGGGTGTAGTATATTTTCCCCTGCCATGCCATTGTTTGATTGAATGTGAGGTCAACATTAGCAAGAACTTCGTGCATGTCTTTCTCGATATCGCCAACAATACGCGTTCCCGCCAGGTCAGCATTGTACTGTCCCGTGCTCGCGACTGCCGATCTGTTCATAATAATATCAACGTCGCTTGCGGGAAGCTCAGGGCTGATCAGCGAGAACACCTCATCTTTTGTCATGCCGGCCTGTTGCGCGGCGCGAAGCTTGAGCGCAATGCGAGCAACACCGCCGAAGAGCGCCGTGTCCGGGTTGTCGACGATATCGTAGCCCACAGCCCTTTTAACAAGTTGTGTATAGCGTTGACCGTTGGGCAGTACCAATGAATCAATTGGCGCCGAAAGAAGTTCGATATCCTCCTGCTCAGGGACAGGGAAATGTTCTCGTGCGAATTGTTGAATGTGCCAGCGAATAGTAAAAAGGTCGTCGGTTTTAACATTATGCATCTCGACATACTCATGCCACGCGCGGACAATGGCAAGCAGATCTTTTTTTATCTCGCGAGAAAGTTTGTTGTCGCGAGAAATTGTTTCAACAACTCGAGACGCGATGGTGTCCAGAGCAACATCTTTGACTGCCGCGTCGAGCCGGAATTTCGTTGATTCAAACGATGAGGTCATATGCACTATAATTTTCAATGCGACAGGTATGTTTATTTGATTTGCCGCTCTGATTTTAGGCAGCGAAAAAAGTGACAACCGTATCCAGCGGTTGATACCGATTAAACGAAGAAATTCTTCCTCCAAGAGCATCGCTGTATTCAAAAGCATTTTTACTTTGGTGGATATAGATTTCTGCCGGCTGCTGCCGCATGCGATACCCGGATTTTTGCGCCTCCTCCTCGAAAATGGCAAGGGTCCGCTCGTCAAATCCCTTCGTGAGTGTAATACTTGAGCCAAGTGCTTGAGCTTTTGATAGAAGTGCTCGGAAGAAAACCCTCCAAAGGTCGTCATGAAATAAAAGCGAGTAGGGTTTTTCGGCAAATATTGTTTTCTCTTCTATTTCATTGCCGTCTTCTGTCTTCCGTTTTTGGTTATTCAATTTTAATATACTGCGCATTAAGATCCTTCCTGAATCATCAGTAATGGTAAGCGCTTTCTTGTTGCTATCGGCTACATACGCGAGTAGGCATTCATTGTACGCTCCATTTCTCCATGACTGGCATGTCTCTTGGGGGTCGGTGCCAATCTTGAGCAGTGTCAATGGGTCGTCAGTTTCGACAGCATGCAAATTTTTCGTATTTGCAAGAGTAAATATTTTTAGAATTTGATCAATGTCTTGTGCCGCAAGTCGAGCACCAAGATGCAGAAGGGAGTCTTTCAGAGATTGAGCTACAGAAAGAGTATGGGTTCTTTTGTATGAATCTGCCGAAAGATTTTGAAGCTCCAGAATAAATGCAATACCTGTCCGCTGTGCTTCAAGTTTTGATAGTGCTTTTTTGTTTTCAAATAGGGCGCTTTCTGTAATAAGCGGCCCGAGTTCCTTTTGGCGGATCTCTTCTTGGAGCGATTTAATACGTTCTTCTGTGATAATGATGTCACTGGATTCTTCATTGAGATGCTCCACTGCGTTTGCCACAATACTTTTTATTGCCAAGATTTCATTGAGACGTTGTTCTTCTTCGGATGACGCATTAATCTCAATCAGTATATCCTCTTGATTTTTTTTCCAGGCGGTTTTTTGGGTTTCGGATAGTCCGGAAAGCTGGCTATCTGTTTGCTCGTGATCATACTTCCATTCTAAAAAGTCACCCGAAAGAATATGCTCCATGATTTCTTTTAGAATATTTTTTGGTTCCTGCATATTACCCTCCTCATATCGACCGCTCAGGGAGGATGCAATATCTACCAAACCGTTTGCCAGAAGAGATTCGAACTGCTCGTTCACCTTTGCTATAAATTCTGGTCCAAGAAGAAGTTTCTCAGTGAAAACTGAAACCACGCGTTCGATCAGTTTGTCCTCAATACCACCGAGCCCCTCAAGATGAACAATGTGTTTTTCCAGTGTATCAATGCCGTCTTTGATTTTTTTCCGTTCATTTTTATCCGCTGTCTTCATTGTTTCATGTAGGTCTTCTTGTTTACTTCTTAATTCCTGAATTTTCTCTGGAGCGGGGAGGGGAAATTCTAGGGCGCTAAAGCGTTCAAGCGCGAGAAGTGATAGCACAATTCTCCGTATGCGCTTGGGGTCCTCTTTACTTCCCCGGTACCTACTCAGAAGTGCCTCAAGTATTTCTTTTCCGCCTTCGCGTGAATTCAAGAGAAGAAGCCCCGTAAGGAGAGTTTTGCGTTCATATATACTTGTTGTCAGTACTTTTGATGTAATTAGTTTTTCGAGTGCATCGCGATTTTTATCCGAAACCCCGACCCCCTCGACGGCAACCCGACGCAGGAATCCCGTCGCATCTCCGCGACGCTGATCAAGAAGTAATGTAAGCAGTGCGCTTGACGTGTCAACCCAGGTATGAAGCTTACTATCAATAATGGTTTGTTCAACACTTTCGCGCTGAGCCATCAATTTTTCATTAGCTAAATCCGCATCGTACCCCCCGGCAGTACCCGCGTAAAAACTAATGAGAGTCCCATCATCGGTGCCACTGTCAGCAAGGATGCGCGTGAGTCGTTCCCTTGAGATAACGACATTTTTTTCGTGAATTTGTCCTGCCTTGAAAGGGCCGTTAGAAAATCGATTAAAAAAAGACTGATCGTCTCGAATGATTAGGAGTAGTTGTTGTCTGTCAGACGGAAGAGTTTGTAAGATGGCATGCAGTTCTTTTTCATCGGTTGCTTTGAGGAGTTTTTCCAATGCATCATAGAGGCTTTTGCTCCCATCACCCCTATATTCTGTAATGAGGTCATTAAGAAGATGGGGGATGGATGCAGGTGAGCCCATTTCTCCCAGATTCCGTCCGGCATCCCTAAGGTCAACCGCCGACTCACCTATAGCCCTCATGTAATTTTCAATAATCGACTGCTCAATCGACACTCCTTGGTGGACTGAAAGGGTGCGCGCCTTGATAAGCTCTTGTAAAAGTATGCTCCAGCGACTAAACCCATGAAGTTTCCGAAGTTCAGAATTTGGCATTGAATCGTTTGGGGAAGGGCGAAAGGTGTTCGGTATCTGATCGTTTTGAACGTCTTTAATAATATCCTCAATTTCTTTGAGTCTGATGGGATCGCTCGTCGATCTCAGCAGGGTATCTGAAAGCTGACGCAAAGCCATGCGGATCATGATGTTTTGTATTGCAGTGGTTAATTCTTGATAAAGAAGATCTGGTGCAGCGCGGTTGAGTGATTTGTCTGCATTAAGATCAAGCCCTAATAATGTGTGTTTAAGTGTTCTGTCTTTTGAGGGGATTTTATCATAGCGGGTACTAACCAGGTCATACAGCCGATCGCGAACCTCGCTTTCCTGCTCGGTGAGTGTCGTGTCTCTCATGCGTTGCCCCTCTCCGGAGTGCGGAAGAAGAAATCGAACCCCCGCAAGAATTTCCTGTGTCTCCTCTGAAGAATAGGCGCCGATAGCTTCGAGCTCGGCAAGGTCAGGTATGAGATGTGACTGCAATAGCTCTTCATTCATGGCGGCCACCCTGTCTGCTGTTATGAATCCTTCAAATTGTCCTTTTGTCCTGTCGATAGTTTCCGTAAAGAGTTGGCCTATCATTTTTCGGATAAAGAGCGAACGTTCATAGCCTGGCATGGAGGTGGCAAATGATGCAGTTTCAAGTTCTGATTGTTGCCCGGCAATGCGGGTTTCGAGGTCTTCGATTTCCTGCTCAAGATCCCGGATCGAATCCTGTAGTCTTATTGATTCTTTTGAAAATAAATCTTGTATTACCGTGACGATGCGTGAAAGAGGGGCGCCAGATGAGCGCCTCGCGTGGGAACTCCTTTTAACTTCAAGGCTACTTTTTCTTGTTAATAATTCAATTTCGAGAGTGCGCAAATCTTTTTTGGCAACGTCGATCTGCCTATTAACAATAGGTATAAGTGTTTGATGTGCAAGGTATTTTTGCGTGACGTGTGATGCGGGTGTATCTGGTTCAAGCGACTTTGTTTCAGCGAGTGCTTTGAGAAGTTCAGAAAGCGACACTGCATGATTAGTATCACCATTCTCTGTTCGATTTTTTTGAATGGGAACCTCACTGATTGAAGTAAGCGCAATAGATTCCTTGACAGACTGCACTGTCTGTTGAGTTGGCGAATCCATCATTGACGGTTCTTTTTTTTGTTGAGTATTGCCAATAGAAGAATCGGCGGTTTCTGCACGGGTAATCCTTTCAGCCCGCCTCTCTCTCTTGGGGTTCCGTGTCGACGTCTCGATGCTGGTCAGCGCCATGTATTTTGGCTTGTTGAATATTATTGGAGCGGGATACGGGAATCGGACCCGCCTCTCATGCTTGGCCGTTCTGAACATTGCTTAAACTAACATAGCGGGCGATGGGAATCGGACCCACGTCTCATGCTTGGGAAGCATGCATACTACCATTGTACTACGCCCGCAGATACATTTTTATGGAGCAATATTCAGAACTTGCTAATTATAGTTATCATCCACGAAATTTATTTCGCTGGATGCATACTACCACTGTACTAATCCCGCGCTATTCCACTGTTGTACGAAAACATGATATACTTGTTTTCATGTTCACAAGTATATATTTTTTCGCTCAATGGCGCAATATGGGGGCATTCCTCATGGTTTTTGTGGCATTGATAGCTGGATTGATGCCTCATATTACTAATGCCTCCTCATTGGAACAGAAGGTGACTATCACGCCATGGAAAGATTGTGCCGCGTCCCTTGACGCGAAAAGCTCTAACTTGCGCGAATTTGTCACGACTATTGATTCACTTCTCGTTGACAGCTTCTTTCCGATCCAGAAGGAAATGGTGCGGCTTGCGCCCGTATGCGATTTTTCCATTCCGAAGGACTCGCAAAAGAAAACCACATCTCTGACACTCAAATATGCTGACACCGTGTATCGGCCGCGTATCTATGAGTGGAGCGCTGGTACTCAGAAATGGGTCGGATTGGCAACAACGATGAATCGGACCGCGCACACGGTCTCCGTGGATAGTATTTCATCGGATGTAATCCTGTCTGTTTTTGCGGATGGGCGAGATGCGTATGAGGGGACGGCCAGTTGGTACGCGCATAAGCGGTATCCAGCCGGGTCGGCTACAAATCTTTTCCCCATCGGCACGAAACTAAAGGTGACAAACATGGCGAATAATAAATCAACAACGGTGACCGTGACATCCACATGGACGAATAAAAATGAAAAGCGTATTATAGATCTTGTGAGCACCGCTTTTAAAAAAATAGCATCGCTTGGCACGGGATTGATACAGGTACGT
>CAYJLM010000026.1:0-13607 GCA_964370875.1 uncultured Gammaproteobacteria bacterium | reverse complement strand
TTCGGGTATTCTGGGGCGTCGATGCCGCTTTTGCAAACCTCGAGGGGCCGGTTACCGCGCAAGTAGTGGCGTACGACAAAAAGCTTCGATCACTTTCCTTCCTTTTCCCCAGAACAAGTATCGATGCGCTGTCGTTTCTTCATCTCAACGGTGTGAGCATTGCAAACAACCACACACTCAATCATGGTGCGCAAGGATTAAAAGAAACCCGCGACCTCCTCGAACGTAATGGCATTGCCCCAATTGGAGATCCGGCGCGTGTCACTGATTCTTCGGTGACGTATTTCGACGGGGAGGGGCTCCGATTGGCAGTCATCGGCGTCCACTCACTTATAGATTCCAGAGGGACAATCGAGTTGGTTAAAAAAATAAAAAAAGATCCGCGCAATCGTATCATTGTATTTCCCCATTGGGGCACGGAATATGCGCCCGAACACTCTCCAACACAGGAAGCGCTTGCAAAACAATGGATCGATGCCGGTGCCGACCTCATCATCGGCGCACACCCACACGTCATTCAGGACATTGGCGCATACAAAGGAATACCGATTATCTACTCCCTCGGAAATTTTATTTTTGATCAAAGCTTCTCGCGCGAGACCCAAACAGGGCTCATTGTTGCGGGAGGGTTTGACGATACCGGCCTCTCACTTATTCTTCTTCCTCATCAGTCATCGCACTATCATCCCGCGCTTCTCCGGGGAGAAAAGAAGCAAAAAATTATCGAACGCATTACAAAAAATGTCCGTGCGTATCAAAAAAAGTCCGATGCGGGAACATTTCTTTTTTTCCCGAAGCAGTGATATACTACCCTTGAATTACGAAACCGCCAATAACGCGTCACGTTGTCATCCCCGCGGGTGAGAGCCCGTCCCCGACCTGATCGGGGACGGGGATCCAGAAAGAATAAGCCCTTTCTGTGTGAGCTGGATCCCGGATCGGAGTCCGGGATGACAATTTCGTAATTCTAGGCACCACGATTGTTTTAACTTATAGAATTGCTTATGAACAAAACACTTGGTATCGTACTCGGGGTCGTTGGCGCAGCCCTTCTTGGCGCGGTAGCAGCAACTATTGGAACTGTTTATTACTTTAAAACCGCGCAGCAATCTGTCGAGGTGCCACAAATACAACAAGCTGATTCTGCACCACAACAGATCGTCCAAAACACAGCCCAGCTACCAGTCGAGCAGCCCCCTCAAGAACTCGCACCGCAAACACTGCCAGTACTTTCTCAGGAACCGATTCAGGATCCCGGTGTTGTCTGGCTGCCACAACCTCAAAAGATTTCAAAAGATCTCAAACTTTTTAAAATTCCCGATAGTGATTACGCATCGCCAGAAAATCTTCCGCCTGGCGTGAAGCAGCCCAAAAAAGTAACATATATTGAAGCAACCTACTATAAAACCGGTACCGACAATGGCAATGATATTATATTGGCTACCATCCCACCCGAGGGACCGGGAAACGATCTTCTTGCATACCTGCGAAAAACATCCGCAGGGTCGTATGAATATATCCTACAAAATTCAGAAAACTACGACGCAGAGCAAAAGCAATTTTATACTGCAATGCCCATAGATGCTGTAAAAATAAATACACAAACACTCTACGCGTCAATTCAAACGCAAAAAACGCTTACATACCAAGGCGTTGGCCTGACTAACATGAGTGGTTACGAAGTTCGGGTTCCAGAAAAAAACCTAGCTTCAAAACGCGTTCAGGTCGCCCAGACACCCTACGGAATCCTCACCTCTGAGACGCAAGAAGGTCCCGTCAAAGAACTTACGGTTCAATCTTTTTTCCTCGTAAAACAAAATGGCCTGGAGGAAGCATATCAATACACGCCCGCAGATGTCCTGCACGACAATAGTGTTGCCGATGTTCTCTGGAATAATGGAGAACAAAATACTGATACATACACGATTATCAATACAACCGGATGCGGCGCCGGCTCCTATCTCCCCCTTCTTTCCGATCCTGAAATATCAAAAATTATACCGACCGGGAAAACATCGAAAGGCGAGACGGTCTACGGTTTTTCAAACCCGAACGATCCCGTTATCCAATACCTGTATAAGGCGACAAACGGTACATACTATGGCTCCGATGGAAAAACGCATACAATCTCGCTGAAAGAATTCCAAAACATTCACCCGGCATTCGTGATAAAAGATGTGTTGGGACGATACGTCGTCTATAACAATTCTACGTGGGGTCCGGCTGTGGAGTGCGGAAAACCCGTCATCTATCTCTACCCGCAACAGCCAACACAGGTATCGGTGCGGGTTGACGCGGACATTACAAAATCAGACCCCGCATATATGCGTGGCTGGAATGTGCGCGCTTTGCCGAACGGCACCCTCTTTATCAATACCGCAAGCTATGACTCTCTCTTCTGGGAAGGAACCGGACACGGAGCATATCCCGACATTCGCCGAGGATCAATCGTTGCGAAAAAAAATCTTGAAAAGAAACTTCGCGAAGACCTTTCTCGACTTGGACTCAACCAAAAAGAATCCAACGACTTCCTCGCATTCTGGCTTTCTAAAATGCCAACAACCCCCTACACTCGACTGAGCTGGCTCACAACATCTGACATGAACACGCTCGCGCCCTTGACGATTACCCCCGCGCCCGATACCCTCATCCGCGTCTTTCTCGACTTTGAAGGTCTGGAAAAACCAATCGACATGAAGCCACAGCTTCTTGCGCCATCACTCCCCCGGAACGGATTTTCAGTCATTGAGTGGGGTGGACTTCTGAAAAAATAATGAAACACCTGCTCAAAAAAATTATACCCGCGCCTGTCATTGATGCGCTTTGGCATTTTCCCCGCGCTGTTTGTGCTTGTCTATGGTATGGGTTCCCGGCGCGCCGGCTTACCTGCATTGCTGTCGCGGGAACAAAAGGAAAAACAAGCACGGCATATTTTCTTCATGGCATTCTTCAGCAGACCGGATCTGATACGGCACTTTTTTCAACTGCGGGCGGGAAGATAAAAAATCAAGAATTTTTGAACACGTGGAAAATGACAACACCAAGTCCTTTTTTGCTGCAAAAATTTCTTGCACGCGCACGGCACGCGGGCTGCACGCACGCAGTTATTGAAGTATCTTCCCACGCGCTCAAACAGCATCGCGTCTGGGGCATCCCATTTGCCAGTGTCCTTATGACAAACCTTACCCCCGATCATCTCGAATACCACGAATCTGCCGATGAGTATATTCATATTCACGAGCTGCTTCCCTCGCCACGCACGCGAACCATCCTCATCAATGACAACGATTCGCACAGTGATTTTTTCAAAAAAGACAGTCGAACAATTCTTTTTTCGCCAGTGAGCTCACTTGTCGACTGCATCAAGGCACTTCCTCAGTGGTGGGCATCATTCCAGCGTCCAAACCTAGGTGCCGCCGGTGCAGCAGCAAAAGTGCTGGGGCGAAGCGAGGATGACATCTGCTCTGCGCTTGCCACTCTTTCTGAGCCGCCCGGACGTTTTGAAGAGATACAAGAAGGCCAGCCGTTTCGTGTTATTGTCGACTATGCCCATTCCCCGGAGTCACTTCGCTATTTTTTTTCAGCCGTCCGCCCGCTTGTTACAGGAAAGCTGATTGTTGTATATGGCGCATGCGGTGATCGCGACGCCACACAGCGCCCGGCTATGGGTGCCGCGCTGCAGCAGTATGCTGATAGTATTATTCTCACCAGTGATGACCCCTATTCAGAAGATCCGTCAATAATTACCCAACAAATACAGAAAGGTATTACCGATCCGACAAAAACACCGCTCGTTATTCTCGACAGAAAAGAGGCGATTAAAAAAGCTCTTGAACAGGCGCAGAAAAATGACTGCGTCTGCATCTTGGGAAAGGGCGCGGAGCAACTTCAAATTTTCAAAAACAAAAGAATCCCCTGGGATGATAGAATGATCGCCCGTGAATTGTTACAAGAACTTCTCACCCATGTGCGAAGGTAAGCGCTCGAACATCCCGCGCCCCGCACTCCTTCAGTACGCGCGCAGCTTCCTGAAGCGTGGCGCACGTTGTATACACATCGTCAATTAACACAATATCGCTTCCGCGCACGATATCAGGTCGCGTACACAAAAACGCATCGTGAATATTCTTTTTTCTCTCCTCTCGTGTGAGCTCTGTCTGTGGCGGAGTGGCGCGCTGGCGAATAAGTACGTCGGTTGAAAGCGTCATTCCTGTCTTTCGTGAACATTCCCGTGCAAGCAATTCTGCCTGGTTAAACCCACGCTCTTTCATCCGACTGTTATGCAGGGGAACTGGAATACACAATCCGCTAATGGCTCCTTCACATTCCTTCCATACCCGCACCATGCATGACGCAAGTGCCGGCGCGCTTTTTGTTACAAAACCATATTTGAGTGCATGCACCATACGCGCTGCACGCGGGTCGTTATAGTGGAACGCCGCGACGCACTGTACAACATCAGAATTGCTTCTGCACTCGGCACATACACATCCTCTCCACGCCGCTTTCCCACATATGGGACACGAAGTATTTGAATGGTGAGGAAGCGAACGCTCACACGAGGAGCACATCCATACACCCTCTCGACTGCACACAATACATTCCGGCGGAAATATCAAATCCAGCCCGACATTTAAAAAATCAAGGACTCTCTGTGGCACTGATCCAAATATTACTGCCAATACGCGCTGTCCACGACCCATGCGGTATCTTTTTTAACAAGCTTGACGATAATATCTTGGTTATATACGCGCGCGTTGGTGCTGGATCCAATCAATTCCTTGCGCTGAGTTGAAATCTTCATCTCTGCGGCACCTTTCGCGTCGTCAAATTTTGAAAGAGTGTATTGAAGCGACTTCGTCGTCACGCCATGATACACCGTCTGAAATGGCTTATTTTTTTGCTCATCAATCTGCTTCTGCGCCCAATTGCGCATACTGTCCGACATAACCGGTAAAAGATCTGAGAGATTTTCCAGATTCCCTTGATTCGAATAGCTGCCAAGGCGCTCAACAAAGGGGAGCGCAAGAGAAATAACCTCATCTCCGGGCTTTGCCGAAACCTGAGCAGTTCCCTGACTCGGAGGATTGAGCACCTCTTGGGACGTTCCATTGTCCTGGACTGTATCCTGAACCGGCAGCGGGGCTTGTTGTTCTATTGTTTGTTGAGTTTCCTGTCCCCCCTGCTTCTTAAAGTAACCCATAATAGCGATAACTGAAAACACGACCAACAAAACAGCGACAATACCAAGCGCGCTCAGGATGATCTTTAAACGAAGTGTCATAGAATATATTATTTCGAACGTTCTTCTTCAAACTCCTTCTTCGCCGCCTCTATTTCCAAAAGCTGGCGCGGATCGGTGGTGATAAGCTGATCTTCAGAATACGATGCAACCACCTTAATGGCAACGTGTTTTGATCCGGCAAAAAAGATTCCCTCTCCCGGTCCACCTTCTAATAATAGATACTTCTCGCCCTCTGTCAATAAGAATGTCTTTTGAACAACATCAATCGCTGCGGATGATTGCTTCAAAAGAAGCTGGATAGCGGAATTTGTGAGGATGGCACGGCCATACTGCGAACCCAAAAAGTCATTCACGTCTTGGGTAATGGTTGTCATGCCTAAATAATACTTACGGCACCGTTTTGCAAGTGCGAAAATAAAGCGAGCAGAATCCTCATGCTGCATGAGCCACCACGCCTCATCAATAACCAAAATCCTCTTTTTAATCTGAGACCGGACAACATTCCAGATATAGTTGATAATCGTATAAATAGCTATCGGCCGCAGCTCGTCTTCCAAGTCTCGAACCGAGAAAACAACGAGCTGATTTTTTGTTTCAACGTTCGTTGGCTTATTGAGTAGGCCGGAAAACGTGCCTTCGGTATATTTCTTGAGCTTTGCCGAAAGTCCTGCGCCACCCTCCATGCCATCGAGCACATCTTGCAAGTCACTGAGTGTTGGTGGCTCAACACCGACAGAAAGATCTGCCTGAGGGGTGATATCTTTCTTTGCGTATGCCTCCAAAAGCGCTCGGTCAATCGTCGAGTCCTCTTCCTGGGTGAAAGCGCCAAGCATCAATCGCATCAATCCCTTCAACGTAATGACGGCACTGCGAATAATATCGGCGGTCGATACTTGTTCACCAACCGGACGGGGCAAGTCAAACGGATTGATCCGACTTGTCGAGGATAGTGATATATTGACATACGTCCCGCCTACCGCATCGCAAAGATGTTTGTATTCACGCTCGGGGTCAATAACCATAATGTCTGTCCCCATCATCATCGAGCGGAGAATTTCAAGCTTGATCGCGAATGACTTTCCCGCGCCGCTCGTCGCGAACACGACCTCATTCGCGTTTTGCATACTGAACCGATCAAACAAAATCAAACTGTTGTTGTGTCGATTGATGCCGTACAAAATACCGTTATCAGACGTCAGGTCGGAAGAAATAAACGGAAATGCAGCCGCCGAGGGCGATGTGTTCATATTAAACCCGATCGATATCTCATCATTACACAACGGTAACGTGGAATTAAACCCCTGTTCAGCCTGATATAAAACTCGCTTGGTAAAAATAAGCTTGGAGCCGAAAAGCCCTTCGATGTCCTCGGTCAGCTTATCCAGCTCCGCCAACGAATTAGCGTAGAGTGTCATGTACACGCCAACGGAAAAAAAATGTTCAGTACCTTGCGTCAAATCATCGCGCAGGCGTTCCATATCTCGAAGAGCCGTCTCTGCCATCGGATCGCGCGGTTTTCCTTTTTCCTGTCCCGACGATATTTCCGCCTCCACGCGTCCCACCTTATTGCGCAACTGCTTAAGCACAAGCGGGGTGGCAAGAGGCGAGAAGAAAATCGAAATATCAAAGGATGTGGCATAGTTAATAATCGGCGCAAACCATCCCACATTAATATATCGCGGATAGCCAATAACAAATACTGTTCGTGCATATCGCGCGCCAACACGAACATAGGAAGTCTCCACCTCGAAGGACGCGGGACTAATAAGATCCTTGACTGCCACAAGCCCTCGGCGATAGGCAAGTTCCTCTTCAATGGTTGTCTTTTTCTCCTCTTCCTCTTTCAGTTTTAGCGCTTTTTTCTCTTCGCTTGGAGCTTTTTTTGCCGCGCGTGTAATTGGTCGAAATGCCATAAAGATTAACTAATTTCTTCCTCGCTCTCCACTTGGAGATCGCCAAGAGGAGCCATGCGCTGATTAGACGATGTCTCTGGGTTATACGTACTATAATAAAGTTCAATGAGGCTTTGCGTATCGAGCCGAACAGTGTTCAGCCCCATGCCAACCAACCCGCTCATAACATTTCCGATCCGCTGATCAAGCATGTGTTTGCGTTTCAAAAACTGATCCTTCTTGAGGCGCAGCTCGCTGGCCGCAAAAAATACTTCGTACATTTGTTTAAAAAAACCGCGCCGCGTATCTGTTGTCGGGTCGTAAGGAATAACGGCATAAAACTTCTTATCCATAATATCGCCAAGCTGGACGAGCTCACCGACAAACTGACGATAATCGACCATCTGCATTTTAAGAAGATCGTTCGTCTGCTGTGCCTCCAACTGCTCAAGATTTTTGAGATATTTTGAAATATCATATTTGCGCGACTGAACAAGCACCTGCAAGGGATAGTCAATGGTATTTAAGAATTGCATATAGCTCTGAATCGTCGCGTTTTGCTCGTCTTCGGATTTCAGAAAAAAATTCACCGAGGACACCAATAACACACCGCGGAGAGTGCCATCGCGGAGGATCACCGTGTCGTTTTTTATCTCGGCAATCTCGAGGTGCTTCTGCGTCGACGGCGTGCCTCGATTTGCTTTCGGATTTGGTTCGGTTGTTTGTTTTTTCTTTGGCATACCCAGTAATTAGAATAACTCCGTCCCTTTTTCCTTTTCCCCCATATACGCACCTCCCGTATCGACAATGAGCGCGATGTCAGAAAGCCGGTGGCCGGTTACCCGAGGCGGCTCACTCGTCGCACTCTCCTTTTGTGCTTTTTCTTCCTTTGTTTCCCTGGCAGCATGGATCACCCGACGCACGTCCTTCCTCCACACCCGCAACGTCGGCCGACTGGCGGTACGCGCGACATTGAGGAGAAAAAAATGAAACGGCTGGCCATTGATGCGCACAAACCCCAGCACTCCCGCGCATCCTACAACGATAATCAAGACGAAAATAAAAGCGGTCAGATCGGTTGTTTTGTAGGCGACAAAAAGAATCGCGCAGGCAACCAGAATAATGACAAACTGTCGAACCGTAATCGGCCCGAGAATCCTGTCTTCATTTTCGATGAATTGTGGAACAGTGATTTGATCCATATCGTACAGTATACCAGATTTATATCATCTTGTTAGAATCTCAGCTTCTCGCTCAAATCCAACAGCGCATCAAATTCCTCCGACGTAAGATATTCTTTTCCTACCGCCTTTCGCTCCTCAACGAGCTTGTTCATGTCAACGCCGAGATTGATTTGTCCAATCTCGAGATACAAGCCGTATACATCACTCTCCTTCCATGCCTTAATCGCCTCTGCTTTTTTCGTCAGCGATTCTTTTTCAAGCGCCTGAATCTTTTGATAAATGCGCTTCACTGCTTCTTTCGGATCCTGAGAAAGACGACGGAAATCTTTTATGGTCAATGCGCGAATTTCATCAACAACCCCAACCAGGCGCGGAGGCGCCTTCACGTCCGCAACTTTTTGTTTCGCGGCACCGCTTGCCGGTACGGCGCGTACAGTAACCGGAATCGGTTTTGCGTCCGCCAGGTGCGCCGGGACGGCGCTGGGGGACAGAGGAGGCGGAGCAACCGCGGCAATCCCATCGGGTACCACTGTCATCCCCGACTTGATCCGGGATCCCGTATCTATCGCCGTCAACTCAACCACGGGAAGAGATTTCACTACATTCGCTTCCGTCTTAGGTGCGACTATTGGCTGGGGCTCAGGCACTACTGTCTGCTGCGCTGGTTGTGGTGATGCGGTCACCTTATCAGAGGTAGCCACAATAGGCAGTGCTGCAGGAATGTCATTGCGAGGAAGCGCAGCGACCGAGGCAATCCTGCTGTCAGTAGATGTCATCTCGACTGCGGGGAGAGATCCCGTCGCTGCTGGCGTCTGCGTTTTATTTGCGTTTCCATTTTTCTTTTCCACCAGCGTCGGAACGCCATTTACTTCTTTTATCGTCATCGCGGGAACGGAAACGTCGTTGCGAGGAAGCGCAGCGACCGCGGCAATCCCGTCGGATACAGCTGTCATCCCCGACTTGTTCGGGGATCCAGTTTCTACTGATGTCATCTCGACCCCCCGATCGGAGTCGGGGGTAAACTCCGGGAGAGATCCCGTCGCTTTCACCGGCGCGTACTCATCTGCTTTCCCTGTCGCAACCGCCTGCGCTGCATTATTTGCTTCCTTTAGAAGTTTGTCCGCATCTTCCCCTGCCAGTCCCGCACCGCCATCAGCAAGTGGTGCCTTCAAGCGTTCGCCCGTATCAATGCTATTGCGAATATTGCGCACGCGCGAAGAAAGAATAGGTTTAACACGCGCAGAAATATCATCGGAAAGCTTCAGGGCAACCACCTCCGTTATGCGAGCGATTACCCTGTCGTAATCTACCGGCGCAGGCGGCTGTAATGGCGCTTGAAATTCTTTTTGTGCGAGTGCCTGCATCGGGGGAATAGCTGTCAGCTCGACACCAGGAAGAGATCCCGGTACTTCTGGCAGCTCCCGCGCAGTCTTTGTTTCAAGTTCCGGAAAATGATACGGAATAACCATCCAGTGCTCGGGTGAAATTTTTTGAAAGCTCTCTGGAAAGTTTTTCAATACCGAAAAAGTTTCCAGTAGACGCCTTAATGCATCCTTGTCTTTCTCTGGTAATTTCTTCGCGTTCGGACTATCCGTCATGTACTGCGCCATCTTAATACTCGACGGGATGCCGCCGGAAAACCCGAGAAAATCTTGAATCCAATTACTGACCGTCGGTGCTTGATCATCTTTATCGCCAAGTCGTATCGGCTCCTTTCCGATGCGCTCGGCATTTGCATAGAGTGCCTTAAGAAGCATATCGACAAATCCTTCGACATTCGATATGAGAAAAATAATCGTGTTATTCAAGGAAACCTTATACGGACCATCTGGGGCATAAAAATGACAGACAAGATTTTTTTCAAAAAGCGCCGCCATGTCTATGGCTTCTTTTTCCCTGTTATTATCAAGCGCATCAATTTCAGCTACTTTTTCACGCAGCGCATCATTAATCGCTTTCAACAATAACGGCATAACCTTGCTTTCCTCAAGCGCCTTTTCCGGGTCGCCATATTTTTTTTGAAAATACTCAATATGATTTCCAAAAAAATCAGTAAACGGCAAAATAATATTGATAAAAAAAGACCGCTCAAGCATATCTGCCTGCTCTGCCGTTACGCCAAGCTGCGACCGAAAAACCAATGCAAGATCTTCCGGTTTGATTTTTTTTTCAAAAAGGTCGGTAAGAATATATTCAAGAGCCCCCCTTTGGTCAGAAGAAAAATTTAGCACCACTTTTAATTCCTCCATCACCACGTTAAATTCAGACGAGAAGATGATTGAACGAATATACGATGGTAACGTATCCAAATAAAACATATATAATATCACCTACCCCTTACCCATGGCCCGGCGAGCGGTGTCCTGTAAATTATTTAGATGTGCATTTGCCTGGTTCGCAGCGGCTGTTGCAGCGACAGAGGCGGTGTGTGCCGCAGTTGCTGCAGCGGCAGCGGCGACAGCATCCGCGGCGGCTGTTGTTGCAGCGGCGGCAGCGGCGGCAATATCAGCAGCAGTTGAGGTTGGATTTGCTGCTACTGCGGCTGAATTTGCGTTCGTAGTTGCCGCTACGGTTGCAGTTGCCGAAACATTAGCATTTGCTGCCGCTACGGCGGCAGTAGCAGCGGCAGCGGCAGCGGCCAATGCAACCGCAGCTGCTGGTTGAGGCATATTAATAACCGCACCGGCAAATGCCTTTGCCCGTGTAGATGCACCCGACTTGTCTGCAAATCCATCAGGGCCATCACTTTGAAGTTTTGAAAAGGCATCGTGAGCCATTTCAGGAACACGCGTAAGAATTTCTCCTCCTGGATTACTCAAAGCTCCGGGCGAAAATCCTAACAATGATTGTGAGTATCGTGAATCACGAGTAATACCGTCCAAAATCGCCCCATGAAAACCAGTATGTCCTGCACCAGCCGAACCGTCTGCATTTAACGCGAGTAGCTCATTCATATCACCCCCCGAATTCGCATAATTAGAAAGAAACCGTCCATAGCCCTCATTAAGACCCGTCACATCGCCCGCGGCATTACGTGTTACTGGCGCGGCGGGTCCCCCTGCTGCTACAGCTGCAGGGGCCTGCATTGCAGTCAATCGTAATCGCAAAAGCTCCTGTAATCTATTCCGTACCGTAGCGGGAGAATTTTTTATCCAATCCCCCATTTTTCGAACCGTTGGATCCATGAGGTCATCAATCAAATCATCTGTAATGAATTCAACCGTTGCCGATTCGGGCTTTAGCACGCCCCTTCTCAATAGTTCTTGCCTTCGACCCGGATCCATAGGTCGAAGTGCCTGTGTTGGATATTTCGATTCGATAATTGGTTCTATAGAATCAATGGTCCCCTGGTTTGCACCTTCTCCATACATCATCCGACGAACTGATGGCATCTCTTGTTCGCGAAATCCTTCATTTTCCAGTAGATGCTTTATCAATCCCATTCTTTCTTCAGGTGTTTGGTTATATCCCGGCTTGACTTCAGACAGCATATCTCTCACCTCATCGTTCGATTTTCCAGAATGCTTTTTGGCATTTGCATCAACAGCATGAGCTTGTGCTTCATTTGCTTCAACATTTTGAACCTCGCCCCACCGCCCCAATCTATTAATTTGAGATGGCCCAACAACCGCAGCAGCCATCAGATTCCCCGGGAGTGCTCCAGCAGCAGCCCCGCCCAGGGCGGCGGCCCCCGCTCCGGTCCATCCCAAGGCAGCAGTGCGGAGAGACGCGCCAAAAAAACCCGCAAACCCCTTTCGTAATGTTGCGAATAGCGCCCGAGTGTCTGCGGCCTGCGCAAGATTATCATGGTCATTGGCAGAGGCATTGTGCTGTTCAATAACCTGATTGTTTAAGTCAATTCTTGTCTGTCGGGCTGTTGCCGTATTCTCGAGGGTTGTTGCAAGGGGAATTTGACCAGCTGCACGGGCTGCCAGGGCTTGCTGTCGAAGATCGTCACGCTCGAGCTCATCTGCGTGGACCATATTCTGCCGCTGAATAACATCTGCGCGCAACGTTCCGGATGCATGCCGATTTGTATCTGCCTCCCCCGCGGCGGTTCTTTTTTGCTCCTCAATACGCCCGCGAAAATCCCGACCAAATCCAAGCTCAAAATGACCTCCCGTGAGCGCCCCTGTCGATACCTGGATCGCTCGGTCCAGACCCTGTTCGACTTGACGATACCCGCGAGCAACCGCCTGCCCCGCTTCAGTTTGCATGGCACCACGATACAGGCGCTGGCCGGTTGCACGACCGACAGTAGACACAACACCAATCGCACCCTGAACACGATCGGTCAGCCGCTCCACACGCTCCTTGCGACGCTTCTCCCATCGTCCGGCAAGTCCGCTACCAACCTCACGCGCCGTTCGAATCGGATTGAACGGGCCCCGTTTGCCTTGCATATAGTCTTTGAATCCTGAGAGGGCACCGCCGGCAATACTTCCACCTACCGAGGAAAGCTGCTGTGCCGCCATCAGCGAACCCATCAGAAGGCCGATACCAAGAATGTATCCCGCCATACCGCCAAGGGTCGATAGTCCACTTGTTGCGCCCTGTTGAATCTGAGTTGCCAGCCACTTTCGATCTTCGAAATGTACGCCGAGCTCTGTTGCAATATAAATATCATTCGAATCATTAATGGTGCCCTGAGCGACCGAAACAATCGTAAAGGATAGCCAGAGAAAAAATGCCATCACCGGTCCGACCAACAAATAATTAATAAACTGATCCCACCATTTTGACGCATATCCGCGATCGTTCGGAAGAGACATGAGGAAAAAGGCGGCAGGCGAGAGAATGATAAGAAACCACAGAGCAATAATGCGAATAACAAGAATCGCCACCATAACCCCAATAACAATGAGCGCCAAGCTGACAAATATGAGCGCGAGAACCAATCCTGATAGCGCAGCGAGACCATCATATCTAACTTCATCACTTCCAAACACCGTCAATGTTAAGAGTCGGTTGAGACCTATAAGCACGGCAAAATTCCCGCCGCCTGCTTGCGAGAATGCCCCGACAAATGTCATCATGACTATTTGTGCGGCATCGATGAAAAGCCCGCAGATTGTTTTGGAAAAATTAACGAGGATTGCCGCGGCAAGAAATTTTGGCAGTGTCTGAGAATAGTTGTATTGCTGCTGTTGCAGAATAGTCCCAATAGCAATTGCCAGAAGCACAACGACAAACCCCATATTAACGACATCGCGAACAACAACCCATCCATAGCTCACAGCGGTCGATGCAAGAAACTGGTTATACTGTGCTACCGCGAGCACCATG
>CAYJLM010000025.1:0-14166 GCA_964370875.1 uncultured Gammaproteobacteria bacterium | reverse complement strand
CAGACGTCAAAAGCACCGATGGATCATCGGGTAAAAGCGATGACGATGGTACCACCGCATGCCCCTGCTCCTTGAAATATCCTAAAAACTTTTTTCGAATGTCTTGTGAGGTCATATAGTCACCGATTAAAACAGTTTAACTCTACCAAATACTTCCCTCTAGTCAACTACTTTGTGGTCGTCAATCTTTTAGGGAATCCTATTAACTTTCGCGCACGGTATGGACAAGAAGCTCAAGCGGATATTTCTTCCCTGCAAAATAATCACGCACCATTTTCTTGACGTCACGATCGCGAAGCACCATATCATCCATCGCCTCTATTTCCTCAGGCGCGTACCACTGAGTATCTGAAATATCTCCTTCCGTCAGCTTGCTTTGCTCACCATTAATTTCTCCCAAAAACACAATACGGAATCCATGGACATAGCTACTCGGATCATCTTTCATCTTTCCAGTCGTGTCTTTGCGTACCATGGAATACACGCCCAAAATTGCTGTCGGTGTAAAATCATACCCCGTCTCTTCTTTGATCTCTCGGACAACCGATTCAAACGGATTCTCCCCCAGCTCCACCCATCCGGCCGGAAAGTGCCATTTTTCATGATCGGGATGTCCGGGACAATATTCATGGACAAGCAATATCTTGCCGTCTCGTTCCAAGATCGCCCCGACAGCTGCATGTGCTTGTGTGTATACTCTCTCGATTTTCATAGTGTGAACTTCATGCTCTATTAAGATATTGATCCGACTGGTTGTGTTGGTTCCTGCTGTCCCTTGGCATTACCCTTAGGTTTTCCTTTTAGGGCTTGTACTGCCATAATAAGACCGACTAAAAGGAAAAGTGCACCAATTCCAGCAATAAAAAAGATGCTCCAGTTTATTCCTGGTTCTAAAACAGATATACTCGGATCGTCCGGGTTATAGTAGACCGGTACCAACGCGCCAAGCGGGTAATGATTTACAATCGCTCGAATCTCTGAAGCGTTCGAAGAATTAGGTGCCCCAAAGGACACAGTACTTCCGCTTAGATTCTGCCCATTGATACTATAATCATACCCAATATCAGCTTTGTACGTCGTTCCATCTGAATCAGAATCTGACGAAAAATGTGAGACGATAATCGCACCCTGTACTGACGGCCAATGCACACTCTCATATGCCTTCTGTATTGTGGGAATACCCCAGAAAAACAACGTTCCGCCACCAATCATCACAAAAACAAGAGCAAAAAGAAACAAATGAACAGGATTCTGTCGAGTAATCTGATGGGGCTGGGCGTTCATTAGGGGTGATCCTCCAAATGAGATATTCATAAATAATTTACAATGAGTTATTTATTGCTGTTTTCCGACCTCAACCTACAATGAGATCTTACACTATTGGAGCGTCGAAATCTTCCTCTTGTGCCGCCGCGGCCGTCTCCTCTTTTACGCCCTCCGGCTTTCTATTTTCATAAAGCGTTTCAAATTCCTCCATGACTTGCGCAATCGGAGTCGCGTATTTTTCCCGACTCGTGTCAATAAGGCGCTGAAATTCCTCCGGCGTTCTTTCCGGCGTATCGACGCGTACCGTTGTTGCTGAAAAAGCCGGCGGGGTCGATCCGCCAATCGACATCTTCACATACAGCGCGCGAACATCGAGATTCATAATATCGTGTCCGGAAAAACGCGGGGCAAACTCTTGCGCCAAGTACGCCGCGTCATCCGCGCCCATACGGAAGGTGATCATCGACCCGACGTTGCCAAATACCGTCTCGCGCGCGTTCTGTGAAAGCTGACCCAAGAATTGATGCGAGACCGTCAGATTGATGCGATATTTTCGCGCCTCAGAGAGAATATCGTCAAACGTCTTCGTGGAGAAATTTTGAAACTCGTCGACATAGAGATAGAAATCAGCGCGCTTTTTTTCTTCCATAAACGCGCGCTTCATGCCTTGCTGTTGAATCTTTGTAATAAGAAGCGATCCGAGGAGAGATGAGTTTTCATCTCCCAATTTTCCTTTTGAAAGCTCGATCAGAAGAATTCTGCTGTTATTCATAATATCATCCATGTCTACCTTGTTCTTCGCCTGTGAGACAATATTGCGAACCATTTCATTTGCCAAAAATTGCCCGAGCTTGTTAACCAGCGGGACGATTGCCTCGTTGTCAAACTTTTCTGACCAGCTGGAAAACTCATTTGCCCAGAACTTCTTCACAACCTGGTCCTGAATATGCTCAATAATCATTTGGCGATACGGTCGGTCGGTCAGCATCTTCTGCACGCTCATCAATGTCGCCTGTTTGAAGTCAAGCAGTGCCAAAATCGTAAATCGAAATACGTGTTCGATCTTTGGCGTCCAGTCACCGCCGAAAAACTTTTTAAAAATTTCAATCAAGCTGTATGTCACCTGTTGTTTGTATTCCCGTTCAACATTTTCAATAGGATTGAACGCGATCGGGAAATCAAGGTCGGAAGGATTGAAATAGACAAGATCCTTTTGGCGATGATCGGGAACATAGCGCAATGCGGCCTGAATAAGGTCGCCGTGAGGGTCAATCACGCACACACCCTTGCCATGCACGATATCATCGGCAATAAGCTTTTCGAGAAGCTTGCTCTTTCCTGATCCGGATTTTCCAACAGCATACAGGTGTCGTCGGCGATCTTCGCGCATAAGACCAAACGTCACCTCTCGCCCGCGGAAATTCGTAACACCAAAAAGTGAAATCTGATCAGGCGAACAGGTGTTGGCGGTTGGCAGGGAAAGCGGCGGTTCTGCTTTCCGCGAAAACAGCCAGTCAACACCGCGAATCTTTGCAGCCGGATCGGGAGAATGATAGAACGACGCAACCTCCTCGGTGGTGAGCGTCATTGTCTTTTCCATTGTATGGCTAAGCGTGTTATTGACGAATGTTTTCAAATCCTTTGCCACTCTTACCTCAATATGATTGCGCTCTGTCGCAAACGGTGTAAAAATATTTTCAAAGAAATCATAAATTGTTTTCGCGTCGCGTCCTCCCGGCGGGAAGAAATACAACAACCGAATATCGGTTTTGTACTTGGTGTGCACCTCGCCCACTTCTTCTTTTTCCGAAAACCCATATACACCACCGCCCGACTCCCCTTCAACACCTTCGTATACCGGCTCAAGCATCACTTGGTACATCGCCGCGTCAGCCGGCGGCAAGTCTGAAAGGAGATTAAAAAACGGCATCAAAGGATCCGACTGCATCTTGCTGGCAGTACGCAGTGAAAAGGCCTTGCTTCCGACAAGCTGTAAGTAAAACCCCAGCGCTTGCTGTGGCAGGCGGTCTATCTCGTCATATCGGGGGACTTCGGCAAACTCAACATCGGGAAATTCCGCAAATGCCAATGACGTCATTGCCGGAGCGAGCGCTTTCTCGGCAACAACATAAAACCGAATGATGTTTGAGATCACGACGACCTCAAGAGAAATAGTCTGTTTTTTGCGAAGAAGGAGCTGAAAAAAATTGTACAGCAAACGCTCGTATCTCTTGATACGATCGGAGGGTTTTACAATGCCATCCTCATAGGGAAAGCGGAGACGGAAGATTGCTGGCTCTTTCATTTCACGGTGTTATACCCTGCCCCAGCGCTGTGGGGCTTGGTATGGGGGTTAATGTCTGGAGTTTATCCGACCCCAGGGCTCTGGAGCTGAATTTAGTATATGCCAAAAATTCGTTTTTGAACAGCAAAAATCTAATTCCGCGTTTCATCAAAGCAACCATCACATAGAATTCTTCGCGCTGTTTTTCGTGGATGGATGTATGAATAGATTTCCTTACCACACCGTGAGCATACTGCATCATGGGGAACGGGATACATCAGTGGAGAATACAGTTCAAACTGAACCCGCCATGATATACGGGGTACCGGCACGCGCATGCGCTGATAGAGACGAAGTTCCTGGCCTGTTACTTTAAAGGCGGCACCGGACTTCTCACATGCCCAGACAGTATCAAGCGCCTGCTTTGAAAATTCATCGCACTTGTCGCTCATCTGACCTGCCGGCACCGCATCGTGATTCTTTTCTTCTCCTGTGTCTCGAACGCGCATACCGATGTTTCGTGCCACCGAATCACAATCATCAAACCCTGACATCAATACGCCGACTGCATTCGTATCGTCATAAAAAAACGGACTGTATTGTGGAGGAAAAAATTTCCCCCACTCGCCCGTATTCTTCATGTGATCGGTAATGCGTTCTTGAAGACGCGCATACTCCTCGGGCGAATATTCTCTATTGAGAATGCAATGGGATGATTTTTTCAACCCATAGCACCCAAAACAATCATGCGATTGAAGCATGTACTGAGAGTAGCGAAGAGCATAGCAATTCCTTGCCACAAGTGTATATGCAACGTCCTGAGATTCTATGAACCCCACGTTCATCAAACCGTATTGAGAGTTTTCCCCCGCTGAGTCACACAGCTCAACACTGTTATTTCCAAAACTATTCACACAGTTCTCACCATTTGAAAGGTTTGAGCAAAAATAGCACGAACGGCAATTTGTCAAAAACGTACCAGTAGAATCCTCGCAGGCGATATTACGCTCTGCTTGGATTGGCTGCGTTGCAAGAAAAGTTTGCCACTGCTCATATTCTTTTTGGAATTGCGCATATGATGAAAGATCTATTTCGTTCATCTTCGCCGCATAGTCTTCCTTTGTATATTGGGTGTTTTGAATGCAGTACTGTTTTGATTTAAGATTCGCGCACTGGTAGCAATCCATGCAATCATTACAATTTGACAGAAAGCGAGATGCGTTGCAATGCGAAGAGAATTCCGCAAATTGAACATCATAGCATTCAGAACAGTGGATGCATTGATAACACAGCTCACAGCTCCTGCTGTTCATGATAGAAAGACAATCTCGTGAAGCCCGCGATCGAAACGAATACAAAACATTCTCGCTGTCAAAACAAATAAAACAAAGGTAACAATTCTTCGAATTGAACACATGATTCGCGTACTCGACATTCGTACAATTTACAATCGTTACATTGGGCTTTGGGATACTGCGCACCATTTCAAAATACTGCTCGAAAAAACCACGCGAAAAATCAAATTCGCGCCCATACTCTTTCGCATCAAATTCATCACTCATCCAATAATGATGGTCAACGATTTGCTCACCATCCTTGGGGTCGTGGCAGGAAAGCAGCTTCTTTCCGGTTCGCGCGTCGCTCGTCCAGTATAATGACCAGTTGTTGCCATGACACAACCGCAACGCAAACCGCGCGATTGGATGAATATCGGGCACGGGAAACCCAAAACGCTCGTAGTGGCGCTTTTCAAGTTCGTGGTGTTCAAACGATAATCCGGTGATTGAGCAGATAGGCATACTATGATGGTATATTGAGTCTGTAGAAAAATAACAGGCGATACTTTCTTCCGGCTCATTTCCGTCCAATTTTTCCCCAAAAAAGCGCTGAACTTGTCAGAATACGGCAGGTATCTTGCCGCACTCATCATCTTTTTTGAAAAAAAATTAAATCGGAACTGACCGGGAATCTATTTTTCTACAGACTCATAATGCTTGTTCATTATACATCACTTTGTTTCCTAGTACCATTTTTCACTAACAGGCCGAAGACTGCTCTTTTGCTCTCGCTGTGATTTATTATGTAGCCCAACAAGATAAATACCTTTCTTTGGAATAGTGACAGCCCCCTTCTGAGTGTCTTTCAAATTCATTATATATTTTTTCATGAGATCAGCCGGATCGCGAGAATCCGGAAAATCCGCGTAGTGCATAAAATCACCTGTCGCATGGACAATATGTGACCATGGTGGTTTTGAAAGGTAGTCAAGATAAGGATCCTCACTAAACCCGTAGGGCTTCTCTACGGGACTGCCAATCTTTTCAGAATACAGGACAACCGATCGGTCATCCACGGGAAATTTCCTCAGATTTTCAAAAAATTTCTGCCATTTCCCCGCCAGTGCCACGCCCGACTCCCCAAGAAAGGTGAGGGCGTTTGAAAGATAGAGCAACGAAAGCGGAACGTTGCGTTCAGACAGCTGTCGTGCCAGTGTCGCCATCGAGTGGCTTCCCGCCATATCGCCATGGACAAGGCGAATGGTTCCCTCTTCATACATGCGAATTACTTTCTCAAGATTTTCATCCTTCGAAATCCATGAATTAACTCCGTGTTCTTTTGCTTTGACTGAAAGATAGAGATGAATTAATGGCGGCCCCTTCATGAACCCCTCCCTAAACTCTGTTTGTGCAAATGATGACTTTGTAAATTGCTTGCCAGCAAGTGCCAACTCATTGCCTGAGAGAACCGGAGCGATCATTTGAAGTGCAAGTGGGAGATTTTTTTGCTCAAGCAGCTCAAGATATTCCTTTATGGAAGGATACCTTCCAAGAAGAGCGTGAAACTGACGCCCGATTTCAAGGAGTGACCGCGTCGATGCGATACCGGGTGGATTAATATCGAGAATGGTGACCTCGCGTAAGTTTGTATTCACCGCAATATCAAGCATCTGGTCAACGCCGACACCAATACCCGCTCCAGATAAATCTTTGATATATTCAAACGTCTCATACAGAGCTGGCTCATTGGACACCGCCGCAACCTCCACATCCTTTACTCGCACAGGCTCATCAAATTCCCTCGTGTCAAGCGGCATGCCTTCATTCTGATGCAGGCGCTGACGCCGATGCAGTGCCCGCGCAAGTTGGTACAAAGACAAAGCGTGCTTTTCCTTGAGAGCAATTCGCACGTTGGCCGGTGGCTGCTCCTTGTGTGCACTCAGCTCGCGTTTTATTTTTGTCCTGAATTGCTCTGCGGGGCTCGCAGGCCCCTCAAAATGTTGTTTCATATTATAATCTATGGCGCTTGAGTTCGCGCCTCAGTTCATTATGCCGTGGAATCTGCCGCTCGACAAGCTTCCAAAACCGTCCCGAGTGATTCAGCTCTGCCAAATGGCACAGTTCATGCACGACAATATAATCAACCAGCTCTTGCGGGAGATGAATGATACGATAGTTAAATTGCAAATTGCCGCGGCGCGAACAGCTTCCCCATCGCGTTCTTTGGTTCCGGATTGAAATGTTCTGAAAAACGTATCTATACGTTGTATTGAAGTATTCAATCCGCGATCGTACAAGCGCCAATGCCTCCTCGCGAGCACCCAGATATTCCTCACGAGTCGATCGATGCTGGTAGCCCAGTGTATTAAAAAAATCTATCTTCCTGGCAACCCAGTGCATTTTCCCCAGCACTATCTCTTCTATTCTCTCTAGCGAGATGCCGACTGGTTGAGTAACAACGACACCATCACAGCCAATAGAGATTCGCACATGCTTTGCACGGTCACTTTTTTTAACGGTATAGAAAACCGTCCGATCATGGAGTGTTATTTTCGCAAGGATGCTCATATATGCAGGCACTATATCACGCCCGCATAAAACAAAAAACCCGCCGGATGGCGGGTCGATTGTTTTTGTGCTGTTTATGCAGCGCGCTGTACGTTGACCGCGTTTGGTCCTTTTGGCGAATCCTGGATATCAAAGGTGACATTGTCGCCTTCCTGAAGCTCGTCAAAGGTGACGCCAACAAGAGCTGAGCTGTGGAAAAACAAATCCTTTGCTTGTCCATCAACTGCAATGAAACCAAAACCCTTGTCGGTCTTCTTTTTAATAACTCCGTTCATAGGTATATGGAAAAAAAATAAAGTGCACTTCTTGCTTGAAAACTCGACTCCATTCTCAAAATAACTCGTGCTTAAGAGTAAGGTATAGCAAATTAAAGGAATTCTGTCAACGCCCTATGCGTAGCTCCCCGCGACCCAGCCAGTTGTCCAGCAGAGCTGGAGTGAAAACCCGCCGGATGGCCGATTAATATCGAGAAGATCGCCGACAATATACAGATTATCGTACAGTGTCGAACGCATGGTTTTATTATGAATTTCTTTCAAATCGACGCCTCCATCGACCACAACCGCACGGTCAAGTCCCATGAGTCGCGTAATAGTCAGCGGCAGTGCCTTGAGGGTCAGAACGATTGTCCTCCGTTGTTCTTTTGTAATACTGTGAACTCTTTCTTCACCCGAGATGCCCTTCATGCAAGAAAGAAGCTGTTGCGGCGCAAGAAGATTAAAGATATTTCTCAAAACCTTATTTTTATTCTGATCAAAGAGCTCGATAATCCTCTCATCCAGCTCGCGTTCATTCTCCTCAGGAAAAAAATCTATACGCGCCGATACCCTGCCTTCATGTAATAAATCCGCAACTTTTCCCGAGCTGTTGAGCACCACGGGACCCGATATGCCAAAATGGGTAAACAAAAGATTGCCTTTCCGAGAAAATGCTTTTTTGTCATGTGCGTAATACGTTATCTTTACCCCCGACATCGATACGCCCGCAAGCTCCCGTATCGACTCTTCCGCGACTTCCAACGGTACGATAGAAGGCGTAGGTGCGTGCACTGTATGCCCAAGCGTTCGGAGCCAGGCAAATCCATCCCCTGTTGACCCTGTTTCGGGATGGGACGTGCCGCCGGTAGCAAGTATCACCGCGTTTGCATTATAGCGAATGCCGTTAACATCTACCCCTGTTATTACCCCTCCTTCTGAGCGAATATGCGTAACCCGCGCGCCGGTCTTTACTGTGACGCCATTATCTTTCATATATTTTTCCAAAACACGCCGCACATCAGTCGCGCGCTGCGTGCTTGGAAAAGCGCGATTTCCCTCCTCGACGATAAACGGCAGGCCGTGGGATTGAAAAAAGTCAAAGGTATCCTGTACGCCGAATTGCGAAAATGAAGAAAATAAAAAAGAAGCGGCATTTCCGTAATTTTTCAGGAGCAGGCGCTCATTAAACTGAGCATTAGTAATATTGCACCGTCCGCCACCGGTAATAATCAGCTTCTCTCCGAGTGAATTGTTTTTTTCCAATACAAGAACGCGCTTCCCTCGCTGGGCCGCGCATCCGGCAGCCATCATCCCGGCCGCACCGCCGCCAATAACAATACCGTCAAAGCGTTTCATGTCCGCTCTATGAGATTATTTTTCACAAGACGAGAACGGATACTTCCCGGCGTACGAGAAAATTCTTTCGCCAAATCCTTAATCGCAACGCCGCCCAAAAAAAGCTCCTTCAATTCGGCGTCTTGCTCCTCGTCCCACGCGCGATATGCGTTTGTATGTTTTTCACGAATCTTTGCAAATCCATCAATCTTTTCCGTCGGATTTTTTTTCATTTCCTGCACACTACCGGCACGACCACCACACATAAGGACAAATCTGTTGGTGAGGTTCTCAAGATCAGCGCTGTTCTTGCGCGCGAGATCCTGTACTGCCCGCTCTGATTGAGCGCGAAAATCGCTATCTTGCGCCAGTACGTCTGGGTGAACACGGAATGCACGCTCATTCCACCCAAGGAGATAGAGCCCGTCAAGCCGTCTCACGCGCGAAAGCGCAACATACCCCTGCCCAAATTCAAACACACCCTTGAGATCCATCACCGCCGCGTCCAAACTGAGCCCCTGGCTTTTATGAACTGTGAGCGCCCAGGCAAGGCGAAGTGGTATTTGAGTAATTTTTGCCCGTGTCTCGCCGTTTTCCTCCACAATCCAATCCATCGGCTCCGTATCGATAATCCTTCCACCCCTCGTTCTCACGCGCGGGTATCCGGTGTGCGCGTCGAATTCCTCGACAGTACCGAGCGTCCCGTTCACAAATCCTTCCTTCTGATTATTTTTGGTAAACATGACAGCCGCGCCCACCTTGAGTCGCAACTGTTCGGGTGAAAGACATGTTTTTTGCAATGCGGACACAATACGCTCATACCCATCGGAAGACATGGAAAATGTGCGCTCTTTGCTCGGAAGCTTGCTGAGTATTTCGCTATTGACAGTGTCAACGTCAATGTTGTGCGTATACAGTTTTGGTACGCCGGATGGCGCGCCCGACTGTTCTATCTTTCTCTTTTGGAGCGTGGCAAGGTGATTACTGCAAAACATATTCTTCCTGATCGCGGAGAGTACGCCAAGATAATCGCGATCATCCTGCCTATGTTGTTCTGTCAGATAGCATATGTTGGGTTTCAGCTGCTTCCAGGCACTCGCGTCACAGGAAAATCGTCCGACATTCTCGCTAGGTGATGCTGACTGCGCGCCGAAACCCTGCTCGTTCTTGGTGATGGGCGGCAACTGAAAAAAATCGCCAACAAGAATAACCTGCATGCCCCCGAAGGGTAGCGGATTTTTTTTCATCCTCCGGCAAACCGCGTCCACCAGAGAAAGCGTAAGCGCGGAAAGCATGGATATCTCGTCGATAATGAGCACTTTCGCTTTCCTCACACGAGCGCCGACTTGTTTGTTTTTTGCCAATGCATCCAACTCGCGCTTGTCCATCACTGTTTTTATTCCGATCCCGCTCCACGAGTGAATCGTCATGCCTCCGATATGCGTTGCGGCAATGCCGGTAGATGCGGTGATTGCCACGTCAATCCCTGTGTAGCGCAAATACGACACATACTCATTGACAGTATGCGTCTTGCCGGCGCCCGGCTCGCCGGTCAGAAAGACACTCGCGCCGGTTTTCATGATTGCTAAACTTTCAGATTGGGTCATGCCACCATCTTACCTGCTTTGTTTGTCCTTGCCAACACTACAAACTCATACAATCACCGTGAACACATTACTGCACCGCCTCGGATACTTCCATTAGCTCCTTGTTCCCAATAGCCGCGCCTACGGATTGCGCCTTTTTGGGAAGGGCAATTTTTGCCGCATCGCCATAGCTCAGTGTGCAGACTTGTGTGACGGGCATGTTCAATTTTCCTGATTTAACATTTACTGTTGTGTTGTAACGTGTCCAGAGCTTGTTTGCCTCATCAACACTGATCGTCGTGTACGCCTTCTCCTGTCCCTGCTCTGGAGAAACATTGAAAAGATTACCAACAAGCTCATCTACTCCGTCCAAGGTGTATGCGCCAGCATACTGGGCTGTTCTCGCCAATGCGCCGCTCCATTGCTGAAAATCAAATGATGGCTTGTCAAACGAGTATGACAAATTTTTTGTACTGGCCGAGCGAAATAGTTCCGCGGAGAATTTCGCATCGGGGTATGCCTTCCATGACTTTATCTTTGGACCTCGATAATACATTTTCTTCGCGTCCGCCGCAATTTCTGTCAGGCGCTTTCCGTCTGAATCTGTTTTTTCGCGCGATACATACAGCTTCTTTGTTCGTGCGTCAATTGTATTGACCTCCTTAATCCGAAACTTCTTGAGCGCGGTATTTACCTTTTCTACCTGCGCCTGCTCCTCGGCAGTGAGCTCCTGTGTTGACGTTGCTGTGCCGGCGGTTGTCACGCACTCGCGCTTATATGATGTGGTTGATGATACCTTTTTCCAGCTCTCCTCCCAGAAACCCGCGCTTGGTGGTATATCGTTGTACCATGTATCGAGTGACGCGGCATTAAACTTGACTGCTTTTCTGACGGTCTTACCTTTCACTGATGCCTGAAATCCCTCCTTTACATCAATCTTTTTCTTATTAAGCGCATCAGAAAGTGTCACCATTCCTTTTAATACCTGAATGTCTGTCGTATCGCCTTGTGTTTTAAGTAAAAATTGTGTTCCTCGTACTGCAGCGACTGCGGTGAGTGATGTTACTTTTATTTGACGACGAGCAGCTAGCCCTTCAATAACAAAACGGAATGCACCCCTAGCCGCAATCCATGTGTCCTCAGCCATGTACCGTAACGATGAACCCTCGCGCGCATTAATGGTTCCGTTAGTGATGTCGATAGACATTTTTTTATCTGTCGGCGCTGAAAGAATCTCACCCTTCTTCATCCCCTTCATTACCCTGTATACGATATTCGCGCGCTGCTGATCAAGAACATCCTTGCGGGCAATGCATACCTGATAGTGCGGATCGCCTTCCTGAGCGCCCCCGCACTCCTTAGTATACTGCCCTTCTGCCTGCTGTTGCTTCTGAATTTCAGATAGCTGAAGTGGTGCTACTTGCTGATTCTTTGAAGCACTCGTTGACGCATACCAATCATCAAGCGCGTTTTGGCGCGCACTATCCATCTCGTCATAGATTGGTTTAGCGGTTTGGTAGCATGCGTCCCTGCATGTGCTTTCATTGGGCTTATTTTCGCAGGGCACATTGCAGGCGATTTGCTGATCTCTCACGCGATCTCTCACGCGATCTCTCACCGGTTTGCCCGGATCCTTGTCGCCGCCATTACCCACATCTGCCGATGTGGCTGTACCTGCTTTTAGCGCAGAGAGAGTTTTGTCATAGAGCTCCCTGCTTTCCGGATAGGTGAACTTTTTGCCTGTTAACTCCGAAGTAGTTGACGAAAATGATTGCGCAGGTGCCGGCGTCATAATCGGCGAGGTAGTCGGCATCGAAACGGGCTGTGGCTGTGCCTGTTTTTTTTCTTGCTCTACACAGTTGAGATATTCTTGGTACTTCTGCCCTGTAGTGCTATTGCACGTCGCCATACAACTATCATATTGGGCGTATTGCAATGCATCGCCATATGACTGGCATTGCCCCGCACAGCTTTGGGGACGCACGCACTCGGCGTGCACCGATGTAACCGACATGATTCCAAAGAGAACCACCGCCACGACCAACGAAATGATGTATTTCATATGGTAAAAATTATATGCTGAGAGTATAGAGAAATAGCAGGTGCTACTTTCTTCCGGCTCCTTTCCGTCCAATTTCATCCCAAAAAAACGCTGTACTTGTCGGAATACGGAAGTATTCCTTCGCATTCATCATCTTTTTTGAAATGAAATTGGTTCAGAAATGACCTGGAATCTATTTCTCTAAACTCTCATACTATTTTTCCGTCGAAAGAATAAATAGAGGAAAATAAGCGAGCTCAAGAGGGCCGCAAAAAAACACCACACTGAAACAAATGCCCACAAGAAATACTGACCCGCGATAAATGCGGAAAAAAACGTAATCACGCCGAACCACTGAACCTCGCGTCTACTAGAAAACATGAACGATCCTGTCACAACCAAAACGTAGAGCATGCCAAACCCAAGAGCGACCTGTGACGGAAAATCGAGATGATACACAATGCATCTGTTCACGATACTGATCGAAAGCGGCGTGAGAGTCAGCAGGAAAAGAAAATATGCAAACAGCAATGCGCCAAGACCAATAAACCACTTCAGGATATGACGACGATGTTCATCAAGATTGAATACCGCTAGTGGGACAAAAACAGGCCACAAAAGCATGGCGAAGAAAAGAAACGCATACCCCGCGGCTATATTCACCCCGCCATTTTGCAGGGTAAGCCATTGAACACCCTCAACACCCTGCTGGATTGCAAATATTAGGGGAATTGCCGCAAAAATTTTCTCGTTCTTCCTGGCCATCTTGAGGGTGGGCACACTAACCGCGGCCAAACCCGCACTGGCAATGAAGCTCGCTTCTGGTGAAAAGCACATAGGACGCGCGCGCTATTTCTTCTTGTCCTTCTTTGGCTTTTTCACTTCCTTCCGCTGTCTATTATCTCCTTTTCCCATATAAAAACTCAAATCAAAAAAAGTAAATGCTATCGTACCTTGTGCTATTATAGCACGCTCACGATAGAGTAACAATCACGAATCAAACCTGTCTAATAATTCATCAGCTCCCTCATCCGCTCGTACGGATGAACATCGGGAAGCGGTACGCCCAATTTGTCGCGCAATTCTTGCTCAAGCACTGATATCTCGAATTTTTTATTGCCCTGCAAGCACGTCTTAGTGATCAGGCTTTTCATATTCGATACACCCCCTCACTCCGAAGCTCAAAACAAACCTCTTCCAAATGATCATTCAGTTCTTTTTTTGATATATCCTCTCGATCACCTTTGAAATATATCGCGATCGGTGCAAGAATTTTTTCAACTTCTATAAAAAAAATAACCACGCGAAAGAACTTACTTTTTCCGCGCGGCAGGCAGCCACTCTTCAATCTTGCTTTATAAAGACCGCCACCCAGATCAGTATGATATTTTTTGTCAAAACCATCCAATAAATCAGCAACGTCACTTACGATAGTTCGATACTTCTTTTCGTATGATTTTAGCTGCCGCTTAAAATGAGTCGCAATGAAAACGTTGTACATACAATGACTACTGGACGCTCAACTGTTCCCTGGCTGATGGAAGTCGCTTCC
>CAYJLM010000024.1:0-14192 GCA_964370875.1 uncultured Gammaproteobacteria bacterium | reverse complement strand
ATCGGGATGTCCTTGTAAAACACGTTGAAGCGACAGCAACAAAACTCGCGAAAGTATTAGGGGGTATGGTATCGAGTGAAACGATTGAGCGCATCAATCCTGCCGGGGAACAGCAATTATGCCACGAGGTTCTTAATTCAATTATTTATCCCCATTATAAGGTTGAAATCATTACGGGATTTGGGGGGAGTGACCATGATTTAAATATTCGAATTCCTGCATATGTTATTCCCGCCCTTCAAACGATTCGAACATTTGTCGCAGCGGGTGTTAAGCCACCAAAGCTTCGTGTTGTGAACGGGCAGGTTCTCGCGGTTCATTTTAATAAAATGGATGAGGACAGAGCATGGACAAATGCGTATGACACAAATGCCTTATTGAATGATTTTATTGATTCCTATTACCCTGATTGTAAGCCGTTTGTTACATTTTCCATCCCTTCTTTTGAACAGAGTATGGGCGGGACATACCAGGGGGATTTGTACTATTTGGGTACAATCCAGCGTCCCGGGGAACAAGACTTGCGCAATCCTAAAACGCGCAAGGAATTTTCACCGTTGCAGATAGCTCTTGGCGAGCTCGCTATTCTTGGAAGAAATCGAGGAGGCGATGAGGGGGAAAGAAATGCAATGGCATACATTGCAGCCCATACATTTTTGTTTGGTAATATCCAGCGCGTTTCTCCTGAAGCACCAAACGGTGTTATTAAATTTGGAGGGGCAACTGAGGAGAAATTTAATATTATCCAAGAGCATCTCGCCTCTCTCCATCCCGTGAAGAGCATGAGTGCGCGCCTGTATCAGACAAACACCGCTGCCCGCGGAAAGACCGCAGAGGGGGGATGGGCTGGGCCGCGTCCGATTTTTGTAACGGTGACGGTTGGTGGAAAGCCCGTCTATTATCCTGCCGGTCCTCACGAGATTTTGTTAAAAAATATTATGGACGGAAGCGCAAGCGAATTGACGCTCGATGAGATGATTGAGCGATATAAGGGAGATGCCGATCATAACATTAAGGATGCGACAGGCGATCTTGAATTGCTTAAGAGGGTTGCTGGATCGGGGTATATACCCCTCTGGGAAATTTGGACAACTATTTAGGATAGCAAAAAGGCTGCACAATAGGAGTAAAGATCAATCCATAATCTCCTCCTATGCGAAAAGTATTTACCCCGCAGTTTAAAGCCTCCGTCGCTCTCGAAGCGCTTCGGAGCGGTAAAACGATCAACGAACTCGCCTCTGTCAACGAGGTACATCCGACCCAGATCGGCGAATGGAAAAAGCATGTATTGGACAATCTCGTTGCGCTCTTCTCCGACAAGCGCACCAAACATGGTAAGACCGACCAACAAAAAATCGACGAACTGTACCGGATCATCGGCAAGCGCGACACTGAACTTGAGTGGTTGAAAAAAAATCTGCACATCGCTGACCCGTGACGAACGACTGGATATCATTGGTCGTAAGATTCGGGACATATCGCGCTCTCGTGCCTGTGATCTTCTCGGCGTTTCTCGGCAGAGCCTGTACTACGAACCGATCGATCGTTCGAACGACAAGCAAACCATGGACGCGATTGACGAGACATTCACGAAGTATCCCTTCTACGGGGTACCCAAGATGCGAGCGGCTCTTAAAAGAGAGTGCGGCATCATCGCTGGCATCGATCGTGTCCGCCGCCTCATGCGGCTCATGGACCTCATGGCGATCTACCCAAAGCCGAACCTCTCCAAGCCATGCCCACTCTCCAAAACGTACCCCTATCTCCTAAGAAATATTGCAATCATACGCCCAAATCAGGTCTGGGCAACCGACATCACCTACATCAAGCTTGCGCAGGGATGGTGCTACCTCATCGCCATCATCGACTGGTATTCACGGTATGTGCTCTCCTGGCGACTGTCCGAGAGTCTCCACCTGCCTTTCTGTCTCGATGCTCTCAACGAAGCAATCCGAATATACGGCACACCAGAGATCTTCAACTCTGACCAGGGTAGCCACTTCACGGCTCTTGAATGGATCGCAATCCTCAAAGAGAACAAGATTAAGATCAGCATGGACGGCAGGGGCAGGTGTATGGACAACATTTTCACTGAACGGTTCTGGCGCTCACTCAAGTACGAGAACGTGTATATCAAGGGATACGTGAACCGTGATGAAGCGCACCGAGGAATTGGGGAGTACATGACCTTCTTTAACACGGTCCGTCCCCACGAGTCCCTGAACTATCAGACACCGCATGAAAAATTCATTTTTTCCGTTCCGAGCCCGAAAAACGAAGCGCTACAATCGCGCAGGAGCGGTGCAATGAATCCGAGACGACCATCGGGTCATCTCGAACGCTCACCGGCGAACCAGTCAGCGTCGAAACAGAAAAACAGCGATCGCTCTTCGGAGAAATCGCCACCACCGTCAGTCTACAACCATTAACTCATTATCAGTATTGAAATTCACTCCTAAACAGCCTATACTGCCGTACAGAAAACCCCGAGGAGTATAGTATATCGATTTTCTTAAGACATTTATGAGAAAACAGATGAAGAAATAACTATTTACTGAGATTGAGTTCGTTATCTATGGAGAATGAAGAGCGAGATTTTACGGTCGGGGCAGAAATTGAAAAGGTATTTTCTGATATCAAAACAGGAGAGTCACATGCTGTCGGCTCGGCGTATTTTAGTAATCTTCTCACGTTAAAAAAACAAAGAGGGGAGGAATGCCATCTCAAAACGATTAGTGATATATTTGTCGGTGTTTCTACGCCGCATGGCGAGGAGGGACTGGATAATGGATTCAATCTGGGAGAAAGCGCAACGGGGCCATTTACACAACAAGAGGGCGGGCTAACGGCGCTTCATGAAATTCTTGTCAAAGAATTGTCAGACGTACAAACGGCACTATCGAAGGAGGGGGCCACGATTATCAATATGTCCAACCATCCACTCGGTACTATTGTGCAGGAATATTATAGAAGAATGCGAGCACCAAAGCCGTTATATAATCTTCTTATCGAGCGTGGTTGGGCGCACTGGGAGGGAATTGACGCAAAGGCGCAGAATAGTCCTTCTACAGGAGTGGCCGTGAATGATGCTGTTGATGCACTGAATGTAGTGCTCGCAGCATCACCCGCATTTATTGCGCTTTTTGCAAACAGCCCATTCGAGCAGGGGGGTGTGAGTGCGTATAAGGAGTCACGACTGACACTGTGGGATAAGGTGTTTGGCCATTCCTCATCTCGAGGGGATTTTAAATTGTGTCAGACACCGGAACGACCATTCGAGAACCTTCGCGATTATTTTGTATGGATGTTTGGTGCGGGTACGAATATGTATTTTGTTCCTTTCTCTCGTGAAGAAGGGGATTACAAGAAATTTTCAGAAATGGCGCTTATTGACGGGAGGCCGTCGCTTTTTGAATTTCTTAAACAAAAATCGTGGAACGGAAAAATTTTCGGAACGGGCGCGAGCGTAGAAATCGCTCCCGCAATGAGCCATGTTGAGCTTCATCAATGGACGCAATTCATTGGCGCGCGAATTCGGTATAAATTTAATAATGAACCTCTCGATGTGCAAGAATTTCTTGAAGCGCTGTCGGGAAATGGCACTGAGGTCGAACAGTTTTTTTCACAACACACTCACTATACCTATATCGAAGGGCGTGAAGCTGGAGCGAATTTTCCCGATCAACAGCTTATCGAGAGTACAGATGATACTGCCATTGCCCGCTCGGTTGTCATTTCTCCCTCGGCAATACAATGTGGACTAATTCGGAATCTGAAAGAGGCAAAAGTTCTTCTGGAGAAATATCGATGGAGCGATTTGTCGAAACTGCGCACTGAAGCTATCGCGAATGGTCTTGCCGCGGAGTGGAATGGTATACGCGCACGTGAATTTGTTGCCGAGGTTCTTGATATTGCATCAAGAGGGCTTGACGAAAAAGAGCACTGGATGCTTGCGTATCCGTACTACGTGCTTTCATCTGGTATGAATGGAGCTGATCGTGCACGTGAGCTATTTGATGCGTGTGTTGGAAGTTCCATTGAAGAGAAAATTCGAAAAACAATTCTTATGCGGGGAGTTCACTTTATATAAAGTGCGGGTTTTAACAAATTAACTACACAACGATGACCAAAGAGTCACTCAAAGAAACATTTTTAGAGCTTGTCGCTATTGATAGCCACCATCCGGATGAGGCGGCGATTTCGGCATACATTACCGCGCGATTCGATGCGGCGGGAATAGAGTGGAGAAAAGATTCATTTGAGAATATTTACGCATATATCCCGGGGGCGGGCGAGCCAATACTGCTCTCAACGCATATCGATATTCCCGAGCCGGCACCGCATGTCACGCCGATCATAGAGGGCGACATCATTCGGTCGGACGGGACAAGTATTCTTGGCGCAGATCCAAAGACGGGACTCGCCGTGATTTTGGAATTGGCGCAAGACCTTGCGCGCGGAGAGGGCGCACACGCGCCGGTCGAGGTGTTGTTGACGCGGGGTGAAGAGAAAGGGTTGTTAGGCGCGCTCCATGCCGACTACTCTTTACTAACGGCAAAGATTGGTTTTGTTCTCGATGAGGATGGACCGGTCAATCGCATGACAGTGAAAGCGCCCGGGTACATGCGGTTTGACGCATCGTTTACCGGTAAAGTTGTACATGTGCGCGAACCGGAGAGAGGAGTTAACGCGCTTCAAGTATTCTGTCACGCAGTCCGCGATGTGCCGTGGGGGTACGCGTGCGAAGGAGTGACGTGGAATATTGGGCAGTTTCAAGCCGGGACCGCGCGAAATAGCGTGCCGGGTCATGCGTCAGTGCATGCGGAGCTGCGTAGCTTTGATACACAGAAATTAGTACAGGAAAGCGAGCGCATAGAAGACGTATTTTGCGCGGCGGCTCGGGAGCATGGCGCGACGTGCGAGGTGGAAAAGAAACTGATGTTTGAAGGGTATGAATATGATATCAGTGATCCGTTTTTTGCGCGCATGCGCGAAGTGTATGCACGTATTGGCCTTGAGCCGGAATACCATGAAACATACGGCGGCAGTGATGTGAATGTATTGCTTGCCCACGGTATTATGGCAGTAACACTCGGATCGGCGTATTATAACGCGCACGAGCATACGGAGTATGCCGATTTGGGGGAGATGGCGCGGGTGTATGAATTTTTGAAGGAGTTTATTCGTGATGCAGATGTTCAAGAGATTTTTATTACCAGTCCAAGCATACGAGAGACAGTAAAAAAAATTGAGTCGCTTCTTAAGTAGGCCGTACTTATTTTTCTCCGTGGATATAGCAAAATTTGACAGGGTCTTTGAATAGTGGCATAGTAATCATATATGCAAGAGACATACAGTAAACAATTGTCTGCGAATCGTCGCAACAATAATGTCCCGTGTAAACGGCTGGCTCTTTTGTGTATTCTTGTGTACTAGTCATATTTCGCTGAAAGAATCAATACAAAAAGCCCGCCGTTTGGCGGGTTTTTTCTTTGTCGCACGGATTGAACAGTGTGCTTATCCATAAACGTACTGTTCAGGTCATGAGGCCTGAAATTCCGTTCATTCACAAATGTCACGCATCGTATATCGAGAGGAGAGGAAAAGTGGGAAAGTACGGCGATTGGACGATCACGGTTTCAGTCAGCGGCGAGACTGCTCTTGCCGAAAAGCGACTCAACGGTGACGTTCTATCTCTTTCGCTCGCGCGGTCAAACAACTCGAGCTACGACTGCTTCGAGGGGTGGTGGCCGCATCGCCCCAAGAACATCCGGCGTGGAATCGGAGGCCTGTGCCTCTGGTGCCATAGATGGACCATCTACTTCGAGCCAGTTAACGGCAAGAGCCCGGCAGCCCGTCGGTATCCCGCAAGTGAGATTGACCGAAAGGAAGTGGTTGAGCGCATCAAGAAAGGAGGAAGGGGCTCGCGGATTACGCATATGGACGTGCCGGTCAAGCCGAGGAATTACCATCTTCGGACTATTGACCGGCAGGCACGGGCGGCAAAGGATCTGGGAATCAAGGAGATGTTCTACCATGTGCCAGTGGCAGAGTACCACCAGTACATCGCGGAGATCGAGGAAGCGCTCGGGCAGCAACTCTTCGAGCTTCACGCGCATCTCGATCGATTCGTCGATGAGGTTCGCGAGCTTGTTCTCAGTAAGTTCAATGGTGTGCGGGTGGTCTTCATCGATCCGACTCCGCTCGCGAACGGTGATCCGAACGGATCATTCGTCCTTCCGTACCGGCACCCCGAGCTGTTCGGAATCGATCTTGACGGACTCGTTGGGATCGAGAATCTCGTCGAGGTGCGCCTTGCGTATGAGGCACATCACCAGGGTGGACCGCTCATCCCGGTATACGGAATCGCGGTTGGGATGCCGTATCCCTACCGCTAAAAAAGTAGTCACATGACCGGTGTTGCCGTGCTCGGGCTCTCGCCATGAGGGCGAGAGACCCGAGCCGACGTTTCGTTGGGATTGGCGTCCTTTCTGCAGGGAAGCTTTCAGGACGCCTTCCCATTACTCAAGTGTATCGCTTGATGTAAAAAAGTACATCCAGCGAGTCTGATTATTCATATTTAACGTATTTTATGATATATAAAGAAATAATAGATCTTTATGAATTGCTTAATCGGCCGGGGAATGTCAGCGAGGGGATAGCGCCTCTCTTTGAAAAAGAAGGCGTTGAAATACAGATAATTCCGGTCGTGGGTGAAAAAACATCAACTGAATTTGTTAAAATAGTCATTCCGGGAAACAATGAGAAAAACCCAACGCTCGGCGTGATCGGTCGTCTCGGGGGCATTGGGGCGCGGCCGGAGCGAATAGGGTTTGTGTCTGACGGTGATGGCGCGCTTATTGCGCTGTCTGTCGCACTGCACCTCGCCCGCATGAGCTCGCGGGGTGATGTGTTGCCAGGCACTGTCATTGTTACCACACAGCTATGTACGAATGCGCCAACGCTTCCTCATGAGCCGGTCCCGTTTATGGACGCAGCGGTTGACACTGTAAAGATGAACGAAATGGAGGTGGATCCGCAAATGGATGCGATTATCAGTATCGATACATCGCGGGGCAATAGAATCATCAATAATAATAACTTCGCGATAACCGCAACAGTTAAAGAGGGATGGATTTTGAAAGTTAATGAGGATTTGATTGCTATTATGGAGCAGGTGACGGGTGGACCTGCGGCAGTGATTCCGATAACGATGCAGGATATCACGCCGTATGATAACGGAATCTTTCATTTTAATAGCATTATGAGTCCAGCATGCGCCACCACTTCTCCGGTTATTGGCGTGGCTCCAACAAGCATGATTCCGGTGTCGGGATGCGCAACGGGAGCAACCAATGCATTAGTTATCGATGAGGCGAGCAGATTTATCATTGAGGTTGCAAAACGGTTCACGGCCGGTGCGCTGTCGTTCTATGATGTTGAAGAGTATGAAAAAATCTGTTCGCGGTATGGCACCATGAAAAAACTACAAACATAAACTTAAAAAATATGAAAAGAAGGCTATTACTCATGAGTAGCAGTTCGGTGCATAGATCTGGATATCTTGATTATTGTGAAAGTGAAATTAAAAAATTCTTGGGCGAACACGTGCAGGATATCCTTTTTATTCCTTATGCGGCGGGTGACGTGGATAGTTTTACGCGCATGGTCCGTGATCGATTTGGAAAAATGGGATATGCGCTACATTCTATCCATGAAAGCGGATCGCAGCTGGAAGCAGTCGGGAATGCGCAGGCGATATTCGTTGGGGGCGGCAACACGTTTCGACTTCTTTCGCGAATGTATGAACACAATATTGTCGATGCGATACGATCGCGCGTGCAGGATGGCGCGCCCTACCTCGGAGCAAGCGCGGGATCAAATGCTGCATGTGCGAACATTCAAACATCAAACGATATGCCTATCGCGTATCCGCCAAGTTTTGATGCGCTTGGATTGTTACCATTTAATCTCAACCCGCACTACATTGATCCTGATGTTTCATCTACACATCGAGGCGAGACGCGGGATGAGCGCATAAAAGAATTTTTAGAGGAGAACAAGAATACAGTTGTCGGTTTGCGAGAAGGCGGCATCCTTCACGTTGAAAGCAGTATTATGACATTAAAGGGTTGTGGGGCAAAAGTATTTTTTGCCGATGGGCGGATTGTCGAGTACGCTCTCGGGGATGATCTTTCACTTCTTTTGTAAGATATTTGACGACATCACTTTATTATGATAAAGTGACTGCATGAAAGAAGAATTTATACAATACGCAGGAAAAGAAGATAGGTCGTTAAGCGTTGTTTTGTCATTCCGACCACGAAGACATTGAGTAGGCGCAAAAGAGCTCAATTTATTTTTCGAGTACTTAGTTTGTTATTTAAAAGAGAAACTCGTGCCGCTTCATCTGCGTATACTCTCGTACAATCCACCAGAGGAAAATCAACATCAGATTGTTGAACAACGAGCGGCAATTCCGTGCACGCAAGTAAAATCGCTTCAACATTGGAATCCTTTAGGCCATCTATTAATTTCAGAAATTTTTTCTTAAGATATCGACGTACTCCTCCATTCAATTGAGCTAGAATAACCTGGGTAATTATTTCTTGATCCTCTTTGTTTGGCTTCACGATCTTGATGCCCCTGTCTGTCATCGCATCGTCGTAAATTTTATTTTGGACGGTTGTTATCGTGCTCAATATTGCAACATTTTTATATCCCATTTGTTGCAAATATCTTGCATTTGTTTCCGCTATCCCAATTATCGGAATTTTAGTATTTCTTTGTAGTGCCGGGAGTAGATACTGCACTGAGTTACACGCAATGACAATAAAATCACAACAGCCTTTTTCTAATATAAGGGCTGCCTCTATAAGCATATTGAGGGTGGTTTTTTCACTCTCAATTTTTTCTACTATATTTGGGATTGGTACGCTATAGATGACAACTGCCGGAAAATCTGCATCATATGTTGCCTTGCGGGTAATTTGAAACCAGCGGATTATCTTCATATACAAATCAGCTGTTGCTTCCGGTCCCATACCTCCAAGTATTCCAATTTTTTTATAATTTTTCATGAAGAATAGAAATTTGGTGAAGTCAGGAGGGTTCAGCATAGAGCTAAACCCTCCATGTCCTTGAATTAATAGCTGGAAAGGGTACGCATAACGTCCCATCCTCGCTGTATAACTTCTCGGGGGAGCTCTTCTGGTTCCCGACCTTTGACAATGTCGGTTGCCGTCTTGCCACACCACCGAAAATCGTCGCTTCCTCCTGCGTCATTGAGGAGCACAAGAAGATCACGGAGTACTGCCTGGCGCACGCCCATGCCGGGCTTTATCCGCTCACTGGTTTTGTCGAGCATTTTTTTGGCATCATGCTCAAGATTGTGACGATCCCCCCAGATCATTTCCCCGTCTTGTATGTGGTACGTCGGAGGATCTCCGACTTGAGTGAAGAACTGCTGATTCTTCTTTGAGATTTGTCCGAGCTCTGCGCAGATGCTTTTTCGAAGCTCAAAGAAGATCTTTTCAGGGGGCCCGCCGATCATAATGAGATTATCGAAAGAATCCGATTTCATCATATCCGGGACGAGCATATTCGATCCCGCCAAGTCTAGGGGAATGTCGCGCATGTATAGTAAATGCTCCACCATGTAGCGGAGTGCCAGCCGGCCACCGCGTTTCTCGGCAAACGCCAGAACGCGTGGACTTGCGATTTTTTCCGCTACGTTCAGGAGCTGTTCGATGAGATTCTCTGTTGGCGAATTGGGGCAGATCACACAATCGTGAAGAACCCGAATCCGAGAATCAAGCGCCGGATGAACATGGGTGACATACCCTTTGATCGTGTTTGCCATCTGGATTGCCCTTGCATTGTAGTGATCTTCGCTGTCGTCACGCCACGAGGGTGATTTTTTGTTCGCGCGAATGATACCCTGAGTCGCGAAGTAGAATTCAGCAATAGAATCCTTCGGGAGCTGACGTAGCAGATGGAGCGCAGGTACGATGTAAGCTAGGAAACGAAGCGGGAAGCTGTTGCCGATCGGTACGCCGAATCCCTGCGCTACTACTATCTTGCCATTTGTATCCATGCGCCTCAGCGCATTTCCGACAACATCTCCTTCGTTCTGAAGGAGGCCAGTAATCTTGTCTACACGGAACTTCATGCTTTCTCCTTACGCAAAAAAGCGGTTGAGTTTTCAAAATTGAAAACCCCCTCCAAGCGCGGAGGGGGTCAGCTTCATGAATGCATGAAAACATCAAGACAACCCTTTCCGCGATTGGGAAGAGTCGTGATGATGAATCCGATCGATAATTGTTTTATACCCGCTGTTTTTGCCTTGCAGAAACCGTGATACGCGGGCTACTGTAGTGGAGCTTAAACCGGTTTCTTTTACGATCATAGAGTAGGGGGTGTTTTCAGAAAGCATCAGCGCCGCTTGAAGGCGTCGAGAAAATTCCTCAACTTCCTTTTCGGTCATCAGGTCAATCAAAAAGCGCCGAACTTCATCCGGGGTTTTAAGCGCAAGAAGCGCATCTATAAGATTGGCATAGTCGGATTGTTTTTTCATATACAATCACTTTAGCACAGTAAAGTAAACGTGTCAAGGTTGTACCTATTTCTGAAAAGCTGGTGGCGCAATTCAATTCGTATTATAATCTGGATCCCGGATCTTTGTCCGGGATGACAGACAGCGAATTTTGCAAGAAAGTTCATAAAAATTTCTGCCGCGGGGAACATGTGCCCCCGCGGCAGTCGGTCGTTTACGGCTCTGTCGTCTTGTTGTCCTCCCCTCCGATTTTCTCTGGCCATTCGTCGGTTTGACATCCTCGGGGTCTCCGATGGCTTCCGGAAAGGATGCCGACGAGATTGATAGTCTCTTCGTCGCCGCCCTGCGGCGCGACCACTTCATTTTTCTCGACGTTCATTAGCCGCCCTCCTGCATTTGACACTATCACAAGCAGATTATTGAGCAAGATTGAGCATTTTTGCCATTTTTTATTATTGTTGGTACACTTGAAGATGACTTTTAGCCATATCGTCATCATCTATGAGTGACCAGACACAACCAGCCCCAACCCCGAGCGCAAACGTCACGACAGACCAGATCATGGATTTTCTTGTTGAAAACATGGTAACGAGAAAAGAATTTGATTACGAACTTGACGGAATGCACGGTGAGATGAGTGAGATAAAAAACGAGATGAGTGAGATAAAAAAAGTGATAGTCACGAAAGATGATCTTGGCAAGCATCGCTCCGAAATGATCAATTTTATCGACAAGCGACTCCTTGATTTGAAGACTGACTTGGTTGTTATTGTAAAAGGGGAAGATCAAAAACTCATTGCGCTGATCGAATTGATGAAGAAGAAAGAACTGCTGACTCATACTGAAGCGCAAGGGTTGTTACAAATGAACCCTTTGGCTCAGGCGGCATAGGGTATGCATATGTTTCACAAAAAAAAACAGAAAGGGATCGGCATGGTACCTATCGCGCTTGGTGTTCTTGTTATCGCGGCGGGTGCATTTTTCTTTTTTCAAAACAGGGAGGCGCCGCAGTCGGACGGGAAACAAAATACAGCAACGCAAAATACGGCAATAAATGATTTTCAGAAAAGTGCCGCACCGATTGTCAAGGAGTACGACGGCATTACGGAGATTTCACTCCCTAATCCTGAAGTGGCGGTTAATAAACCGACCGTTGAACAGCTTAAGGAATTTCGAAAACAGAGCGAAGATTTAGCCGTGCAGGCGAAGGAGGAACGCGAGAAGAAGATTGTTCATTTGCGCGATGCGTCAGTGGAGGTGCTTCCGCTGTATACGTTTGAAGATCAGAAGAAGGGCATCATAGGGGTTGATTTTTTGCCAAAAAATTCGGGTGCACTCTATGTGTTCCAAATGGATGACGTGGGCCGCGGATTTGGAACAAAAGGCATGAAATTTCCGCTCGACTATATCTGGATGAACAGTGATCTGAAAGTGGTGCATCTGACGAAAAATGTACCCCCTGATTATGGCGAGAATATTATGAGTTTGTGGCCGGCGCGATATGTTGTGGAGACGAATGCGGGATTTATCGACGCGAATGGCATTCAGGTCGGGGATACCGCTCGCTTCGAGCATATACCGCATTAATTGGATTATGGTTGTTGGCTGGATCCCCGAAGAGGCCGGGGATGACATCCTGGTTAAAACTTTATTAAAAAGAATATATGGAGACAGTCAAAAATACAGACATTGATGACGAGGGAGTCGATAAAGATGTTCGACCGGAATTAGGGTCTCTTACACTGGAGCGCATTGAGCTTTTTGCGCGGCTCCAAGAGGCGATTCGCTCAACGAAGGAGGAAGCACAAAGACAAGCCGATGAACTGGAAGCGCTTCTTGATGAGCTTGCGCAGGCACAGAGCAATATAACGGCTGCGGAACAGGACAATCGGTTGACGCACCAACAGCTACAAGAACTTGCGAGGATAGAAAAAACACTGAGGGCAATCCAGGATCAGGCAAATAGCATGCGCTCTCAAGATGTGGAACAGCGCAGGGTTATTAAGGCGATGATCGATAATATAGAAGAAGTTATTAGGGTGACCGAGGGGGAATAGCTCCATGAAGCGGCATCGTTTTTTTCTTGATACATTTTTCAGAGAAGCAACCGTCCTGTCTTCGCCGGATCTGGTGCATCAGATTGCGCGGGTATTGAAATTAAAAACAGGGGAGGAGATTATCCTCTGGAACGGCGATGGGAATGAATATGTGTTTGCGTTGGAAAAAGTAAGCGCAAAGGATATTCGCGGGCGCGTTGTCCGTGTCGAAAAAAATAATCGGGAACCGTCGGTACACGTTACGTTATACTGCGCCGTATTGAAACGGGAGAATTTCGAGCTGGTCTGTCAGAAGGCGACTGAGGTGGGGGTGTCGGAGATTGTACCGTTGGTGACTGACAGGACGGTAAAGACACATATCAATAAAGATCGACTTGAGAAAATTATAGTAGAGGCGGCGGAACAGTCGGGACGCGCGCGGATTCCTGTATTGTGCGACGCAATGCGCTTTGACGAGGCGATCGGGAGGGTAGAGAAGAAGAGCAGGAACCTTTTTTTTGATCTTCGCGAGGATGTGCATGGGGATTGCACCCATGCCCTTTTCATGGCAGAGCACACTTCGTTCAAAGGCCATGAAAAGGGTATGACTGCAATCCTTCCGGACGCACAACAGGAACAGAACATGTCCCGCAAGAATATAATTATATTTATCGGTCCGGAGGGCGGATGGAGTGATATAGAGCGCGAATTGGCACAAAAACAGGAATTCGAGGTTGCTACGCTTGGTCCTTTGACACTGCGTGGCGAGACGGCGGCGATCATTGCGGCGTATTTGGCCGTACAACGACCGGTATGAAGATAACGGTAAAAGTCAAAACCGGCGCGCGGGAAAACAGCGTGAAAAAGATAGACGAAACATCTTTTGCGGTGTCCGTCAAAGCGCGGCCCATCGAGGGTAAGGCAAATGAAGCGGTTGTTGCCGTGCTCGCCGAGTATTTTGATACATCCAAGTCGCGAGTCGAGATTGTCTCCGGCCATTCATCTAAAATAAAATGTTTTGAAATATCCTGACGCATGATTGCAATACAGAAATTTCAAAAAGTCATCCTTGATTGGTTTACACAGAATGGCCGGCATGATCTGTCGTGGCGTCCGCCTTCGTTAAAAGCGCGGCGCGATGGTACCTATGATCCGTACAGAATACTTGTATCTGAAATAATGCTCCAGCAGACGCAAGTTGATAGGGTAAGAGAGAAATACACAGAGTTTTTAAAACATTTTGCGACGCCTAAAAAGTTGGTAGCTGCCAGTCCGGCGGAGGTGTTGGCGGTATGGAAGGGGCTTGGATACAATCGGCGCGCGCTCTATCTGAAACGCGCGGCAGAGAAAGTTGTAAATAAATACAAAGGAAGGTTTCCCCGTGATGTCAGTGAAATTGAGAAATTGCCCGGCGTTGGGCATTATACGGCGCGCGCCGTTGCCGTGTTTGCGTTCAACCAGTCGCAGGTGTTTATTGAAACGAATATTCGACGAGTTTTTTTACATTTCTTTTTTGTAGGCAAAAAGGATATACCTGATATACAGCTCTTTCCGCTCATTGAGAAAACACTGTATAAAAAGAATCCGCGCCTGTGGTATGG
>CAYJLM010000023.1:9248-14684 GCA_964370875.1 uncultured Gammaproteobacteria bacterium | reverse complement strand
TCGCGCGGGGGAGGGGCAAAACGCAATTCAAAAGTTGACATTGCTCTTTTGGAGCGGGAGGAAAAATTGCGCGAGCGCCTGGGCACAAAGGTAACAATTGAAAAACAGCAAGGAGCCGGCCGCATCAGTATCTATTTCTACTCTGATGAGGAGCTGGACGAATTATTTAATACATTGACGGAATAAGAGCCATGAAGTTTGTTATTACCGGCGGAAAAAAATTGCGCGGGAGTATTGCTGTTGGTGGTGCGAAAAATGCCGTTCTTCCAATCTTGGCGGCTACACTGCTGACGGATGAGAAGTGCGTTATTCACAATGTTCCGGTCATTCGCGACGTCGACATGATGCTCGATCTTCTGACAAGTATCGGACGGACTATTGTCCGAGATGGAGATCATACGGTGACCGTTGGATCGGCTCGCGGGACAGTCCTTCCTCATACGCTCGATCCGAAGCTTGTCAAAAGTTTTCGCGCGTCGTTTTTGGTTTTGGGGCCGTTGCTCGCGCGCAATGCCCGAATCCGTATTACGGAACCGGGGGGATGCAGTATCGGCAATCGCCCTCTCGATGATCATTTTCACGGACTCAAGCGCATGGGGGTGAAGGTGAGCCGTTCAAATGGGGTCTATACCCTCTCTCATCATGGATTGGAATCAAAAACCATTACGCTGGTCGCGCCATCGGTGACTGCGACTGAAAATCTTGTCATGGCGGCGGTACTCACAAAGGGGACCACTGTCATTAAAGATGCGGCGGCAGAACCGCATGTCCAAGACCTCTGTTTCTTTCTTGCAAGTATGGGTGCCGCCATTGAGGGTATCGGAACGAGTACTCTCATTATCCAAGGCGTAAAGAAACTCCATGGAGCGACGCACTCGGTCATTCCGGACCCGATCGGCGCCATGTCCTACATTATGATGGGACTGGCAACAAAAAGCCGCATTACCATTACCGGCATTCGGCCAGATCATCTCGATGTCCCCCTCGAGACTCTTTTGGCGGCAGGCGCACGGTTTGACATCTGTGAGAATTCCATTACACTGAAAACCTCCGGACTTCTTACGGAAATGAAGGTTCAGACGCGGCCGTATCCGGGCATCCCAACAGATATTCAGGCGCTCTTTGGCGTATTGGCAACACAAGCTCAAGGGACAAGCCTGATTCATGAAACGATTTTTGACGGACGCTTTGCTTATATTTCTGAACTGGCGCGCATGGGGGCAAACGCAGTAGTGTGCGATCCGCATCGCGCGATGATCACGGGCCCAACGCCTCTGTATGGACAAGAGATTCGCAGTTCGGATTTGCGGGCGGGGATGGCTATGATTGTCGCGGCGCTCATTGCTCGCGGACAAACAGTCATTCATGACGCCCATATTATTGAGCGGGGATATGAGACTATTGTCGAGAGGCTTTCCGCAATTGGAGCGCATATTCAGCGCGAAGATTAACCATTTTTTATCCAGTATGTCTTCAGATATTTCGATAGAACAGCCCGGTGGCGGGCGACCGGTCATCACGCCATTGTATCTTCTCAAGAAGTATTTCTTGTTTTATTTTGTTATTGCGCTTCTGGCAGGAGGTTTTTACGGCGGTTTTGTCTATGGTTCGAAAAAAGAAATCCTTCCCCTGTCGAAGCAATCGTCGGCGGACGGAGGGACTGTGAAGAATGCCGACAAGCCTCTTCCTGATCATTTGGCAAAGGACGCAAACTTTGATTTGTTCTGGGATGTATGGGGGCGCGTGAAGGAGAATTATTATAAAAAGGATACGCCGGATACAAAGCTTTTTTATGGTGCAGTTGCCGGTATTGTTTCGTCGTTGGATGACCCGTATTCCATTTTCCTTAATCCCGAGAAGGCAAAAGAGTTTAATGAAAGTTTATCAGGGAGTTTTGATGGCATTGGGGCGGAGCTTGGCATGAAGAAAAATCAGCTTTTGATTATCGCGACACTTCCCGAAATGCCGGCGGAAAAAGCGGGTCTTCGCGCCGGAGATAAGATATTGTCGGTTGATGATAAAACAACAACCAGCATGTCTATTGATGAAGCGGTAACGAAGATTCGCGGTAAGCGCGGTACGAAGGTGACGCTCACGATCTATCGTGATGGAGAGCCGCGCGAGCGGGATATAGAAATTACGCGCGATCAGATTGTCATTCAGTCGGTCAAATGGGAAATGAAAGATGATGGAATAGGGTATATTCGGATTACTCACTTTACGCAAGATACGGCAAAGAAATTCAAGGATGCGGTACAGGCCCTTCTTGCAAAGAATATGAAGCGTTTGATTCTTGACGTGCGGAGTGATCCCGGAGGATATCTGGATGCCGCGGTAGACGTTGCCGGTTATTGGATTGATGGAAAAACAGTTGTTATAGAGCGCTATGCCGACGGAACACAGGATGAGTATAAGGGGCGCTCAACGCCGCTTCTTGAAAACATACCGACGGCGGTATTGATCGACAGGGGGAGCGCGTCGGCGTCAGAAATTGTTGCGGGAGCATTGCAAGACGAGGAAAAGGCAGTCTTGATCGGGGAACAATCATTTGGAAAGGGGTCGGTTCAGGATGTTCAACGGCTTGCTGACGGCTCTGAGCTGAAGTTGACAATCGCTCACTGGTTTACACCGAAAGGACGCACTATCCAGGACGAGGGTATTAAGCCTGATATCAGCGTGGAAATGACCGAGCAGGATTATAAGGACAAGAAGGATCCGCAACTTCAAAGGGCGATGGAAGAATTAAAGAAAAAATAGCGTCGGAATCATCCGTAAAGACCTGAGTATTTTGAATTACGAAACTCTCAATGTTCAGGTATTTCTTCCTCGCGGCCGGATATTTTTCTGCTGAAAAATTCCTTAAACTCAGGCCGCCGCCTTCCGTATGCCCCTGCGGAGAAACACCTGAACTGGAGTTTCGTAATTCAAAATGAATAAAAAAAGCTCGGCACTAAGCCGAGCTTTTTTGTGTTTGTTGGTTATGCCGCGCTTGTCACTATTCCACCACCTTTGAGTTTTTGGTCCATGACGTTAACGACCGTCTTTTGTTTCAAGCTTCTGTCAAATCGGCGAAATGTCCGTTTTGAAAAATGAACAAATCCATTTGTTTGGGCGTAAAGCGTATCGTCCTCGCCCCGTTTTACATTAACACCGGGAGCGTATTTTGTACCTCGTTGACGAATAATGATCGATCCGGCCAAAGCCACCGCACCTTCCGTGAGTTTAACGCCAAGGCGTTTTCCATGCGAATCTCGGCCCCAGGAAGTTGAGCCACCCGCTTTCTTATGTGCCATAGTTATGTTGATTCTAGCGACTTTGTCGAGCCTCTAGAAAGGTTACAGTTCATATTTCTGCAAGTATACAGCAGAGAATAAAAATTGCAATACCCCTCCGGCCGTGATAGGATACAAGCATTCGTGGAAGATAATCTATTCACGGCATGCAAGTATGCTTCACCCGATTCTTGACACGGCCTATACACGTGCGTTTTTCAGAGATCGCCCCCTTTTTCTGATGTCTTTGGCAGGCATTGGCATGCACGGCGCACTATGGGTGCTGCTTTTTCTTGGATTTGATACGATTTATACCCCTGATCGGGAATATATCACCCTGCACTACAAGATACTTTTTGGCACCGATTTTGTTGGGCAGTGGTTTTCTATCTTCCTTATGCCGTTTACGGGAATAATCGTGCTCGCCGTCAATTTTTTTCTTGCCAGAACTCTGTATCATATTGAACATCGTCTGGCCTATGTCCTGGTATCCGCATCATGCGCGGTGCAGGGTATGCTTGTGTTCGCTTTATATCTTCTCCTCCAGATCAACCTCTATTAACTATGCCGCATTTTATTGTTTTCAAAATAACCGTCCTGACAACGCTTGCTTTCTTTTGGGCATGGTTGTGGGCGCCCATCCTGTATCGCTTTCTTATTCGATATTCGTTGGTTAAACAAATACGCGATGAATCATCCGCCCCAATCTTCTTTGCGCTTCACAAAGGTAAGGTGGGAACGCCAACGGCCGCAGGATTATTGATTTGGGTGACTACGCTCCTGTTTGCCCTTTTTTTCTATTATTTATCGCTTATTACGGATAGCCAGTTTTTTGATCAGCTGAATTTTTTGACACGCGCTCAGGTGTTGTTGCCGCTGGGTGCCCTGGTCGTCTCGGCACTTGTTGGGTTTGTTGATGATTATTTGAATATTAAAAAGATCGGACCGCTTGGCGGCGGTTTGCGCATGCGCCATCGGTTTATCCTCTATACATGTATAGCTCTTGTCGGTGCGTGGTGGTTCTATGCAAAGCTTGGATGGGATATTTTGCACGTTCCTTTTGTCGGTGATTTCGCAGTCGGCTGGTGGTATGTTCCTTTTTTTATTTTTATCATTATTGCAACCGCGTTTTCCGTTAACGAAACCGACGGGTTGGATGGGCTGGCCGGTGGAACGCTTCTCGCGGCTTTTGGTTCATACGGTGCCATCGCGTTCATCGAGGGGAAATATGATCTTGCGACATTTTGCGGAGTGATCATTGGCGCGCTTGTCGCCTTTTTGTGGTTCAATATTTATCCGGCAAAATTTATGATGGGGGATACGGGTGCCATGTCTCTTGGCGTGACGTTGGGCATCGTTGCCATGCTGACGAATTACGCTCTTCTCCTGCCGGTTATCTGTTTTCTATTCGTGCTTGAAGCCGGTTCGGTCATTGTGCAGGTTATATCGAAAAAAATATGGGGTCGTAAACTGTTTTTATCAAGTCCATTTCACCATCATCTGGAAGCGCGCGGATGGAAGGAACCGACAATTGTTATGCGTTTCTGGGTTATCTCAGGAATGCTCGCAGTCGTTGGGTTTATCATTGTTCTTATTGAAAGGGGCCTTTACTAGATAGGACGGCGTGTGCGGACGGCTCTTTGTTAAGTCGTGGAGTTTTCTTGCGTATATGAACATTACTTCGGCGAAAGATTTTTACGGGAAGAAAGTCCTTATGATCGGGCTCGGACTCCACGGCGGGGGTGTTGCCGGGGCGTATTGGTTTTTCCGGCAGGGTGCCGAAGTTATCGTTACGGACATGAAGACGCGCGCCCAGCTTGAGCCATCCATCGCTCGATTGACCGCCCTGTGTAATACGTATCGATTGGCACATCCGACCGCGCGACTTTCTTCGCTGGAATATATCTTGGGGAAGCATCGTCAGGAAGACGTGATACGAGCCGATATTATTATCCAAAATCCCGGCGTGCCGCGCGAATTACTTTTACTTGCGGTTGCGCGCGAGAGGGGTATCCCTATTCATAACGATGCGAGTATCTTTTTTTCATTGACACGGGGCACACCTATTATTGGCGTGACCGGCACGCGGGGCAAGACAACAATCATACTTCTCACCGCCGAACTTTTGAAAAGGAAGTATCCTCAGACCCTCGTCGCGGGATAC
>CAYJLM010000023.1:0-9238 GCA_964370875.1 uncultured Gammaproteobacteria bacterium | reverse complement strand
GGATACGCGACACATGAGGGGGCTGTTTCTTTCTTCTCAGTTCTGGACAAGGCGTGCGAGCAAAGCCGGACAGGCATTCAGGCGCCGGTTGTCCTTGAGCTTTCGAGTTGGCAGCTTGAGCTTCTTGCCGAGCACGCCATGAGTCCGCGGTTTGCGGTCGTTACGAATATCTATCCCGATCATCTCAATCGATATGAATCAATGGAGGGGTATAGTGAAGCAAAAAAAGGAATCTATCGATTTCAAGACAGTGTGCGGCAGGATGGCGGCGTTGTCCTGAATTACGATAATCCGTTGACACGGGCGATGGGCGAAGAGATTGAGCCGCAACGACGGTACTGGTTTTCTCGAACGAATACTGGTATCCAGAAGGGCGCCTTTTTGCAAAAAGAAAAAACGCAAAAGAAAAAGATTCTCACCATTCGCCACAATGACAGTGATGAGCAGATATGCGAGTGTGCGGATCTGCCGCTGAAAGGAGAGCACAATGAAGAAAATATTCTCGCCGCGTTGGTTGTTGGTATGATTTTCGGCGTGGCGCCTTCCGCAATGAAAGAGTTTTGTGTGTCAGCGCAGGGCGTGCCGGGTCGCCTTGAATATGTGGGCAGGAGAGATGGGCGAGAGCTCTACAACGACACGGCGGCAACATCTCCGGACGCGACACGCGCGGCGCTCGCAACGCTCGGCGGGCGGTCGAAGAAAATAGTTCTTATTGCCGGCGGTTCTGATAAGCGGCTTGATTTTTCCGGTATGGGGTGCGGGATCGCACGGTATTGCAAGGCGCTTATCGTGTTGTCCGGAACCGCATCGCCATCTATTATTCAGGCAGCACACAGTGCAGGATATATGGGCGACATCGTCATGGTCAACTCAATGCGCGAGGCGGTAGAAAAAGCATGGCACGCAAGCGCTAAAAATGATACAATACTCCTGTCTCCGGGAGCAGCTTCTTTTGGAATGTTTCAGCATGAGTTTGATAGGGGTAACCAGTTTATCTCAGAGATAGAGCATTTGGAAGACTGCGCATAAGAGCCCATCAAATTATTATTACTCGCCCAGCATGCCACGTCGTGGACCAGCGAAATTGTTTCGTTTTTCTTTTTTTCAATCCAGCCAGGGAAAGCCGGATTACTTTTTTGCCGGCGCATTTTTTTTACTCCTATTGATTGGAATCGTTATTCTGTCATCGGCATCAGCGGTCGTATCATATCAGAAATTCGGAACGCAAAATTATTATCTTATTCATCAGATTCTTTTCGGGCTTCTGCCCGGGCTCATCCTCTTTACCATTACTTCGCGTATCGATTATCATGTCTGGCAAAAATTTTCGGTTGCCTTTCTTGCCATCTCTATCGTACTGTTGATGTTGGTTTTTTTCCCGGGGATTGGATTTGAGTATGGCGGCGCCCGTCGCTGGATTCACGTCGGATCATTTTTGTTCCAGCCATCCGAGGTTGTGAAATTAACATTCTTATTATACTTAGCTTCATGGCTTTCGAGTAAGGGCAAGAAAAACCTGCAAGATTTTTCTTATGGATTTTTGCCCTTTATTGCGTTGATTGGAACAATTGCGTTTTTGATCATTGCTCAGCCCGATGTTGGAACAATGGCTGTCATTGCGGCAATCGCATTTACGATGTATTTCATCGGAGGCGCGGCAGTACCTCACCTTGCTGTAGCGGGAGGGGCCGCACTCGTTCTGTTTATTGTCCTTATTAATACGGCCACATATCGACTGAAGCGTTTTATGACATTCTTGCATCCCGACCAAGATCCGCTTGGCGTAGGATATCACATCAATCAGGCACTGCTTGCGATAGGGTCGGGTGGGTTATTCGGTCGCGGCTTTGGTCATTCGCGGCAGAAGTTTGCCTATCTGCCCGAAGTGACCGGTGACTCCATTTTTGCCATTGCCGCAGAAGAGCTTGGTTTTTTCTTCGGTGTTTTTCTGCTGGGACTCTATGTGTTTATCGCGTATAGGGGCTTGAAAATAGCGCGAAATGCCCCGGATGACTTTGGGAAATTCGTCGCTGTCGGCATAACGGCGTGGATTATTTTTCAAGCGTTTATAAATATTGGTGCCATGTTGTCGTTGTTGCCGCTGACGGGCATTCCCTTGCCGTTTGTCAGCTATGGCGGGTCATCGTTGCTCGTATGTCTTACGGGTATTGGTATTCTTGTGAACATATCGCGGCACGCGAAGAGAAATAGCGTATGAGGATTCTATTTACCGGCGGCGGAACGCTTGGATCCGTTACGCCTCAGTTGGCAATCTATGAAGAATTGAAAGCACAATACGCGATGCAGGGGGTGTTCGTGGACGCGCTTTGGATTGGAACACGGACAGGGCCCGAGCGTGATATCGTGTCAATTCATCATATCCCGTTTGTATCAATTACAGCCGGAAAGCTTCGCCGCTATTTCAGCATCCGAAATTTTTATGACCCCTTTTTGATACTTGCGGGCATTGTGCAGTCAGTGTGGCATATCTGGCGATTTCGTCCTGACGTTATTGTTCACGCGGCCGGATATGTTGGCGTACCGGTTTTGGCGGCCGGATATGCGCTTGGCAAAAAGTGTATTACGCTCCAAATTGATTTTTATCCCAGCCTGTCAAATCATATCAGCGCTCGCTTTTCATCCGCGGTTGGCGTGGTTACAGAAGAGGAAAAAAAATATTTTCCAACGCGAAAAACATATATCGTCGGCGTCCCGACTCGGGTTCCGCTCACCGGCAAGCGCTACGAGGAGCTTTTGCAGACATGTCAGAATCTCCGCGAGCAATTCAGTATAAAGAAGGACGAGTCGGTGATATTGATTTTGGGAGGAGGGACGGGAGCGCAAACGCTTAATGAACTTGTTGAGCAATCCATCTCATCTCTTGTTGCATGCGCGCATGTCATCCATCTCACCGGAAAGGGGAAGATGGGAAAGAGCATTGCGCTGGCGAGCGCGTATCTGAACTACCACCCTCTGGAATTTTCGCGCGATGAAATGATCGCGCTTGAAGCGCTTTCAGATATCGTTGTAACACGAGCAGGGATGGGTACGCTCGCGGAGCTGTCCGCGCTGAGTAAGCCAAGTATTATTATCCCAATTCCAAAGTCCCACCAAGAAAAGAACGCGGATTATTTTTCTTCCCATCATGCCGCACTTGTTTTACCACAAGACACAGTGACACCGGAAACATTTTCGAAAGCAGTGTGCGGATTAGTGACAGACAAGAGAGCGCGAGAGGAATTATCAAAGAATATTCATGCTCTTCTGCCGGATAATGCCGCGAAGAGAGTTGTTGACATGATACACTCGGTTCTATGAAAACGTTCAAAAAACGCATCGCGGCAATTGTTCCGGCGTATAATGAGGAAAAGAACATACGGACAGTATTGCGTGTTCTGCGGCAGACCCGCGAACTTTCTGAGGTTATTGTTGTTGATGACGGATCGACAGATCGTACGAGTGAGGTTGCGCGCCAGGAAGGTGTTCGCGTCATTCGTCAGGAGAACCAGGGCAAGGCCAGTGCCATGGCTACCGGTGCGAACAATACAAGCGCGGATATCCTTTTCTTTTCCGATGCGGATCTCCTCGGGTTGACGCCAGGTCATATCATGGATGTCATTGCGCCGGTTCTGGGCGGGTACGCGGGGATGGCCGTGGGCATTCGAGATCGAGGTCCTATTGGCATGTGGATGATGGAACACGTATTGCCTGTTATCGGAGGGGAACGTGCGATATCGCGTGATTTGTTTCTCAGTATTACACAAGGTACTACCTCACTGCGATTTGGTATTGAGACGATTATGAACGCGTATTGCAAAAAGAATAGAATCTCAGTACGATTGGTGCGCATGAAGGGCGTTGGTCATATCATCAAGGAAATGCGATATGGATTGGTGTTTGGGTTTATCGCGCGGATGCGAATGATCGGAGAGATTTTGAAAGCGGAACTTTTTACAGTATTTCATAGATAGTATGGTATCACTTCAGTCGGTGCACAGGATTCATTTTGTCGGAATTAAAGGAGCGGGAGTATCCGGGCTTGCATGTATTTTGCAAAAACAGGGGAAGCAAGTATGCGGGTCGGATGTTGATGAGGAGTTTTTTACCGATAATCTTCTTCGCGCTCACGGCATATCATGCGAGCTATTTTCTTCTGCACATATTGAGCACTTCTCGCCGGATACGGTTGTCTACTCGACTGCATGGAAGGAATCGGATGAGGTTCGTACCGCGCGCGCGATGGGGATTCCCGTGTTGAGCTACCCGGAAGCATTAGGGGCTCTTCTCGATGGCTCGTACGGTCTTGCTGTTGCCGGATCTCACGGCAAAACAACGACATCCGGTATGCTCGCTCATGTGTTAAAAGCGGCGGGGCTTGATCCGACGGCGCTTGTGGGGTCTGAACTGTCTCAATATGGAACGAATGCTTTTGCCGGTTTCGGTGAGTATACTGTCATCGAGGCGGATGAGTATGAAAATAAGTTTCAATACTATTATCCGCGCGCGATACTCCTTACTAATGTCGATTACGACCACCCGGATTATTTCGAAACGCCGGCGCAATATGAGAAAGTTTTTGAAGACTTCATCGATAAAACGCTTGAGTCGGGCGGAACGGTTGTCGCGTGTGGTGATGATGCGGGGGTAGTCCGAGTATGCCATGGGGGTATTTCGGAACGATTGGTATTATATGGAACGCAGGCGAATGTTCCGTACGCTGTTTCCGATATTGAAGCAGAAGGCGTGCGTGTTCGATATTCACTTACCGTGCGCGGTAGCACGTTAGGTCGTTTTTCTCTGCAATTGATTGGAGTGCATAATGTGCTCAACGCGCTTGGTGTGATTGCGTTATGTGATACGCTCGGCATTGTCGACGCTGTTCGAGCCGCCCAGCTTCTTGAAGGGTTTCAGGGTACCGCGCGGAGATTTCAGTATAAAGGAAAGAGGGGGAACATGGTCGTCTATGATGACTTTGCGCATCACCCGCGAGAGTTATCAGTAACGCTTACTGCGGCACGCAACGCATTTCCGGGAAAAATTATATGGTGCGTGTTTGGTTCTCATACTTTTTCACGGACGGAAACGCTACTGGACGATTTTGCCGCAAGTTTTAGCCGTGTTGACGCGGTGCTTATTCTTGATATTTATGGCTCGGTTCGAGAGCAACAAGGGAAGATCCGGGGAGCCGATCTTGCGAATGCTATCACTGCGGTAAGCGGTAATGCAACCTATGTCGGTACGCACGAAGTAGCGATGCGAGAAATTCTTTGTCATATTGACGAAATCGATGTTCTCATTACAATGGGAGCAGGTGATGTCTGGCGGATTGCCGACGAACTAACAAAGCCAATGTAAGTAATCCATAATTCGTACGCTATGAATATCATTATTCAAGGGAAGAAGGACCAGGTAACACCCGATGTACTTATTGAAAAGAAAGTACAGGCACTTTCTCGCTATTGCTCAAAGGTGAAAGATATGGTTGTTGAGGTTTCCCATGACCATCATCACAAGAAGGGCGATGTTGCATCTGTCGAACTGACGGCACATCTTCTGTGTCATGGAAACTCGCCATTACGTGCCCATGAGACAGCATCCACTATTCCAGAAGCACTTGACTGTGCGCTTGGAAAGATGAAGGAGCTTCTCGTTGAACACAAGGATAAGGAAGGTAGTATTGATCGTGTCGCAGTACGAGAGGCGCGCGGGAAAGAGTAGTCTGTCCACCAATTATTATGAATGTATTATCGACGCTGTTCGGCGATCCGAATAAAAAGGTTATTGACGTTCTTCGTCCGATCGTTGTAAAAATTAACGCCCTTGAGGAGCAGTACAGTCATCGTTCAAATGATGAGTTGAAGCAAGATACGCTTCGCCTGCGCGAGATCGTCATACGCGGCGATAAAACGCTTGACGATATTTTGCCCGAGGCATTTGCATTGTGTCGGGAAGGCGCAAAGCGTGCTATTGGTCAGCGCCATTTTGACGTTCAGCTCATGGGCGGTATTGTCATGCATCGCGGACAGATTGCTGAGATGAGAACCGGAGAAGGAAAAACATTGACCGCAACGCTTGCAGTATTTTTGAATGCCCTGAGCGGTAAGGGCGTGCATGTGGTGACGGTGAATGACTACTTGGCAAAACGCGATGCGGTTTGGATGGGGCGGGTGTATCACGCACTGGGGCTTTCCATTGGATGTATTCAGCATGATGCGGCATACCTCTACGATCCCGACTATTCACCCCCGAAAGATGAGGAGGAGTCCGAGGCACAAGAAAGCTATCGCATTGAATACGGATATCTTCGACCCTGTTCGCGAAAAGAAGCGTATGTCGCCGATATCACGTATGGCACGAATAACGAATATGGGTTCGACTATCTTCGCGACAATCTCGTCCCCAGCTTGAATGACATGGCGCAACGCGAGATGAACTTCGCAATTGTTGACGAAGTCGACAGTATTTTGATTGACGAAGCGCGCACCCCCTTGATTATTTCTGCGCCGGCGGCAGAATCGGCTGAACTCTATTACACATTTGCAAAACTTGTTTCCCACCTGAAAGAAACCGAGGACTATAATGTCGATGAAAAGATGCGGGCGGCTACGCTTACCGAAGAGGGTCTGCATAAAATGGAACAAGCGCTAGGAATTGAAAATGTCTATACGTCCCGCCACGTCTCGCTCGTCCATCACATGGAGCAGGCACTCCGAGCGCACACGCTGTTCAAGCGCGATCGTGACTATGTCGTGAAGGATGGGGAGGTTGTGATCGTTGATGAGTTTACCGGGCGACTTATGCACGGAAGGCGATATTCGGAAGGGCTTCACCAGGCTATTGAAGCGCAAGAGGGGGTCAAGGTTCAGCGCGAGAGCCAGACTTACGCGACTATTACGTTCCAGAATTATTTTCGCATGTATCGTAAGCTGTCCGGCATGACCGGCACGGCCGCAACCGAAGCGGAAGAATTTTCTAAAATCTACAAGCTTGAGGTTGTCACCATTCCGACACACCGGGAGGCGGTGCGCGCGGATCTTCCCGACAGGATTTATAAAAACGAACACGGGAAGTATGCGGCGGTTGTCGCGGAGATTAAACAGCGCAACGCGGTAGGTCAACCGGTTCTTGTCGGTACGATTTCGATTGAGAAAAATGAGATCCTCGGCGCGCTTCTTGAGCGAGAAGGAATACCACACAATATTCTGAACGCGAAAAATCATGAGCGGGAAGCCGAGATTATCGCCCAAGCCGGCAGGCGCGGCGGCGTCACCATTGCAACGAATATGGCCGGTCGCGGCGTTGATATTATTTTAGGCGGCAATCCGCCGGATGAAGATGAAATGCGCGAAGTGCGCCAGCGTGGCGGACTCCATGTGATTGGTACCGAGCGGCACGAATCACGGCGCATCGACAATCAGCTGCGCGGCCGTTCTGGTCGTCAGGGTGATCCCGGCTCAACCCAGTTTTTCATTTCACTTGAAGACGACCTGATGCGTATCTTCGGGTCAGACCGCATCAAGGGGCTGATGGATAAGTTCAATTTTCCCGACGACATGCCTATCGAGCACGGGATGATCAGTAAGGCGATTGAAGAAGCACAGAAAAAAGTGGAAGGTCATAACTTTGATACACGTAAGCATGTTGTTGAATACGACGATGTTATTAATAAGCATCGGGAGATTATATACAAACGGCGTCGTGACATCCTTGAGGAATTTGATCGGGAGCTCGGACATCATTCCGAGGGGAGTGTGGAATCCCGAGACGGCGAAGGCAGTGAGAATGAATCCCAAATCGCAAATACCGAATCAAAGGCAAAAACTCTGAAGCAGATGATCCTCGACATGGTCGAACAAGAGATCGAACATGTTGTCATGTTTCACACGCAAAACGATGACGAGGACTCCTGGAACATACAAGAGATCTATGAGGTTATCTCGACGATCTTTCCGCTTTCAGCAGAAGATAGGAAATCAATGGACGATATTCACCACACGGCCGGGGATAAGCTTGCCGATGTGCATGCGCGTACTCGACTTATTGAATATCTGTTGACGCTCGAGAATACCGCGTATGAGAGTTTTGAGAAAAAGATAACCGAGGTATTGGCTAAGACCGACCCGACCGCCGATCCGGCAGAAGTTCTTGTTCATCTGCAGAAAGATCTCCTTGTTCGCACGATGGATAATTTGTGGGTCGGACATCTTGAGGCGGTTGAACACATGCGCACTGGCATTGGCTTGCGCGGATATGGCCAACGCGATCCATTGGTTGAGTACAAAAAGGAGTCATATCGCATGTTTACCGAATTGATGGCGATGATTACCAAGCAGGTTGCCTATACCCTGTTCAAGATTGGCGGGGTGACAGAAGAGGTCGCAAAAGATGTATCGGTACTTCCGCAAAATGCCGTGTATTCCGCGTCGGAAAAAACATCGGATGGAACGGATGGGCACGCTCATGTCTCCGGCGGACAAGAGAAGATTGGCAGGAATGATCCGTGTCCTTGCGGCAGTGGCAAGAAGTATAAGAAGTGCCACGGTCAATAGGAGATTGAAAATAGAAGAATGGGCAATTTTTAAAACATATTTTCAAAAATGTGTAAAAATGGTCATGCAAAATAGCTGTTTATTTCAGCACTGCTTAAATGATCTGTATCCATGTGGTTAAAAAGTCCGCCCTATGATATTATCATTTGGACGAGACAGTTTCGTAATTCAGAGCTTTGTGGGGTGCCGTGGTGGAGGACGCTAGAGCTGTTTTTGAACGAATGTTCTTAAAAAAAGAGAATAAAAAAAAGTATACTTCCAGTAATGATAATTTTAATGTTTCTTTGAGTAAGTAAAGAGGGATAATTTCGAGTAGACACATAAAGAGTAGAATGCCCTATGGATAACAAGTTTTCAAAAATGTCATTGGAGTTTAATGTTTTGCCGAGCAAGCCAGAGGTCACTTACACTATCGATCTCAACAGAGCCAATGCCGGTGAGAGTGAGATTCGCAATACTTGTACCGGTCCGGAAAAAACCATGGCAGTGATCGTTCCCCCTAAAGGGTGTGGCTATCGTTGTGACTTTTGTTCAATTAAAAATATATCTAATCCTGGCTTTCCTGTTTCCGCTGAGGAGGGTGGAGTCGATGCCGCGCAAAAAGTCGCAACGGAGGTCTCTGCTATACTTTACGAACATCGCGATGTCGAGACTCTCAAGTTGTTTAATGGTGGGAATATTCTCTACGG
>CAYJLM010000022.1:15013-15560 GCA_964370875.1 uncultured Gammaproteobacteria bacterium | reverse complement strand
TGGCGACAGAGGAGAGCGGTGATATCTACGCCCGATTCCTCGTGAGCGTTGCAGAAGTATATTCCTCGTTCGCGCTGGTGCACGAAGCGCTTTCTCGGCTTCCGTCCGGCGCTCTATGCGCGGAAGGTGCTGTCACATTTTCACCCGATACGTATGCCGTATCACTAGCAGAAGGATGGAGAGGGGATATTGTCTATTTTGTCGCGACAGATTCGCACGGCGAGATATCTCGCGTCCACGTGCGCGATGCGTCGTTCCTCAACTGGCCTCTCTTTATGGAGTTTGCGCCCGGCAATGTCGTGCTCGATTTTCCTCTCATGAACAAAAGTTGCAATCTCTCCTACTCGGGGAATGATAAGTAGGGGCTTTTTGTGTCTATGGCACTCCAAAAGGTTTCACTAACAGTCAGTGGTACGGTCGAGCATGGTTTTGCGCAAGCTCGTGAATCGGGCTACCCGACTGCCAATCTCAAGCTTTCTCAACCACTCGACATCCTCGAGGGTATTTACTGTGCACAGACACGACTTCAAGGAAGCGACCACATGCC
>CAYJLM010000022.1:0-15003 GCA_964370875.1 uncultured Gammaproteobacteria bacterium | reverse complement strand
GCCCAGTATTGTGTTCTATGGCATTCCTCATTCTCTTCCCGATGTTGTCGAGCCGCGCTTTGAGGTGCATCTCCTCGTGGAACATGGTAATCTGTATGGACAGGAGTTTACTGTCGAACTGGTTGCGTTTGTGAGGGAGAATAAGAAGTTTGAGGACGGTGAAAGTTTACACAATGCGATTGAGCAGGATATCGCACAAGCGCGAGAATATTTTAAATTATTTTGAAGGTATGTTTTCCGGAATTATAAAAAGCGTTGGGATAATTACGCGCGTATCAAAAAAAGATGCCGGAGTGGAGTATGAGATTGCGCATCACATGAGGCGATCGTGGAAGATCGGTGAAAGCGTGCTGGTTGGGGGTATCTGTTCAACGATTCTGAAAAAGACAGCGCAGACGTTTGTTGTTTTTCACATGCCCGAGACGCTTGCAAAGACAACATCGGCAGAATGGAAAAAAAGAACGCGCGTGAATATCGAACCCTCGCTGAAAGTGGGCGAAGATATTTCCGGTCATGTCGTGAGCGGGCACGTCGACTGTACTGCACAAGTGTCCGCAATTACGCCCGAAGGGGATTGCAAGCGCATGACGTTTTTACTTTCTAAAAACTTTGCGAAATATCTTATCCCAAAAGGATCAGTCGCTGTTGATGGAGCAAGCTTGACCGTGGTTGACGCGGGCAGGCAATCGTTTTCTGTTGCACTGATTCCTCATACGCTCTCACATACCACGCTGGGTACATTGAACATTGGTGACAGGGTTAATATCGAGGTTGATATGATGGCAAAATATATCGAGAAGTATTTGAAGAGTCAGGACATATGACAATAAAAAAATATCTCCATTCCTGCATCCTCATCGAACATAATGGTAAGCGACTTCTCGCAGATCCGGGAGCGTTTTCATTTATCGAAGGAAAGATAGCGCCGGAAGACATCGGTCCGGTTGATGTTATTCTTCTGACGCACGCACATCAGGATCACTATTTTCCCGAAGCGCTTAAAAAGATTATTGCATTGCATCCCGCGCCCATTGTTACGCATGCGGAGATTGGTGAGCTGCTTGATCAAGAGGGATTGCATTGGGAAAGAATACGGGCAGGGGAGAGCAAGGAGGTTGCAGGGTTTACTGTTCGGGCATTCGAGGCGGCGCACGAACGACTCCCAATGCCATGCCCGCAGAACGACGCATATCTCATCAATGGCACAGTGTTACTGCCCGGTGATTCGTATAGCGTCAGAGGGATCGACTATTGCGATATCTTGGCGTTGCCAGTCGCCGGTCCCTGGAGCCACTTGGCAGACGGCATCGACTTTGCAAAACGCCTTAAGCCCCGTGTCGTTATCCCGATTCACGACGCTATTATAAAAGACTTTATGCTTGAGCGCATCTACGCGATGTGTGACACGGCGCTCAAGTCCGAGGGCATTGAATTTCACCCGCTGTATGTGGGCGATACTTTTGAGGCGGAGGATTAGTATGCAATTTGACAAGGAGCAAAAGGGAGAGCTGTTCATTGTATCCTCCGCGTTTTTTTGGAGTCTTTTTCCTGTTATCACAATCTTGTCGTACGTATCGGTTTCGCCTCTTGTATCGTTGGCGTGGAGCACCTTTTTTTCTGCAATCTTTTTTGTAATCGTTGTGTGCATCAAGCGCAGTTGGCATGAACTTAGGAGGTGGAGCGCGTATAAGGATATGCTGATTGGCACGTTTATCCAAGGTATTTGTTACTACCTTCTATTTTTCTTCGCACTGAAGTACACCAGCGCGGGCAATGCCGCACTTATCTTGCCCACAGAGATACTCTTCACGTATCTTTTTTTTCGTTTTGGCAGAAAAGATTCACTCTCGAGCTATCACACCATCGGCGCATTTCTTATGCTGATTGGTGCTGCGGTCGTCCTCTATCCAAATTTCAAAGAGTTTCACCGCGGTGACATGCTTATTATCTTGGCATGCGCCATTGCCCCAATCGGCAACTTTTTTCAACAGCGCGCACGAAAGAGTGTTGGCAGCGAAACGATTATGCTTGTGCGTAGCTGTGTGAGCACGGTCGTTATTTTCTTGGTCGTCTTTTTTTCCGGCTTGAACTCGTCGCTTTTTACAATAAAGCCCTCGTTGTTTTTATTGATCGTCAACGGTTTTCTTCTTCTGGGGCTTACGAAATTGTTCTGGATTGAAGGCATTCATAGGATATCGGTAACAAAAGCAATTGCACTTTCCAATATATCGCCATTGTTAACGCTGTTCTTCGCGTGGCTTCTATTGCGCGATACTCCAACCGTATGGCAGCTCGGCGCGTTGATCCCGACGTTCTTTGGCATACGGTTTTTGCAGAAGCAGGCGGTAAAATAAAATCCACCCTGCCCGGATGGATTTTGGTAGCAGTGTGCTATTTTGTTAATATTTTATTTTTATACCAAGAAATTCCAGAGCATTTCTGAGTGACTTCTGAATCACGTTCGGCCCTTTTTTTCTTATTGAATCTTGGGAGGGCTGCTCGGGTTGCTGGAGAAATGATGCGATTTCTGCCGGCGGTACTGCAGTTTGATTAATTGGAACAACTTGTTGTTTAATTTTTGACGCAGCCATGAATTTTCGCGTATCTTCTTCTCGCTGTAATTGATCATGTTTTTCCCGAGCTTTCCGTATGGCTACATCGTCACGCTTTTTGATGTCTGGTAGGGTGACGGGTTCTTCTATATTCGTACTTGCCTGTTCATCCGCGGCTCCACCCATAGGCGGTACCTCCAAAACCGGCTCATTTTGGTCTTTAGGTGTTTCTCCCATACATTAAATACTATTATTTATACAGTAAGCATACCACTTTTCCCGGATATTTGCAATTTTTGACCTGCTCTCGTATACTAAAGGTGTTTCATTAATAAGAAAAAAACTATGGCAAACGTAGTAATCTACAGCACCCCTACCTGCGGGTACTGCAGGATGGCAAAGGCATTTTTTACCGAAAAGAATGTTGCGTATACCGAAAAAGACGTCTCGGTGGACGAGGTTGCGCGCGATGAAATGATCGCAAAGACAAATCAGATGGGTGTTCCGGTGATTATGGTCGACGATCAGGTCGTTATAGGTTTTGACAAAGGTAAACTGTCCCAGCTTTTGGGTATTTCCTAGCACACTATGGAAAAAGAGAACGTATTTGACCTTATCTCCATCGGATCGGGCGCTGCGGGATTTGCCGCGGCGGTATATGCCGGGCGCTATCGCATGCGCGTGCTTGTGCTTGGTGAGAGTTTTGGCGGATACACGAGTATTGCCGGGCCTATCGAGAACTATCCCGGATATCCGTCGATTGACGGGTTTGATCTGATGATAAAGATGAAGGAACAGGCCGAGACGGTCGGCACAATAATAAAAGATGAAAAGGCGGTAAAGGTAACGCGACAGGACAGCGGGTGTTTTGTTGTCACGACCGAGCAGGGAGGAGAATATGGTGCAAGCACCCTTCTTATCGCGACAGGCAGCGAGCATCGCCAGCTCGGCCTTCCCAATGAGAAGGAGCTGACGAGCAGGGGTGTCCACTATTGCGCGACCTGCGATGGACCGGCCTATACCGGGAAAACAATCGCAATGGTCGGTGGTGGGGATTCGTCTATTAAGGGAGCAAATCTGACAGCAGAATACGCGGCAAAAATCTATCTTATCGTACGGGGCACAGAAGTGAAGGCAGAGCCGATTAACCGCGAGCACATGAATAAGCTTGTTGAGGCGGGTAAGATAGTGCTCATTTTTGAAAATGAAGTTACGGAAATAGTCGGGGCGAACAAGCTTGAAAAGGTTGTTCTCAAAAAGGAATATAATGGCTCGGTCGACTTGGTTGTCGACGGCTTGTTTATTGAAATTGGTTCTGCACCGCGAAACGAACTGGCCGCATCGCTGGGGGTCGCCCTTGATAGTCGCGGGTATATTACAACCACGCCGATGGCGGAGACAAATGTTCCGGGCGTGTTTGCTGCCGGTGACGTGACGAATCTTTTTGGCAGTTTCAAACAAAGCATTACGTCTGCCGCCATGGGCGCTGTCGCCGCCACTGCCGCGTACCAGTATTATAAAAACAACGGCGATCTGTGCGGAAAGTAAAATCGTTCTACTGATAGTGAAAAGGGGGCTCGTGAGGCTCCTTTTTTGTTGTAATGAGTTATACACAGGAACATGATCTCTTTGGGTGGTGTGGGTGAATAATCGTTGTAACAAAAAGATTTTTTGATGATTTTTCTTTGCTTTACACTCAAAATTAACGGTGATACACTTGAGAAGCTTTAAGAGTCCATCAAATAACTACCCAAATGTATGTTCTTCCGGCTCATTTCCGTCCAATTTTCTCCCAAAAAGTTGCTGAACTTGTCAGAATACAGTAAGTATTCCTCCTCATTCATCATCCTTTTTGAAAAAAAATTGTATCGGAACTGACCAGGAAGCTAGTTTTTTGATGGGCTCTGTGAGAACACCACTTACTTATTAACCATGCAAAAAGTATGAGTGTCACAAAAATAAAGAAGAGGAATGGTTCGATCGTGGATTTTGATCGCGTGCGTATTGAGACGGCAATGAAAAAGGCTTTCGATGCGCTTGGCGTGAAACAGGCAGAAAATTTCTTTACCATTCTTGGCGATGACATCGTCGAGATTATTGAAAGCAGGTTTGCCGATCGTGTCCCTTGTGTCGAAGACGTGCAGGATATTGTTGAAAAGATTATCGCCCAGCGTGGATATTTTGAGGTTGCTCGCACCTATATCATCTATCGCTACGAGCACACGAAGGAGCGCGTAGAAAAACAACGTGAATTTTTTGAAAAAATTGAAAAGAATGAATTGACCGTTGTGAAACGGTCGGGCGCGCACGAACAGTTTTCGCTTGATAAGCTTCGTCGATGCTTGTCACATTTTGTACAATCGGCTCAAGTCGCGGGGGGTAGTGAATCGGGTGTTGACGTTGATACGGTCGTTAAGCAATGCCGTGGCGAGCTGTACGATGGGATCACAACGAAAGATGTGCTCCAGACGCTTGTAATGACAACGCGTTCGTTTATCGAGCAGGATCCGGCGTATTCGAAAGTTGCGGCACGCCTTTTGCGCCATTCATTATATCGCGAAGTCATCGGTGAAGAACGGTTCGATATTGCACAGCTCGACGCTCAGTATCGCGAAGCATTTATAAGAAATATTAAAAAGGGCGTCGAAATAGGGCGGCTTGATCCGCGTCTGCTTATTTTTGATCTCGAAGAGCTGTCCCGCCGACTCGTCATAGAGCGCGATGATCTCTTGCAGTACATGGGCACCCAGGTGCTCTATGATCGATATTTTCTGCAGGACCCGTACGCGAAATGTGTTTTGGAAACGCCACAAGGATTCTGGATGCGTGTTGCGATGGGACTTTCGCTCAACGAAAAAGATCAAAAGCTAGAATATGCGATAAAGTTTTATACGGTTCTTTCTAGTTTGCGTTTTGTGTCCTCGACGCCGACACTCTTTCATTCCGGTACCTGCCATCCACAGCTTGCGTCGTGCTATCTAAACACTGTCGATGATTCTCTTGAGCATATTTTCAAGGTCATTTCAGACAATGCGATGCTTTCCAAGTGGTCGGGCGGTATCGGTACTGACTGGACAAACGTGCGAGCAACGGGCGCGCTCATCAAAGGTACCGGTGTAGAGAGTCAGGGGATCATTCCCTTTTTGAAAGTGGCAAACGACGCAACACACGCGATCAATCGAAGTGGACGGCGCAGAGGCGCGGCGTGCGTGTATTTGGAAGTATGGCACTACGATATTGAGGACTTCTTGGAGTTGAGAAAAAATACCGGCGATGAACGACGACGCACACACGATATCAACACGGCAAACTGGATTCCTGATTTATTCATGAAGCGCGTGCGTGAAGACGGGGACTGGACGCTGTTTTCTCCTCACGAGACGCCGGACCTCCACCATCTGTACGGCAAGCGTTTTGAGGAGCGCTATGCTCACTACGAATGGCTCGCAGAAAAGGGATCGATGGAGCTGTCAAAGACACTAAAAGCGCGTGATCTTTGGAAGAAGATGCTTGCCATGTTGTTCGAAACAGGGCATCCGTGGATCACCTTTAAGGATTCGAGCAATGTGCGCTCACCGCAGGATCACGTCGGTGTCGTGCACAATTCAAATCTGTGCACCGAAATTACCCTGAATACGTCGGAAGAGGAAACGGCAGTATGTAATTTAGGATCGGTGAATTTTGCGCGCCACATGAACGGCGCACAGCTCGATCGGGAGCTCCTTGCTGATACGGTGACGACCGGCATGCGCATGCTGGATAACGTCGTCGATATTACGTTTTATCCCACCAAGGAAGCGCGCGTGTCAAATATGCGCCATCGACCGGTTGGTCTTGGCATCATGGGGTTTCAGGATATGCTGTACATGATGAATATCCCGTTTGATTCTGAGCAGTGCGTTGCAATCGCCGACGAAAGCATGGAACTCGTTTCGTATCATGCACTTCTCGCATCCAGTCAACTTGCTGAGGAGCGTGGCACCTACGCGACCTATGCCGGCTCCAAATGGGATCGAGGCATATTGCCAGTCGACACCCTTGATCTTTTAGAGCAAGAGCGCGGGGAGAAGATCGATGTTCCCCGTGAAGAAAAAATGGATTGGCGGACCGTGCGCGAATGTATCAGACGTTTTGGTATGCGCAATTCAAACTGTATGGCAATCGCGCCGACCGCGACAATCGGAAATATTTCCGGCGCTATTGCCTCCATCGAACCGATCTACAAAAATATTTACGTCAAATCGAACATGAGCGGTGATTTTGCCGTTATGAATCCGTACTTGGTAGAGGATCTCAAGGCGCTCAAACTGTGGGATTATGAAATGCTTGGCAAGATAAAATACCATGACGGTAGCATCCAGGAGATTCACGAAATTCCTGAAGATGTGCGCAGAAAATATAAGGAGGTGTTTGAGATTGAGCCTCAGTGGCTTATCAAGGCGGCGGCCCACCGTGGCAAGTGGATCGATCAGAGTCAGTCGCTGAATATTTTTTTCAAAGGATCGTCGGGCAAGGTGCTCAACGATGCGTATCTCTATGCGTGGTCGCTTGGTCTGAAAGGGACATACTATCTTCGCACATTAGCGGCATCCCAGGTAGAAAAATCGACCGTGAACACGACTGAGTTTGGGTCGACTCATACGCGCGACAGTGCTGTCATTCGTGCCCGCGAAGCGGGAGTCACACAGCAACAGGAAAGCTCGCCGGCACCAACAACCGTGATAGAAGAAACAGCTCAGACAACGGTCGTCGTAGCAGTCGAAACTGGTGAAGTACCCTTGTGTAAAATAGACGACCCGAGCTGTGAGTCATGCCAATAATCTTATGCCCATCATCAAAACAACTGAACGTATCAATATAAATAATCGACGCATTATCAACGGCGCGGATGCTGACGTGATTCAGCTCTATCCGATGAAGCACGCCTTTGCATGGACCGCGTACAACGTGGGAAACGCAAACCATTGGTTGCCGACCGAGATTACGATGCAGAACGATATCGAGCAATGGAAAAGTCGCGATGTCCTTTCCGAAGACGAGCGAAAGGCACTAAAGACCGTCTTGGGGTTTTTTACGACTGCCGATTCTATAGCGGCAAATAATGTTGTCCTGGCTTTTTACCGCCACATCACCTCTCCGGAGTGTCGGATGTATTTATTGCGCCAAGGATATGAAGAGGCGATACACACGCACGCGTATCAGTACATTGTCGAAAGTCTCGGGCTTGATGAAGGGGAGCTTTTTAATATGTATCGAGAGGTCGATGCTATCTACAACAAGGATGCCTTCATCCTCTCGTTTAACGAAGGTATTTTTGACCCAAGCTTTAAGACCGGAACGCTTGAGAATGACCAGAAGTTTTTGGAGAACATTATCGTGTTTTCGATTATTATGGAGGGCATCTTTTTTTACAGTGCCTTTGCCGTGATGTTTGGATTCCAGCGACAGAACAAAATGGTGGGATCCGCAGAGCAGATTCAGTACATCATGCGCGACGAGTCGCAACACCTCAACTTTGGCATCAATCTTATCAATACCATCAAGGAAGAACAGCCTGAACTCTGGACGCCCGATTTCCAAGAACGGATCATCGCATTGGTCCGACAAGGAACCGAGCTTGAATACACGTTCGCGCGAGATGTATTTCCTGGCGGAATCTTTGGCATGAACGCTGACAATTTCAAACAATACATCGAATACATTGCCGACCGTCGCCTTGTGCGAATCGGACTTCCCGAACAGTATCATTCAACAAATCCGTTTCCCTGGATGTCAGAAGCAATCGACCTAAACAAAGAAAAGAACTTTTTTGAAACCCGTGTCACTGAGTATTCAACCGGCGGCACGCTGGAGTGGTAGTATGTCAAAAGAAGAATACACGCCTTCTCGTATTGATAGCTTGATTGAGTTGAAGAGCGAGTTTTTGGCATATACATCCATGAGCAACGATCCGGAGTTTCAGGCAAGCGAAGAGTGCCTGGACCGAATCGAACAGCTTGAGAGAGACATCGCCGCATTAGAGACTCAGTTGACACTAGATGAGAGGATTGAACTAGAAGAAGAATTTGCAAACAAAAAATTTCAGCATTTAGCTGAATATATCCGAAGATTCAAAAAATGGCATCGATGATAGATTGCTAAAAAAACAGCTCCGACGACGAAGTCAGGAGTTATTTTTTGCGATGTTTTACGATCTCAACGATTGGCGGGAGGACGGAAATGATAATAATACCTCCGATGATCGGCAAGAGATACTTATCGATGTCGGGCACGACCGATCCGAGAAAGTAGCCAATCAAGGGGATGCATGCGCCCCACGCGAAAGCGCCCAGGATATTGAATTTTACGAACGTGGCATACGGCATGCCGCCCACACCCGCTAGAACCGGTGCAAATGTTCTCACGATTGGGATAAAGCGTGCAATGAAAATAGTACGCGCGCCGTATTTGGAAAAATAATGCTGGGTTCGCGCGATGTGATCTCTGTGGAAAAAAAACGAATCATTTTTTGAAAAGAGTTTTGGTCCAACACGTTTTCCAAACGCAAATCCGACCGAGTCACCGATGGCCGCGCCGGCAAAGCATGCGAGCACAAGAGGGGCTATTGGAAGCCATCCTTGAGAAGCAAGAAATCCGGCAGTGAAGAGCAGGCTGTCCCCGGGCAGAAAAAAACCTACCAGCAATCCTGATTCGGTAAACACAAGCGCACTGACGCCAAGAACGCCAGCAGCTTTTATAAAGGAAATCAGATCAAAGGAGAAAAAATCCATTGCGGGGAAGAGGTTAGTATTAAAGGGTGGCAGGGAGACTGCGGGCCGTTGCGCGGCTGTTGATCCGCACGACAAGCTTTCGCAGTTCTTCGACGACAACGACCGGAAGGGCGATGCCAATACAGATCAGCCAGTCGGTACTCGTCAATGGTACCGTATGGAGGATGTTTTGTAAAAAGGGCGTATAGAGCGCGGCAAGCTGGAGAGTAATGACAATGAAGAATGCGTCGACCAGATAGAGGTTCGAAAATGGGTTCTGCTGAAAAATTGATCGGGTATCAGATCGGCAATTCCACGCATTGAACCATTGCGCAACCGCGACGGTAGTAAGCGTGAGCGTCCATGCTTTCTCGATGTCGGATGAAAATGTGAGTGCGAAAAGGATGCAGCTTCCAATGGCGGTAGGAACCGACATGAGAATCATCCGGAACATCATGTGCTTGTCGACAAGGCGGTGTTTTTTACTACTCACCCGTGAAAGAATTCCCTTTTCTTTTGGCTCCATTCCCAGTGATACATCCAAAAAGCTATCAGTAACAAGATTAAGCCAAATAATCTGTGCGGGGAGAAGGGGGAGGGGGAGGCCGACAAGAAAGGCGCCGGCAATAAGCATGACTTCGCTCAAGTTCGTGCCAAACAAGAACAGTATGACCTTTCGAGTTGTGTGGTAGATGGAGCGCCCCTCCTCAACCGCCGCAATAATACTGGCAAAATTATCATCGAGCAGAATAATATCCGATGCTTCCTTTGCGACATCGGTTCCGATTTTACCCATACCGATGCCAAGATCCGCCGCAACCAATGCCGGTGCATCGTTAACGCCATCACCAGTCATTGCGACGATTTCATTTCGCGCTTTGTATCCTTGGATAATTTTTAGCTTATGTTCTGGTGTGACACGGGCAAATACGGTTGTGGTCTCAAGTGCTCGGCTCAGCTCTTCAACCGTCATGCACTCAACATCGTCGCCGGTAAGAACGCGGTGTCCCTCTAAGTAGATACCCGCCTGTACTGCAATTGCCCGCGCGGTTGCCACCTGATCTCCGGTGAGCATTGCAATGCGAATGCCGGCACGTTGCGCCGCATTGACCGCGGCGTAGACTTCCGGCCGCAGGGAGTCCTGGAAGCAGTAGAATCCTACAAATGTAAGCCCTGTGATATGTGATCGTTCGAGGAGTGAAAGAGCGGTACCATTTGCCTGGACAAAAGCAAAACAAATAACGCGGAGTCCCTGTTCTGCCGCGACACGAATACGTTCTTCTATCTCTTTGCGTTTTTCCAGTGTAAGCGGAACAACAGATCGGTGCGAATACAGGGTCGTTGATGCGTTTAAAATGACTTCAGGAGCGCCGGCGACATTGATAAAATAGCGGCCATGGCCATGATGAAGTGTCGCGTGATATTTTTCTTTGTAATGAAAAGGGATTTCAGAAACACGTGGAACGTCTCGTTCGATGTCTTCTTTTGGTAAGCCAATTTTTTTTGCCGCAACAAGAATGGCCGCCTCAGTCGGATCGCCATGGACCGTCCAGATGCTTTTTTCTTCATTAAACGCAAGTGATGCGTTTGCGGTGAGCGTGGCAACGCGGTTTATTGTTCGAAGTCCATCGTTCGTTTTGGGTTGGATGTCTTCACTATTTTTTGTAATCGCCCCTTCGGGAGTATATCCGGTACCGGAAACATCAAAAAAGTCATCATCGACATATATGTTGCGCACGACCATTTCGTTTCTCGTGAGCGTACCGGTTTTATCAACAGCAATTACATCTGCCTGTCCGAGCGTCTCAACGGCCTGCAGTTTTTTTATCAGTGCGTTCCTGCGCGCCATACGCCACACACCATTTGCAAGCACGAGAGTAATCACAATAGGGAGGCCCTCCGGGATGATTGAGACGGAAAGCGTTACAACAACGGCTATCATGTCGATTATGTTCTGTCCAGCGAGAAGGCCGAGGATAAAGATAGCGACGCTGACTACGCAGGCGGCAATGAGGATGAGTCGCGAAAGGTGACCTAATTCTTTTTGAAGCGGGATCTCGTTTTTGAGTGTGACAAGTTGCGTGCTCAATTTTCCGATTTCTGTTGATTGGCCTGTTTTGACGACAATCGCACGGCCGTTGCCTCCGACAGCGATCGTACCCTTGAATAGCATGTTTATCTGTTCAGGAAGTGACACGTGAATGTCTTTGAGCGCTCGGTCTTCTTTATCGACGGGGACCGATTCGCCTGTCAGTGATGATTCATCGACGCGCAATCCGTTGGACTGGATGAGTCGCGCGTCGGCAGGAATTTTTTCTCCCTCGCCAATAAGGAGAACATCACCCGGAACCAGTTCAGTATCGGAAATGATATATTCGCGGTCCTGTCGCAGAACTCGCGCGTTCGTTGTGATAAAGTTTTTTAGTGTGCGAAGCGTATGTTGCGCTCGCCCCTCGTGGAGTGTTCCCAGGGCGGCATTAAACACCAGAACAAAGAGAACAATGACGGCATCAACAGTATCGTTGAGAAAATAGAGAATGCCACCCGATACCAACAGCACAAGGATGAGTGGGCTGGCAAACTGGCGGAAGAACAACGAGAGGATTCCATCTCCCTTTTCTTCGGGGAGCGTGTTTTTCCCGTAGGTTTTGAGTCGTCGTTCAACTTCCTCGAGCGAAAGGCCGGTGATGCTGTCTGTCGCTAGCTCTTGTTCAAGCGCCTTATGTGAGAGGGTGTGCCATGATGCCATAGAGTGTTTGAGTTACTCTTGTTATTTGTCTGTAATATGGGTACAATGAGGGTGTAGAAAGATACAACTGGTATTCTTTTACATCCTCATAGTACCAGGAAAGGTGACATATTGAAAGCGTTATGGAGTACATTATTGGTATCGTAATCGGAGGGGTTGTTGCCGCAGGTATCGCGGTTGTTTTTTTGTCGCGTACGCGGACGAGAGATAGTGGTGACTTCGAACAAACGGTGAACAGAGTTTTTTCAGACGCACTTCTCAAAGCCCAGGATCATCTTGTGTCTGCCACAAAAGAGCGGCTCGACGGAGAGCGAGAGAGAACGAACAGCGACCTTGAACACAAAAAAGAAGTCATCGGAAATCTTATTGAGGAGATGCGCCGCGACATTACGCTAAAAAGCAAAGAACTCAAAGAGAGTGAAGACGCGCGCATCGCGACATTCTCCGCGCTTTCACGCGAAATGGAGCTTCAGCGCACGGTTATTCATGAACTCCGTGCAAGTACCGATGAGCTTAAGCGTGTGCTTTCTAACAATCAGCTTCGCGGTGCGTTCGGCGAGCAGGTTGCGGACAATCTTTTGAAGATGGCAGGGTTTGTCATTGGGCAGGACTACGTATTTAACAAAGAACAAGAATCGACCGATACTCGGCCCGATTTCACTATCTATCTTCCCGACAGGACAAAAGTGAACATCGATGTAAAGTTTCCGTTCGCATCGCTTATCAAAATGTTTTCGACGGAAAACAAAGAAGAGCGCGATCAGCACCATCGCCAGTTTGAAACTGACGTGAAGCAGAAAATAAAGCAGGTTACGACCCGCGACTATATCAACCCCGAAGACAAGACCGTTGATTTTGTCATTTTGTTTATTCCCAATGAGATGATTTTTTCTTATATCTATGAACAGCTCACAGACGTGTGGGAAGATGCGTTGAAGAAGAAGGTTATATTTGCGGGGCCCTTTAGCTTTACGGCAATCTTGCGGATGATTAAGCAGACATACGCGAATTTTCGCTATCAAGAGAATCTTCACCAGGTTATTGGACTGATTCAAAAGTTTGAGCTAGAATATGACAAATATCGAGAAGCTGTGGATACGCTTGGGTCGCGCCTCGATTCAACCATGAAGCAGTTCCAGGCGGTGTCCAGTACGCGCGACCGGGCGCTGGGCAGGATTGTGGACCAGATCAAGACGCAGACTATCGATACGCCACAGATCGATGCCGTACCCCTGATGTCGGAAGGGGATCAAGATAAATAATGCATAAAAATCTTATGTCTAAGATAGACGGAATGAGGAGTGAGGGGGCGGAGGAGCGTTCTCCAGATTTGACAACACGGGCAAAACAAACTGTTGAGGCAATGAATAGCATTAATGCGTTGTATCAGAGCGGACATGATATCGGCAGCGGAAAGCGACGTCCCGGAACGCCTGATGAGAATGATAATCTTGAAGCGGGATGGGGGGCCTTGAACGATCAACTTTTCAAAATTTGTACCGGTATTTTTCGCGAGGTTGGAGGCGAGGAGGCGCTGGTAAGGGTTGAGTCCATTATGAAACAGGTTCAGTACCACATTCGAGGCGGGCTCCATGACAGTACAGAGAATTTTACAGCCCTGTTGAAAAAAGCCGTTGTTGATTTGACGAGAAAATAATTACAAGGAGGGGTCGCATAGTGGTCGAGCTGTAAGCTCGGAAATTATTACTATATGGCACTATCAGATCTGAAATATCCTAAAAAAAGCCACAGGAAGGAAATCCGACATCCCAAAAAATCGAAGGAGCTCGCAGAGTTTATGGGGATTGTTTTTGGGGACGGAGGTATTAACAATGATTGGCAGCTTACCGTTACAGTGAATTCCGAAGCGGATCGTGATTATTCGGAGTATGTTATGCGACTGGGAAGGGAACTTTTCAACATAGATGCTACCGCGCAAAAGAGAGTGGGCAAGAACGCTCTTGTGCTGAGATTCTCTAGTACAAACCTTGTTGATTTTCTTGTAGGAATGGGTGCGGTGCGCGGGAATAAGGTGCGACAGCAGATTGATACACCTGTCTGGATTCAAGACAATGAGGAGCTTGAAAGGGCATTTGTAAGGGGTTTGGTCGATACTGATGGTTGTCTTTTTGTTCATAAACACAATGTTTCCGGTAGAAGCTATTCGAATATCGGATTTTGTTTTGCCAGTTATTCCAAGAGACTAATTACTTCAATGGCAGGGATTTTACAAAAGAATGGAATTCACCCATACTATGCACGACAGATGAAGTGTGTATATATGTACAGCAAAAAAGCTATTCAATCCTACCTTTCAATTTTTGGTACATCAAATATGAGAATTAGTAGTAAATATCAAGAATGGATGAGTACAAGAACGGTTTAATTTACAGTTCTGAAGGGGTGGTGTACCATGGTCAAAATGGAATTATGAAGGATATTATTTGAAAGGTTTATTTTAGGGAGGGTTCGCATAGTGGTCGATTGCGCATGCTTGGAAAGTATGTATACCGCAAGGTATCGAGGGTTCGAATCCCTCACCCTCCGAATTAAAGTACTGAGTGCATTTTTGTCTGAAATGGTATCGGCGCAATGCGCCGATGAATTGAATTCCGCCGTAAGATTCCATGGGTTTTTAATCTCAAGCCCCAATCTCATCCCCGCGATGCGGGGGTTCGAACTCATCTTTTTTAGAAAATCCCGTCCCTCGACGGGATTTTTGTGCAAAGCGGTAGTTTCCGCGTGGTTAAGCTCTTTTATGAACGCAATCATGCGTTCGAACCGTTTTGGTCCCTTTTGCTCAAAAGCAGTCAATCTCTCCTCTAAATCCTTTTTCGCAAGAATAAGCTTTTGCTTTTTTGCGGCATACTCGTCTTGTGATAGTCCGCCGTCTAAGTGGAGGTCAAGCAGTTTATCGAGCTTTTCATCGCACGCAACAAGCTCATTCCGTACC
>CAYJLM010000021.1:14897-16431 GCA_964370875.1 uncultured Gammaproteobacteria bacterium | reverse complement strand
ATCTCCACTCGCGCGGATTTGTGGGTACTGCAATAAGAAGGTGTCCGCCATCACATAGCAGGGAATAAATTTTCTTGAGCGCCGTTCGATCATCCTCAATATGCTCAAGGCAATCCCAGAGTATGACCGTACGATATGATCCCTCCTCTTCTAGGAAATTTTTTTTGGCAACCTGAACACCGGGGAATGAGTTCAGGTTTTTATGAGCGCGAGAAATTGCTTCGGAAGAGATGTCGATCGCCTTTCCACGCCACCCTTTTTTTGCAAGAAAGGAGCTTACGTCGCCGATACCGCACCCAATATCAAGGAATGGCTGCTTCAAATGATATTGTGCGATTATTCTATCAAAACAAAAGAACATGTACTGTTTAAGCGGGGGGAAATTAGCCATACCTTCCAGTCATATACTTGTATAAAGTATGGAGTGTTGACAGTCCATAGCGAACACTTCTTTGCAAGTTGATAGATGAAACCTCTTCATTATAATAACACTCCGTTGAGACTTCACCAACACGAAGCCGCTGAGCAAAAAACCAGGCGATTACTTCGCTATCAAAAACAAAGTCATCTGAAAATTCCTTAAAGGGCATCTTTGCTAAAACGCTCGCATTATAAACACGGAGCCCCGAATGAAACTCGGACAAACGCGCTCCAAATATTACATTCTGAAAGAATGTTAGCAGTCTATTCCCGACATATTTCCACCACGGCATATTATTTATGCGCGCCGTATTCATTCTATTTCCAAGAACCAAATCCATGCCGCCCCCACGAATCAACTCAATCATTTGAGGGAGGCACTGGGTATTATATTGATTGTCCGGATGAACCATAATAATAATACCGGTAGCGCGCTCAAGTGCGTATGCATAAAGCGTCTTTTGATTTGCTCCGTACCCCCTATTTTTTTTATGCTGTATGGTAGTGATTCCAAGGAGAGTGCTTTTTTCGTACGTTTTGTCCTTGCTCCCATCATCACACAACAATATCTCGTCATATATGGGGGGCAACAGCCTGACCGTCTGCTCAAGAGTTCTCTCGGCATTATAGGCGGGCATAACAACCATTATTTTCAAACCATCCTTGCTCATATATTGCTCTACGCTGTAAAAAAGAGGCTAGTATTCGCTTTTTTCTTTTTTAAGGGCATATATTCTTTTAATGTTCGAAAATATGCCTCTCGCCTTTATTGAATCAATTACTACTGTGTCGGGCAGTGGGGAATGGGAAAGAATATAGAGTGCATTGTGATTAAAAAGAAAATTGTTTATTTCTGCTAGCTGAGGAATGCCTCGCTTCAAATACATATCCAGTCCCTCCTTATAAAAATACCAACCATTCCATTCATACCCCCCGTTTATTTGCTCGCGCGGAATACCAGACTCAACCATACGACCTCCAAGCTCCCACCGGGCATCGTTCCATGCAAAATAATTATATGTCCCAATAAGACCATACACCCCGACAGCAAAGACGCCCAAATAAAAAAGCGTCAATGATCGTGAGTACGTCTTAAGCAGTATGGCTCCAATAT
>CAYJLM010000021.1:3072-14887 GCA_964370875.1 uncultured Gammaproteobacteria bacterium | reverse complement strand
ATGCGAACGGTAGCAGAAGAACGTAATATCGATCAAACAGTGGAAAAAAAATGCTAATGCAGCCTGAATACAAAATAGCATAACACCAAAAGAATGCATTCCATGGTTGCTCTCTCAGAAAGCGGCGTATAGAAGTTCGATTGCTATATATCGCAAAGATGCCAAGCAGACAAATTCCAAAAAATATCCAATATATACTCGCGCGCCCCCACAGCGGTGGTTGGCCCGGCATAACAATATGGACAGAACCGAACCCGTAGTAAGTGACAATTGTTAAAAATGGAGCTAATAAAAAATATGTGGCGCTTCCACCGATGACGACAACCCCAATAAATAGTAAAAATTGTGGGATAGTAATGCGACCTCTATTCCACAAATGAAACGAGTGCTCAATAATCGCCGGCATGATCGTGCCCACAAAAAAAATAATAAGGAGGAGGATAAAAGAACCCACAATAAGCGATACTTCAAAAAATGTACCACCGGGAATGTAGGACAATATGGCGTGATGAGCCGTGATGCCAATGCGAGAGAGAATGACAAGAATCGCGGTAATGGCTGCAAACAACAATCCAAAGATACTATACCCCATCTTGCGACTTAGTGACGTACCAAAAAAATAAATGAGCATCGCGGCGATTGCAATAAGGATATCAAATTGCCGGGTAAAAAACCCGATGCCCGAGAAAAGCGCACCGAGAGCAAGTGATGGATAATGCCCCCTTCTGAATCCACGCGAGAAAAAAAAGAGCGCCCCCAGTAAAAAAAAGAGAGCGGGGACATCACTCATAAACGTAAAAGACAAAAAAATAAAAAATGGGGATGCCAAAAGAAGCGAGGTTGCCGCAACGCTTATTTTTTGTGAAAATTTATTTTCCCTCAAGAAAGCGTAGGTAAAGTAAAGACACCCCCATGCAAAAAAAATCGTCGACACGCGAAGCGCGACAAATGAAAAACCGAAGACACTGCTTGCAATAATGCCCCATAAAATTTGCGGGAGAGAAAATGCAGTAAGGTATTCGGGATAAAAGATTTTTCCCGACCCTACAAATTCAAGAACTGCTAGTGCCGGCTGCCAATCATCAAGAACTGGGTAGTTCCCATAGGGACGAATAATAATCAGCTCAAGCACCATTATTCCGGCAAAAAATAGAAGAATTTTTCTGTCGGAAATATTGTATCCTGCTCGACCCAAAAATATATCAAAAAATTTTTTACCCAGAGTTGAGCTCATTTAGTAAATTGCTATTCAATAAACAACCTTCGACCCGACCAGTCTAGCAAAACTACATGCGTCATACTGTCAAAGACACACAGATTTTACACGTGTCGTATGCCAACCTCTTATATCAGCGCAAATACCCCATGTTATACACAACTATACAGAAAAAGTACGTATGGTACAATCGCACCGTATTTCGTATAGTTTTTAACACTTTTGCTATCGTTTTGGTATGGCGTCCCTACCCCCTTCCACAAACCTTGTCCCTTTCTCAAAAAAATTCCTTCTGGTTTCGAAAGATGCTGATTCCGTAGACATTGCCTGGCAACTTGTCAAAGAAGGAAATAATGTAAGAATGTACATTGCAAACTCATACCAGAAGGATGCGGGCGATGGTTTCGTCGAAAAGATCGACAGCTGGGAAGAACATGTCGACTGGGCCGACGTGATCATCTTTGACGAGGTTGGTTTTGGAAAACAGGCCGAGCTTCTTCGACAAAACGGAAAGCAGGTGGTTGGCGGGAGTCCGTATACTGACCGACTCGAGGAGGACAGGGAGTTCGGCCAAGCAGAAATGAAATCAATCGGCATGACAACGCTCCCTCATTGGGACTTCGACGATTTTGACCGCGCAATTCAATTTCTCAAGGAAAAACCGGCGCAATATGTGTTCAAACCATCAGGGGAAGAATCGGCCGACTGGGACATAAAGAGCCTGCTTCTTATATCCCAAGAAGAGGACAGCAAAGACCTGATCGACGTACTTGAGCATAATAAAAAAAATTGGGCGAAAAAATTAAAGCGGTTTCAACTGCAAAAATTCGTGTCGGGCGTTGAGATTGCCGTTGGCGCATTTTTCAATGGAGAAGATTTCATCTACCCCATCAACATCAACTGCGAACACAAAAAGCTTTTCCCTGGCGATATCGGCCCCTATACTGGCGAGATGGGGACTTTAATGTTCTGGAGTGAGTCCAATAAACTATTTCGAGCAACACTTGAAAGGATGAGAGACAAACTAAGAGAGAGCGGGTATGTTGGATACATCGACATCAATTGCATTGCCAACTCAAAAGGCGTCTATCCTCTGGAATTTACAGCTCGGTTCGGGTATCCAACCATTAGCGTCCAAATGGAGGGTGTCACGAGCCGCTGGGGGGAATTTTTCTATGCCATTTCCCGAGGTGAGTCATTTGATTTAAAAACAAAACGAGGTTTTCAGATCGGGGTTGTTATTGCGATCCCACCCTTTCCTTATGACGATGAAAAGATTTTTAATATTTATAAAGATTCTTCAATTGTTTTCAAAAAAAATTCTCTCGAGGGTGTCCATATCTGGGAAACAAAACTTGTCGAAAATGACTGGCGCATCGCTGGGGCGCTGGGGGTTATCCTTGTCGTCACTGGCTCCAACTCAACCGTGGACGGCGCGCGACACCATGCGTATCGCAGAATAGAAAATATCATATTTCAAAACATGTTCTATCGCACCGACATAGGACTCAAATGGTTTCGCGATAGCGACCGGCTCCAGACGTGGGGCGTACTCTAGCACTCTCCTATGAAACAACGTATTGCCGCATTTCTCAATGATATTGGCCCTGCGGTTCTTTCTCGCGCCGAACAAAAAAATCTGTTCGGCATTGTGCTGAGCGGGTGCGAGCTTGAACATTTTGCGCGCTCACAGTGTGCATGTCCCCTCATTCCCATTTCCCGCACGGCGAATGCGCCCCTATCAAGCAATGAAGATGTGCTCGATGATGCGATCTTACACACTAATCTTTCGGAACAATTGCGCCGCAACGCCATTACTGCAATCCTTGTTCCGGCACAGCAATCATCCTTGCGTATTGTTCGATGGGCGCGTGACAATGGCATTACCCTACTTGGAACACCACACTCTCTCCAACGAACACTTGAAGATAAGATAAAATTTGATGCTCTTATGCGCCGGCATGGCATTCGCGTGCCAGCAAAAATTAATTCAAGGGGAAATATCCGCGTCGTTCTTCAAAAACGTTCCGGCTGCGGCGGCTCGGGCACTACCATCCTTCGCGCGGACGATATCACGCGCGCATCCGCCAATCACAACATACTTATCCGTAAATATATCGATGGCACACCCCTTGGTGTAAGCATTATCATTGATTCCGATGGCAACTATTTCTGTTCGGCGTTGCGCAGACAGTGTTTTGTTATAAACAAGAACTCTCCTCAGCTCCTCGGGCTCCAATGGGTGCCAACCGAATCGTTTTCAAAAAAGTCTTTTGCCTCAATTGAAAAAATGATTGCACAACTTATCCAGTTCTTCTTAAGTGTTCGCTTTATCGGCGTGGCGAATATCGACTTTATCCTTGCGAAAGATGGGGCGTACGTCATTGAATGCAATCCTCGTTTTTCCGGCGCTACACCGCAGGTCTTCTCAAAAAAAGAACTCACCCCTCATCCCCATGCGTGGCGCTTTCTTCTAAACGCATTAACACACAAAAAGAATACTCCATTTCACGACGCGCGCATTCCCTTCAGTGCCTACAGCGGATCCCTTACCTATATCGACGCCGAGAGAAAAGAAGCTATTTTTTGCGACGTGCCCGTTGGGTATTATATGATTAAAGACGGCGTACTTCGTCAGTGTCGGAAAAAAGTCCCGCGCTCATTTTTTCTTCTCCATGAGCTTCCGCCCGGTTCCTCAATAATTAAAAAAGGAGAAACACTCTGTTATGTACTGACCGACGAGCCGCTCTTTTCAAAGGACGGTCAGAGCCCTCATGAAACCGCCCAGCTCCGCAATGCATGTTACAATCTTTTTATCAGGCAACAAACAGAAACCTAACCATGTCGCATCTTCTTTCAAAAAAAGATCGGGCACAGCTCCTTGGCAGGCTCAAAAGGATAGTTGAGGCTCCTCAATCCGATGTCGCCGGAGGCTTTCTTCACGTCGTAGATGAAATACAAAAAAGGGGGAAAGCGCTTCTGGACATTGCCCAGAAGCATGGCACGCCAAGCTATGTAATAGATAACGCGCAGCTTACCGAAAATATCGCTGCGTTTAAAAATACCTTTCTCTCATACATCCCGCGTGCTGAATTTTTTTATGCTCTTAAGACAAACCATCATCCATACATACTAAAAAGGGTGATTCAAGACGGCTACGGGCTCGACATTGCGAGCGCGCGCGAGCTTAATCTTGGTCTGGCCGCTAATGCAAAAAAATTCGTCTTTTCCGGGCCAGGAAAAACGGATGAACAGCTCCGGACAGCGCTTCAGCATTCGCCACGCACCACGGTCAACATTGATAGCTTTGGAGAGCTTGATCGACTTGGAGCGCTTACCACGCGCCTCAAAAAAAATATCCGATCGGGCATCCGCATCCACACATCAAGCCATGGCGATTGGCAAAAATTCGGTATTCCTCTTGCCGATCTCAAAAAATTCTGGAACCACGCGAAGCGATACCCGTATATTAACCTTGAAGGCATCCATTCCCACACATCACTCAATGAAGATGCCGACACCTACGTCGACACGATTCAGGCCATCGCAGACTATCTTGCGCACTATTTTACAAAAGAAGAGCTGCGGGGAATACGTTTTATTGACCTCGGCGGAGGATTTTATCCATCAAAAACTGACGGGTACTACCCCTGGGTAACTCTAGTCGGCGAAATTGCGCAGATAACATACGCGCAGACTTCCGAGAAACCTCCTTTTATTCATCCGTACTTCCGCATTGATGCCACGCCGATAGAGTCATACGCGCGCGATATTGGGCGTGCAATTAGAAAACACCTTGCTCCCCTCGTAGACTGCGCATATTATTTTGAACCGGGCCGCATTATTTCCAGTACGGCAATGCATGTTCTTCTCAGTGTTGTAGACATGAAATCGCCTCGATGCGCAATACTGGATGGGGGAAATAATATGATCGGCTGGGAACGATTATCGTACGATTACTTCCCGGTCATCAACCTTACCCATCCAGGCGGAAAGGAGCGCGCGTGTGAGCTGTACGGATCGCTCTGCATGTCGGGAAAGTACGACACGTGGGGACATTATTACCATGGGTCCAAGCTTGTCGAGGGAGATGTTCTCGTGGTACCCTATCAGGGACACCTTACGTATGCCCTTGCCCAAAACTTTATCCACCCAATTCCGCCGGTTTATATCATGAAATAGGTTATGCGTCCCGAAAATCTCAAAACAAAAATATTTCTTGACGGCGGGGATCCTGCCGAAACGCAAGAGATCATCGCTCTCCTTGGGTTCCTTGACGGGCAAACAACAAATCCATCTCTTGTCGCAAAAAACCCTCAGGCGCAAGAGCGTATCTCGCGCGGTGACAAATTCTCATCTCAAGAACTTCTCGATTTTTACAAAATCGTTGTAAGCGACACCTCTGCGCTTATCCCTAATGGATCGATTTCGATCGAGGTCTACGCAGACATGGAAACTCGCGCTGATGCGATGCTTGTCCAGGCGCGCCAGATGAATACATGGATCCCAAACGCGCATATAAAATTTCCGACCACTCTGGAGGGCCTTGAAGCGGCGGCACAAGCAGTTCGCGAAGGTATGCGCGTGAACATGACGCTCTGCTTTACTCAGAAACAAGCCGCGGCCGTGCACCTTGCAACGCTTGGATGCCGCGAGGGACAGGTCTTGGTTTCGCCCTTTGTCGGACGACTCGATGATATTGGAGAAAATGGAATGGATCTCATAAAAAATATTCGCGCAATGTACCAAGAAATTCAGAGCCCTGTCCAGATTCTCACGGCAAGCGTGCGGAGTATGGATCATTTTTTCTCCGCGCTAGCACTTGAAAGCGACATCATTACTGCGCCTGCGAATATGTTGCGAGAATGGGCGCGGCAAGGAATGCAGGTACCTGATGTCGAATTCACATATGCTGCGTCCGGCCTCAAACCCATTCCCTTTATTCCTCTTACTCTTACCGGCGGATGGAGGTCATTAGACATTTCTCACCCCCTCACTAACAAGGGCATAGAGAAATTCGCACATGACTGGAACGCATTGCTCAAATGAACCTATGGTCAAGAAAAACCAGACACCACATTCTTCTCCCTATAAAAAATCCACGTCCGAATACTCGTTTGTATTAAGGGCGTCTTCCATCCAAGGCATTGGGGTTTTCTCTGCACATGCAATCAAAAAAGGGGCTCGTCTCAGATTATTCCCCGGAGAGGTGTCACGCTTAATAAAAAAACTTCCCGCCGCATCTGAAAATGTTTTTCAGCATTACTGCATCAAGTCGTCGAATGGTCTCTATTGTCCATCTGATTTTGGAAGAATGACGATAGGCTGGTATCTCAATCACTCCGGCAAGCCAAATATTTTCCACAAAAATTACACCTATTTTGCAAAACGTGATATTGAGGATGGCGAAGAGCTGACCGTCAACTATAACACTCTTTGAGTCCACGGGATTTTTGTAGAGCACGTCTCTTCCCGACTATAGAACGGTTCTTTTTTTGATAATATTTTTTCACGTCCTCACCCCACCAGGGCTTTATCTCTTCAGGTGCATACCCCAGTGCTTCTGCCATTTCTTTAATTTTTTTTGCTGAGGGCGCCTCTATCTCAAGGAACCACGGAATCCCCGGCAGTTTATCGATCTCAAACTTCACCGCTCCGAGCTCATATTCGACTCGATGTTTTATTGTTTTGCTCGTTTCACAATACCCCAGCGCTAAGAGAATCTTCCGCGCTGAATCAAAGTCAACTTTTATTTCATCTTCGGTGCTCGTTTTTGCGCCTCTTGTTCTGACAAAATTTGATTTGACTGTGAGCTCCCCATAGTCGCCTTTTTTTCGGAGACGCAAAATAATACCCTTCTTTCTCAGTGCCCCACCGGGAAAATCAAAATATCGAAAATCAATTTTTCCGTCAAATATTTTTTGCGCACCCAATGCCAGCAATTTTTTTTCGATTGCACTTTTATCAATGTCCAAAATTTTTGCTTCTATTTCTTTCATATATATTCTCGGCGGACATGCGCACTCAACCGGGTAAGTCGAATTATACAAAAAATTGTTCAAGTGAAACGCCGCACACTTTTTGCCCGCGATATTTTTCTTCGATATTTTTCTTTGCCAATGGAAAGCGATCACTCACACAGCCATTGCGAATCGCCTCGTCTGCCTCTATATACGCTGTCAATTCATCGGCAACTTTCACCAGCTCACCCTCGCATGGGTCGTACCGATCATCATTGTACAAATCACGAACTTCCATGCACGACACGAATCGCTCCTCGCCGTTAATAACAACCCGATTTCGCGTATCTATCTCCGTAAAAAGCCGCACCTCAAGATGAACATCCTCGGGCAAAAGCGGGTACACGCGTTTTTCCATTTCGCTTTTTTCATACTCAATAACCAGGTCGCGCAGACCCTCAACGGAACGTTTCACATTTGTAATAATGTCACGGGTGAGCGTCTCGGGAAAATCGTGAAACAAACCGGTGAAAAAATTATTATAGAGTCGCCTGTCGCAGGCACCGTTTTGCATAGAAAAAAGATACGACAATAGCCCCACAAACAGGCAGTGGCTCAGTACGGATGTTTTTGGAATACGATGAATATACGCCCAGCGCTCGTGAAATCGAAGTTGCCCGCACAGGTCAATAAAATGCCGCGTTGAAGCATGCAATGCAAGCTCTTTCAATCCCTCCAGGTCGTCATATCGTTCGATCTTTTTCTCAAGCCCCTCACGGATCTCCGCCATTTCAAATCCGTGCGGATCGGCCCGCTCGATAATATCGAACTCCCAGCGCGTTGCCAAAATACTCGATGCCTCAAGAATACGCGATTCAAGCGAGAGTTCTTCTTTTGAAAAAAAAATATGGAACCGATCTTTCAATCCCCCTCCGAGCGGCTCAAAGAGCGGATCCAGCTGCGCAAACACATACTCATTCAGTTGTCGGTGCTTGTCCGGATCCTGTTTTATCATCGCAATAACCGTCGGCTTCAAGTCGGTGAGCACTGTTTTCTGCAAGAGCGAAAAGAGGCCGCCCTCGATAATATCGCGCCACTGCACGGGACCGACACGCTCCTGGCATGTGCCCAGAACGTACGCGATGAACATTTTGTGCGCGGCTTTATCAAACTCAATAAAATCAATCGGCCGTAGACGATCGTTCCATCGCTTGATGTAGTGGGCGGAAAATAATTTTTGTACAAGTTCGCGGGTGACCATAATAAATGAGGGCGTAGGGGTTAGAAATTAGATTGAGCCGAAGAGTAGCTCTTTGAGCTCGCGTCGTTTCTCACTATCATATCTCGCCCGCAATAATAATTCTCGCATGCATTCGTGGCGGAATGTCGGCTCGTCTGACAATAGCAAAAATTCATCAAATGATAGCATTTTCAACTCGACCCTCTCGCCGGCATCAAGTGTCATTTCGCTCCTTTTAATACAGCTCCTAGCAATGAAGAGATAATAAGAAAAAACCACGTGGTGAGGGGGGCTATCTTTCAAAAGCAATTCCCAATCATTCGACTCATATCCTGTTTCCTCAAGCAGCTCCCGCTGCGCGGCACTGAGCGATGGCTCGGCACTCTCGACTCGCCCGCCGGGAAGAGAATAAAAGGGATGTGGTGTCTGGGGCTGCTCTTGAATCTGAACGATAATCTTGTCCTGAAAAACCGGGATGACGGCAACAGAATCCGGGCGCACGGCCCTTTCAAATGTTTTTATACTCCCGTCAAAAAGTTTTTGATCCCACTGCCAGATCTCAAATAGCACCCCTTTAAAAACCCTCTTTCCCGCAAGTGGAATTCCTTCGGGCATACGCTATGATAAATACTCTAGTATTGCTCGAAAATCCTCCTTACCTTTTTCTTGATTCACGGCATGTGTTGCCACGCGCCGCAGCTCCTCGTCCCCATTAAATGCAATGGATACGCCAACGGACTGCGCGATGTGCACATCATTACTCCCGTCACCAACAAATGCACAGGTTCGCAACGATATGCCATACTGAGCTGCAATCTGTTGCGCCGCGTGAACCTTTCCTTCTTGTCCGTGCTCCTCAAACTCCCAATGAGATAGTTTCCCGTGTTCATCCCAAAAAAATCGGCAACTTGCGCGCACATGATGGATCCCCAATTCGCGCGCCGCCTTTTCCGCGTGCTCATAAAACCCACCCGTAATTACCCCCGTTCGGATGCCCTTTTCATGGAGCGCCCCCACCGCCTCTTTCACGCCAGGAACATATTCTATTGAGTTAAGGGTCTGCTCAAAAAAGTCTTTTGTCATTCCTTCTTGTTTAAAGATCCTGCTTGTGTCTTCCATCCAGGGAAGATACGACGCGTATTCCCCGCGCTTCCATTTTTCATAATGCGCGTTTTCTGCCGCGTTCGCACGGGGACTCAGGCGCTCCGCAAGTAGCGGCCACGCACTCACAGACCGCGTCCCGTCGGCATGTGTCCCGGTCCCTCTAAAAAGAGTTCCTTCCATATCAAAAAATACGATTTTTGTATCCATATCATTGAGCATCCTCACCAGCTTCTTTGTTTGGTTTCCAGTCGTGTTTTTTTAAAAGTTCGTCTGCCGAAAGATGAAGAAGCAGGGAATCCAAAAATGCGCTGTATTTATTAAGAAGCTCCTGCTGGGTCTCATGTGTTCGCTCGACATGGAACCGAGTCAATAAAATTACTTTCCCGAGCATTTCTCGCGACAGATGTCCTCCGCTCTCAAATCGAACTCCCATTTCAACCAGCGCACCATCAAGGGGCGTGCCGGCAATAATATGTCGCATTAATACAAATTCGCTTTGAGATAGGTCGGTTCCCGGATCCATTCTCCATGGACCGGATTCATCCTCCATTTGTGTCATACTCTATTCTATAATCTTAATGTCAGATTACCATGAACGCGCCCCGAGTCAATTATTTTTGAAGTCTAGGGCGCATGAATTAATGCAGTACCGCTTTCCGGTTGGTTGCGGCCCATCGTCAAAAACATGCCCCAAATGTGAACCGCATCGACTACAGACGACTTCCACTCTTTTCATGCCACCGCTCGTATCTTCGCGAAGTTCCACTGCGCCGTCCTCGACGGCAGACCAAAAGCTCGGCCAACCGGTTCCGGAATCAAATTTTTCTTTCGACGAAAAGAGCGGGGAACCGCACGCACCGCAATGATACATGCCCGTTTCGTGGTTGTCATAGTATTTCCCGGTAAACGCAGGCTCCGTTCCCTTTTCTCGCAAGACGCGATACTGCTCGGGAGTCAGCTTTTTTTTAAGTTCTTCTTCTGACATGGTAATATTGCCGTTATTACTCATAATTTTTCCTGTAAATTATCTTGAATTATATTTGCGCCAGCGCCGCAAGAACAGCTGCCTGAGCCGCGCCCTCCATTCGCGCGCGAGCCTGCTCTTTGGTTGCGCCCGGCCCAATAATACCAAACCCGATGGGTTTCATTGCGGAAAGCTGAAGTGTCATTAATGCATTCAGTACCACGTGCCCCATCACCTCTCCGTGAAGCGTTTCCCCTTTTTCAATTGGCCCTAAGACAACAACCGCATCGACTGTTTTTTTTGCCAAAAGCCGCTTTACCGCCAACGGCATTTCGAAACATCCCGGGACATGAACGATTTCTGAAAGCACCCCCCCTGATTTTTCTATCGTCTCAGAAGCGATGCGAATCATTGTGTCGGAAATCTCTTTATGAAATTGCGCCGCGACGAGCGCAACCCGTATCTTTTTTATCTTCATACATTATTCCTTTACCAATGACTTATTAAAACCAAGGCAAACAAGCTCTTCATATGCGCCCCACACATCTTCGGGAATTTCTTGCGGGATTTGCCATCCCTTTTCGGCATACACTTTTATGCGTTGAAAGTCGCCCACCATATTATTGATCGTCAAGTCTTTTGATATCTCCTCATTTGGATAGTCTTCATACGAAATAGGCGGGGATGTGACAATGCAATCTTTCTCTGGCCACCACCTTCTAAACGCGGCGTATGATCGGCGTTCATTGGATGGTTTTTGAACCAGAATAAAAGAATTAAAGCTCAGTCCTTTTTCTTGTAAGAGTCTTTTTGAATACTCGATATTTTCGACGGTACTTGTTGCTTCTTTTTCAATTATAATATTTTCAGCCGGCACGCCGGCATGCACAGCGATCTCGGCAAACGTCTCTGCTTCTGTTTTCGAAAAACGCTTCTTGCTTTCCTCGTGTTGCCCCCCACCTGAAAAAAGAATAAACGGCGCGTACCCCTTCAGGAACAACTCGGCCGCATACCGCCCGACGCGTCGATCATAGCTACCAAGAACAAAGATACAGTCCGCCTTTTTGAGTACATGGTGCATGAGCATATACTCCCAAATCTTCTTCGCCAATTCGTCGACACGTTTTTCGGAGATGTCCATAGTATAGACCCTTGATAGATATCTCTTATCCTATCCCAATTTCTCATGGCGCGCAAACCCATTTTTCTCTCCTTCATTATACCGCTACAATGTGATACTATAAAAAGGTTCCTTATCGGGAAAGTCTTATGGCTCTAGCACTCCTAAAATTTCTCTTTGTCGACATTATTCTCGATGCGCTGTATGCGCC
>CAYJLM010000021.1:0-3062 GCA_964370875.1 uncultured Gammaproteobacteria bacterium | reverse complement strand
CTCATCGGTACACTTCGCAAACTCTCCCGCGCGCTCCAAGAAGGCGCGCAAATTATCGGCATCACCATCTGGGCAAAAAGCCTGTTCAAGCCAATGTATGGCGAATACTCATGGCAGGGACGTATTGTGAGTTTTTTCATGCGCATTGTTGTCCTCCTGTTTATGGTTTTGCAGATGACCGTTTGGCTTGGTATTCTTCTCATTCTTCTTCTCATCTGGCTCATTTTGCCGATCGCCCTTGTTTGGCAAACTATTCATGTATTTTTGGCTGCTTGATATGCTCCCACTCCCGCCCCCCACTTCCTGCCAATGGTGCCAAGGCAAACAAAACGCCAACTGCCGAACGTGCCATGGCTCCCACGTTATCTTTCCCGCGGGTTCCGTTATTTTTTCATGGCGACACCCCTTTACCCCCTCACACTTCCTTCATGTCCGCGTTCGTAAGACACTGCAAACAGGTGCTGATGTCCTACTTTTTCTCATTGGTTTTATATCGTTCCTTGCCTTTGCGTCTTTTATTCTTCTGCCGATTGTTCAGTCGGGCAGTGAGCCATTATCGCTCTTTTCTTCAACGCACTGGAGCGCAAAACTATTTTGGTTCTCGCTTGTTCTCGATCTTTGGCTGTATTCGCGCATACAGCGGGGGGGCACGATAAAACCCCGCGTTCTCTCAACAGAGCAGGAACAAGAATTTTCTTCCCACAAAAAGGAGCGCACATTTCATATTGATTCGTCGCTGGACGCGAATGCACATCGCGCGCTTGGCGACGCGCTTTCGCTAGCACACTCCCTAAAACACCGAGACCTTACACCACTTCACCTTTTTGCCGTGCTCTTTCATTATTCTCTTATTCAAAATGTTGCAAGCCGCATCGCGGTGGATCATGCGCTCCTTGCAAAAAGCACGCGTGGGGCACTGTCCGACAGTGTGACGGGTACGGGCATCCCGACTCCGACTGATGATTTTTACTCTCTTCTCATGCGCGCGTATCGCCACGCGCAAGATGCGCGAAAAACATCGGTCGACGTTCTCGATCTTTTTACCGCGACGGTAGACCATGAAACGAAAGCGCTCCAAGTGATGGAGGAGCTCGGCGTTGATCCGAAAAAAATCGACCATGTCGTCCAGTGGTTCAATCAACAAAAGGCATTCAGACAAGAGCTTGCGCAGATTAAAGGTACTGCCGCCTTGCGACCTCGCGCGGATATCGATCGGGCGATGACAGGAAGAGCAACCCACCTTCTCAATCAATTTGGATACGATCTGACTCGCGCGGCTCAGCGCGGAGCCCTTTTCCCACCAATCGGACAGAACGACCTCATTGACTCGCTTCTCGCTACCGTAAGCTCGACATCAAAAAATATTCTCCTTGTCGGAAATACCGGAACAGGCAAAGCTTCGCTTATAAACGGGGTCGCGTATCGCATGGTTGGTGAGCGCGTGCCCGATCGCCTGAAGGACAAGCGCCTTGTCAGTATTTCTGCGGGGCATCTGGCAGGCGCACCAAATCCGGCGGGTGTATTTCAGGAACTTCTTGACGAAGTGCTTGAAAGTGGAAATATCGCGCTTGTTATTAACAACCTTCATGACTTTACCGAAAGCAAAGGATTGGCCGGCTTTGATCTTGCAAATATCCTCGCCGAAACCATCGAGCGTACCGGTCTTATTGTTTTTGCCACATCGACCCCGCAAGAATATCATCAATTCCTTGAGGGACACCTCATAGCGTCGCTCTTCCAGTATGTTGAGGTGTTCGAACCCGATGAAGACAAAACGATACTTATTGTTGAGTCACACATTCCATCGTTCGAGCATCGCTATAGTGTCTACTTCACCTATGATGCGATTGCTGAAAGCGTCACGCTTTCGAATCGCTATCTTCACGATGCGTATAATCCAAAAAAAGCGATCGATCTGTGTGAACAAGTCGCGCTCGATGCGCATACACGGTCAAAAAAACAGCGCGCGCTTATTACCCCCGACCATATTGCGCGGACGCTTGAGCGACTCATAAACGCAAAAGTTGGAACTGTCGGACACGATGAGCGGAACGTTCTTATTCACCTTGAAGATACCATTCACCAGCGAATGATTGGACAAGAAGCGGCTGTTTCTGCCGTTGCGAACGCCCTGCGGCGCGCAAGAATGGAATTACGGGAGAAAAAGCGCCCCGTCGCCGTATTTCTTTTTCTCGGGCCCACCGGAGTGGGTAAAACGGAGCTGGCAAAGACGCTCGCCAATGTGTATTTCGGATCAGATGACGCCATGATTCGTCTCGATATGTCCGAATATCAGGAACTCGTCGGTATTGAGCGCCTTATTGGCTTGACCGGATCTGCCGTGCGGGGCGGCACCCTTACTGAGCCTGTTAGAAAAAATCCATTTTCTCTCCTCTTGCTCGACGAGCTTGAAAAAGCGAATCGTGACGTGCTCAATCTTTTTCTTCAAGTATTTGAAGATGGTCGCGTTACGGACAATGCGGGACAGGTCATTGATTTTACCAACACGATTATCATTGCCACCTCAAATGCCGGCGCGCAGTACATCCAGGATGCGCTGAGGGAAAACAGGCCCAAAGAGGAGATTAAAACAACCCTGCTTGAACAGGAGCTTAAAAATTATTATTCCCCGGAATTTTTGAATCGCTTCGATGATGTTATTATCTTCGAGCCGCTCTCTGAGAGCCACATCCGCAAAATTGCCCGCCTCATGGTTGGCACTATCCAGAAACAGATGGCTGAAAAGGGTATACAGTTTGAAGCTACGGACGCCGCTCTCGATGAATTATCGCGGGAAGGATTTGACCCACAATTTGGCGCTCGCCCCCTGCGACGCGTCATTCAAAAACGCATCGATGATGTATTGGCAAAAATTCTCCTCGAAGAAAAAGTCGGCCGCCGCGATACGGTCGTACTGGATGCGGGCGGCACGTTCCGAATTGAACGCACAAAAAAGTATTCGTCCTAAGAGCCCGTCAAAAAACTAGCTTCCTGGTCAGTTCCGATTCAATTTTTTTTCAAAAAGGATGATGAATGAGGAGGAATACTTACTGTATTCTGAC
>CAYJLM010000020.1:16155-16769 GCA_964370875.1 uncultured Gammaproteobacteria bacterium | reverse complement strand
ATACTACACCGGTGAGGCAGACGCGCAAAGGGACTTTGGATCACTGAACACCGTATCGATACAAAAATCATTCCGAACTTCAGACATCGATGAAGTAGGCGATGAGTCTCACCTGACGTTTTTTGAAATGCTTGGGAATTTTTCCTTTGGCGGATATTTCAAGAAAGAATCAATTCCACTGGCGCATGAGTTTATTACCAACGTCATGGGACTGCCAATTTCGTACGTTACAATTTTTAAAGGATCCGATACGGTGCCCAAGGACGAAGAGTCCCGCGAAATCTGGCAGAGTCTGGGGGTGACTGATATTCGTGAGGAAGGAATGGAGGATGTATTTTGGGGGCCGACTGGCACTGAAGGGCCATGTGGGCCGACAACTGAGATTTACTGCCGTAACGCCAAGGGGCAAGATATTGAAGTGTGGAACATTGTGTTCAACCAGTTTTTCTGCGACGGCTCGCGGGAGCAACTGATCGCCGGCACCGCACATTTGAACCCCCTGCCAACGCCGGGTATCGATACGGGTATGGGTTTTGAGCGTCTTGCAATGATTTCGCAGAACACAGAGACGATTTATGAGACAGATCTCTTCTCGGACATTATTGCTATGCTAC
>CAYJLM010000020.1:0-16145 GCA_964370875.1 uncultured Gammaproteobacteria bacterium | reverse complement strand
GCATTATGGCGGATCACGCGCGTGGTGTGTGTTTTCTTATCTCTGATGGCGTGCGTCCTTCAAACAAAGAACGCGGATATATTTTACGGCGGCTCATGCGGCGTATTATTGTCATGGAACACATGGCGGGCGAGCAGAGAATAAATCTTGTAAAAGATCTTATCCCGGTTATCGTCGGACAGTATCACCACACGTATCCCGAGCTACACATCGATGCAATTTTCGACGAATGGGATACCGAGAAGGCTAAATTTTTGAAAACGTTGAAGAATGGTTTAAAAGAGCTTGCAAAGATTTCCGTGATTGATAATACAATCGCGTTTAAGCTTTACGAAAGCTACGGATTGCCGTATGAGATTATAAAAGAAATGGGTGCTCAGCGCGCCGAGCATATCAGTCACGCCGGATTTGAAGAAGAATTTCGTAAGCACCAAGAGATCTCCCGTGCAGGTGTTGAAAAGAAATTCGGCGGGCATGGACTTCTTCTCGATACCGGAGAGCTGAAGGCAGCTGATGAAAGTGAATTGAAAATAGTGACTCGCCTCCATACGGCGACTCATCTCCTGCAAGCCGCGCTCCGTAGCGTGCTTGGCGGGGAGGTTGCTCAAAAAGGATCGGATATCACCGTGGAGCGGACGCGGTTTGATTTTTCTTTTAACAGAAAGGTAGCCCTCGAGGAATTGCAGGCCGTCGAGGGAGAAGTCAACAATGTCATTCATCAGGATTTGCCGATGCAGTATATTGAAATGCCCTTGGAAGAGGCAAAAAAGACAGGCGCGCTGTATTATTTCCATGAGAAATACCCGGAAAAGGTGAAAGTGTATTATGTTGGTAATAGCATGGATGGAGCGTACTCAAAGGAATTTTGTGGTGGGCCCCATGTTACGCATACGGGAGAGGTAGGGCATGTAAAGATCATGAAAGAAGAAGCGTGTAGCGCGGGTGTGCGCCGTATTCGCGCGATTGTTTCGTGAATTTTTGAAAAATGACATAGACAAAACACTTAAAAAATGATATGATTAAACCATATCATTTTTTGTATGCCTCCAAAAAAACAATCACAATCAGCCCCTTTAGACGACATCATAACTAAGAATATTTTTGATATTTTAGGATTGGCCGATCTTCCTGACGATCAGAAACAGCCAATACTGCAGAAGATGCTGCACATTGTGTATCAGCGTGTCGTTGCGCGGATTATAGATGTTCTTCCGGAAGACGCCATGCGCCAGCTGAAGCTTGCGATAGACGCAGAAGACGAGAAAACCGCGACGGCACTCTTGGCACAGCATGGACTTTTGCCGTTTCCCGAGATGATGGCTGAAGAGGCGTTGTTTATGAAATATGAGATGGATGCGTTACAACGAGGCGATCCTAACTTGACATCTGTGCTATGAGTTTTGTAGAAAAGCTGTTCAATCCCGAAACGGCGAGAGAAAAGGATAGGGTTCGCAGAAGGGAAGAACGAGAGGATCGAAAAAACGCATTTCAGGAACAGCTCGAACGTCTTTCTCCCGAGCAACGCGAAGATATCGAAGCGGTGATGCGCCGCGGCAAACAGATCATGCGTCATTTGAAGAATCTCGAGGCATATAATTCCAGTATTGTCGCTGAACACGCAGATGCTTTTTTTTCGCCACTATCAAGAGAAGAGAAATACTCCGAGTATTTTGATAGCGGGGTTAGACAGAGTTTAAGAATATTGATCGGTGGCGTAGCAACTGCTGGATCCCTGGTTCTTCCAAGTACGCCGATCGAATATGGAATCGCCGGATTTGCGTCACTCTTGGGCGCAGGCGTTGCGTGGTTTAGCGCGCTTGAGTGGAGACAGCATATTTCTCCTGTTTCTCGAAAAAAAGCCAGGGATCGTGTTCAAAAAAAGACTGGAGATCGAATGTTGTTCGCGGATGGGGAGGGATTTGTTTCTGAGCAAAATCTTCGTATAGCTATGCTTGACAGCGATGATATGATTGCCAAGCAGAGAGTGGGGCTTCGGGGTGCATTGATAGCATTTCAGGAACGCGTTATAAAAGAGTCCGACCCCCTTGAGATAGCAATTGAGCGCACTAATCTTGTCGGTGCCTACAATACAATTTTAAAAACAGTTGTGGATCAGCAAGAGCGCTTACTTGTTGCATCCCCGGAATACGAAGAGCTTTCAAGATTCTTAAGGGAAGATCGACTATCTCAAACGCTCGGACTTGCTACAGCAACCTCACTGTTGGTCGCTGGACGCGGGGTTATGCCACCTCTTCAGGGAATTGAAGCTATTGTGGAGAAGGGTCGTGGGTATGTGACCGTTCTTACAGAACAAGCATCTTTGCGTGCCGGAGCTGCCGCAGTCGGAACACTCCTGTCAATTCTTGGCGGGAGTTATCTTCGTCTCACGAGAGATATTCCCAAAGATGAAAGTGTTAAGCGATCAATGAAAAGTGCACTTACCTTGGCTGGTCAGGAATTAGTGAAATTAAAGAAAAAAAAGGCAGAAAACTTTGCATATCTGAGACGCCTGAATCCGGAGTATCGCGAAGGTGATGAGGCGACAGAGGCAGCGCCCCCCATCGCATCGTTACCATCCGCCGGGGTTGATCCTGATCGGTTCAATGAATATTTAGACAAAGTTCACGATGCGATTTACGATATTACGAGTGGTTGGGATTTCCCACCATTTAAAGAAAATATACCAGAGGAACCGACGCCGAAAGAAACCCGATCAGAACCCATACGCTCTCAGCCCGAATTGGTACCACAATCTACCGACGTAATAAAACTAGCGCCCCGAACTGAAATTCCCATCGAACTTACACGAAGCTATGCGCCTTCTCCTATCGAGGCGCCCTCGCAAGAAGCTTTGCTCGCTGAGATATCGAAACAAACGATAAAAAATCGTCTGATCGGCGATCATCTGCGGCTTATTCGTGGGGATAAAAAATATGTGCCAACCAAAGAGGAGCTTGATCAGCCGATTGAAGAGGTGCTCATCGCCCTCGCGCGAGACGAATCGACTTCGCGGGATGTTATTGAGAGTATTCTGTTTTATGATGACATACTTATTAAGAATTTGCGTACGATTAGTCCGAAAGAAACGGTCGTTTCTTTTTTTCGTATTGACGATTTTATTCAGAAGTTGAAAGAGGCGCGACAGGTACTTGAAAAAGTATTACGCGAGAAGGAACAACAAGAAGCTCAAATTTTAGTTCGTACGCCCTTATCGCCAGGCGCATTTCGCGCGTTTATTCCTGGTCGTTACGGAATGGGCTTTTTTATCCCCGGTGAAGAAATATCTCTCGACGCTCTAAAGCAAACGCTTGATGCATGGCAACGGAGTAAAGATATTGGAAAAATTTCAAAAAATTCTCTTGTGCGGTTTCTTCGCGTATGTTATTCAGTGCTCGCTCAAATGATTGCCCAGACAAGCAATGTAGATGAACGGAAAATACTCCAAGAGAAGAGACGAGATATTCGATGTGCGCTTAAGATTGTTGATATTATTCGGGAGCGTAATCTTTCCGATCCGTTGCTCGATGAACAGGGCTTTGCGAATGATCTGCGCAACCTTAGCGATGAATATATGGATGATCAGGACGAATATCCCGAACTGCGCGATACGAAAACTTTAGGGCAGGGTATTGAAAGCTTGGGCCGGGACCCGGATTTTATTCATCCGAACATTTTGGGTAAGAATGATTCATCTATTAACGAAGTGAGCGTTATGCGTTTTTCAGACTCTCCATCCCGACCCGACCCGGAGAATCAGATGGTACTGCTGGATTATCCAGTGAGTGTTTCCGCAGAACTTATTATTGGTTCTTTCACGGCACGTGATTCTTGGATTGGTGTTGATAGGGACTATATAGCACAAGGCGCTGCCGAGCTTATGAATCATCCGGCTCCTGCAGTATTCAAGAATTGGTTTTTCGATTCGTCAACAAAGAAGCCGCATGTTCAGCTTGTGAAAATAGCTTACCACCCCCCCGCCGAGGATACTGATCGCGATACGGAACAAGGTGAGGAATACCCAGTATACCTCGTAAAAACAGGCCATGAGTACGTCGCAATGGCAAAACTTGCCGGCACGCCTGTTATTGCTGAGGTTATGTATCAGCGGATACCAAGTAAGCATTATCCATTGTATGTTGAGGTTTTGAATGAGTACATAGCTCGAGCAAGTGAATTGCAAGGACTCGAAAATCGTGAGCTTATTGCCGGGGTAGTTCCGAAAAAATTTCTTGACTCGCCCTCTCATCGCGCAAAGATAGAGGCAATGGCTATTCCTGGGCTCCTTTTATTCTCCCCAAATGGCACCATGTTTTTTAAGCTTTACGAAAAATTGAACAAAATCTGGTCCACTCACATAAAAAAGATAAAAAACGTGAAGGGGGAAGATATTGACCCATTTCTGCTCACGAGCCGTCTGGCGTACCGTAAAATGGCATCGTAAAGCAATACATTCATCTTACTCGCTCTTGCCATGGCCGAAAGGGTATGATAGTATTGGATATATAAGGAAAAGCTGTACACAGCCATCCCCTTGCATTATTTTTTTATCCATGCTAACTTAGGATTGCTCTTGATATAATCTTTCGGGCGTAATCGAAGGTTATATTCTTTTTTTATCATAATTATGGCAAAAGCCCATAATGGGGAGCAAGATGTTCTTGAAGTTGACGGTCTCGTCAAAGAACTTCTTCCAGCAACAACATTTCGAATCACGCTTGATAATGGCCATGAAATTTTAGGGCATTTATCCGGGAAGATGCGCATGAATCGTATTCGCATTATTCCGGGGGATCGAGTGAAGATTGAAATGACACCATACGATCTGACCAAGGGTAGGGTCGTATACCGATATTAATCTATGAAAGTTCGAGCATCCGTTAAAAAGATTTGTTTAAAGTGCGTAACGATCCGTCGCAAGAAACGGGTTGTTTGCATTTGCGAGAACCCAAAACATAAACAACGACAAGGATAATTATGGCACTTCGTATCGCGGGAGTAATGCTTCCACAAAATAAATCAGTTGAATTCGCATTGCCGTTTCTTTTCGGCATTGGTTTGACAATTTCTCAGAAGATATTGGCGCAGGCGAACGTTGATCCTGCCAAAAAGACAAAGGATCTGACAGAAGGTGAACAGCAGAAGATTCGTGAGCTCATCGAAAAGAATTATAAGGTTGAGGGGGATCTTCGACGTGAAATCATGGGAAATATCAAACATCTTAAAGAAATGGGGACATACCGAGGTAGCCGTCACGCACGCAAACTTCCGGTACATGGCCAGCGGACCAAAACAAATTCACGAACAGTTCGCGGCAACGTGAGAAAGACCATGATGTCGGGTAAGAGAAAATTAACCAAGACCTAAACGAGTTAGGTGAGTATTATCACTATGAATGACGATCAAACACTAGACGTATTTGCAGAACTCCCACAAGCTGAAAGTGCTCCGGCTGTTTCTTCAGGTGCTGACGCAAAAAAGGACTCCAAGAAGCGCGGAGGAAAAAAGAAAGCGGTGCGTCATGTCCCGGTGGGAAATGTATATATTAAAGCAACGTACAACAATACGATTGTCACCTTTACGGATGCTCAAGGTAATGTTCTTGCACAGTCTTCAGCCGGTCGGCTTGGATTTAAGGGGCCAAAAAAATCAACTCCTTATGCCGCGTCTTTGATCGTAAAAGATGCATCGGAAAAGGTGAAGAAATATGGTTTAATGGAAGTGTCGGTATTTGTCCGCGGTGTTGCATCCGGTAGAGAAGGGGCATTGCGAGCTTTGAATATGTGTGGAATGACAATTAATTCCTTGAAAGACGTCACCCCCATTCCTCATAACGGATGTCGTCCTCGTAAGGTGCGAAGAGTATAATAGCGTATTATTATGGCACGAGATAACAATGCACAATGTCGAATTTGCCGCAGAGCGAGCGTTAAACTCTATTTAAAGGGTGAGCGGTGTTACACGCCAAAATGCGCTATCGTTAAGCGCAACTATCCTCCGGGTGTACAAGGCTCGAAGAAATCAAAACCGCGGCTTACCCCGTATGGTTTGCAATTGCGTGAAAAGCAAAAGGCAAAGATCTACTATGGAATGTCGGAGAGTCAATTCAGACAGTACTTTGAAACGGCCAGCGGCAAAACCGGTGATACAGGAGTGATGATGCAACAGTATTTGGAGATGCGCCTTGATAATGTCGTTTACCGTCTTGGTCTTGTGCATTCGCGACAAACAGCACGAGAACTTGTCAGTCACGGGCATTTTTCAGTAAATGGAAAGAAAGTGACGATCCCTTCTTATCAGGTTCGCGTAGGGGATACGGTAGCGGTACGTGATGTAAAAGTGAAATCGGCATATTTTGTGAATCTTCCAAAAGTGATGGAACGGTACCAAGCACCACAATGGTTGTCGGCAGACAGCAAGAAGTTGGAAGGAAAAGTTGTCAGCATTCCAACGCCGGAAGATGCGGCACCGGTGTATGATATGAAGTCTATCGTTGAATTTTACTCTCGATAAATTAATTTACCCAACTTTTCTCTATGGAGAATATTTCATTGCCATCAAAGATAGAGTACGCGCAGGGAAGCAATCCCAATGAAACGATTGTGACCATCGAGCCGCTGTATCCCGGATATGGGATCACGATCGGCACGGCACTTCGTCGCGTTCTTATGTCATCTTTGACGGGTGGCGCGGCATTTGCAGTGAAGATCAAAGGAGTTCTTCACGAGTTTTCCACCATTCCGTATGTCAAGGAAGATGTTGTCGATATTATTTTAAACCTCAAACGTCTTCGTTTTCGTGTCCACACCAACGAGACGGTTCGATTGATTCTGCGGGCGAAAGGAGAGCGTGTCGTGACCGGAGCGGACATTGAGTCAAGCCCGGATGCAGAAGTTGCAAATCCGGATACGGTCATTTGTGAAATGACGAACAAGAATGCTCAGATCGAAATTGAATTGTTTGTAAAAAAAGGACGCGCATATTTTCCCACCGAAGCTCGTGATAAGGAAGCGACAGAGCTTGGCGCGATTGCGATAGACGCGCTTTTTACTCCATTGCGCAACGTTGGGGTTCGTGTTGAGAACATGCGCGTTGGAAATATGACAAACTTCCACAGAATTATCCTCACGATTGAAACGGATGGGAGTATTACGGCACAAGAGGCGATCGCCGAGGCCAGTTCAATTCTCAAAAATCATTTTTCCTTTTTAATGACAGGCGGGGCACCCTTTGGAGGAGACATGGAGAAGGAGCAAGACGGAGAGGATTTGATGGATTCTGGTGAGATTGCAGAGGCACTTGATGAGGATGAAGAGGAGCTGGAAGATGAAGATGGTGACGCTCAGCCGAAGAAACGCGGGCGGCCAAAAAAAGGTTCAGCATAAATTTGGAAGTTTGACCTAGATTACACCATGTATGAGACACAGAGTTAAGAAAAAAACACTTGATCGCAAGACGGGTCCTCGCAGGGCGCTGTTAAAGAACCTTGCGTTACAGCTTGTCGTATACGAGAAGATTCGTACAACTGAGGCAAAGGCGAAGGTATTGCGACCGTATGTTGAACGTCTTATTACGAAAGGCAAGGCGCAGACACTTGCGGCACGACGTGCGCTTTTGCGCGTTCTTCCTACCGAAAATGCCGTGAATAAGATTCTTGAGGATTTGGGACCACGCTATAAGGAGCGCGCCGGTGGATACTTGCGTATAACAAAGACAGTAGCGCGCCAAGGTGATGGGGCGCATATGGCGGTAATTGAATTCGTAAAATAATATGACAAAGGAAAAGAAGCTACCACTCAAGCGAGAGATTCATGAAATAGATGCCACCGGAAAAACCGTTGGTCGTCTTTCTACTCAGATCGCAGTGCTCCTCCGCGGAAAACATAAGCCATCTTTCGAGCCGCATATTGATGCCGGAGATTTTGTTGTCGTTAAAAACGCATCACGGGTGAAGTTTACCGGTCAGAAATTAACCCAAAAAGTATACCATCACCACTCAGGATATCCGGGCGGACTTAAAACAAAGAAGCTTTCAACAATTTTTGCCCAAGACCCTTCAGAAGTTATTCGCAAGTCCGTACTGCAAATGCTTCCCGATATTCGCCCTCGAAAATATATGATTAATCGCCTGACAGTTACCAATTAAGAGTATGAGTGAACCAACGACAACCAAGAAAATTCACGTCGCTAAACCCGATATCGGAAACGATGAAAAAGGCGAGGCTGTATGGCGCAAGGTTGGACGGCGTAAGCAAGCCGTTGCGCGCGTTCGATTGACCCCGGGAAAAGGGTCTGTTCTCGTGAATGAAAAAGAATACACAACCTATTTTAAACCGAAAGATATTCAGGAAGCCGTTGTCGCACCACTGACTCTTTTGAGTTTGCGTGACAAGTTTGATGTTTCCGCTCGCGTTGTTGGTGGCGGTTTCCGCGGTCAGGCAGAGGCGGTGCGTCATGGTGTTACTCGTGCATTGATAGACATGGATCCTGAATTGAAGAAAACACTTCGAGGAGCAGGATATGTTACCCGCGACCCTCGAGTCAAAGAGCGAAAGAAACCTGGATTGAAACGAGCGCGCCGTGCGCCACAGTGGGCAAAACGCTAAAAAAAGAAAAAAAGCAGACACCCCCGAGTATATCGGGGGTGTTTTAGTATTGGGGTTGGGAGTCTTTGCATACGCAAAGACTCCCGGAAATGTTGGCTCAAAATCGCATCGACGATCTGGGTAGTAGATCGGACGCAATTCATGAGCACATCTTAAGCATACGCCACTGATTAAGATCTGTATATACTTATTGTCATTTATGTCAAGAGAGGGTACTATACCACTATGATTCATCCGAAAAACGTAACAAAAAACTCGCTCTATTCTCTTGGGGCAAGTGTCGTGCAGAAGCTCCTTACCTTGGCGTACTTTGTGATTGTCGCTCGGGTATTTGGACCGGAAGATCAGGGACGGTATAGCGCGGCGATTGCGTTTGCGACACTTTTCTCTGTGTTTATCGATTTGGGTCTCTCTTCCGCGCTGACACGGGAGACGGCGCGCGAGCCGGAAAAAGCGCGCGACTATCTTGGACAGATGTTTCTCCTTCGGATTGTATTTGGTGTTGTTGTATATGGCGTAATTATTTTTCTTCCGTTCGCGCTTGGGTACTCGCAAGAATTGCAAGGGATGATAGTAATCGCAGGAATCGCCGCGGTCATTGATACGGTGACAACATCGTGCTGGTTTCTTATTCGCGGGTTTCGTAACCTGTTCTACGAGTCAATTGGGTCAACAGTGGCAGTGGTTATTATGATAGCGGGGGGCATCGGGGCAATCGCGCTTCATTTGCCCGTTATCGCCTTGGTCTACGCGGTGCTTGCGGGAAGTATGGCAAATGTTTTGACCGCGCTTTTGACGGTGTTTTTTAAGGCGCGCATTCATCTCTCGATGCGACCGAATTGGAACATGATTTGGTATCTGGGGATTATCGCACTTCCGTTTGCCGGGTCGGCGATTTTTTCGCGTATCTATACCTTTGCTGATGTTGCCATCCTTACGCGCCTTGCCGGAGAGCACGCGGTGGGGTGGTATAGCGCCGGCAACAAACTGATGCTTGCGCTCAATATTCTGCCCGCAGCGCTTTCTGCCAGTCTCTATCCGGCGCTGAGCTCTTATGTTGTATCTCACGAACAGCGCATAGCCCCAACAATGGCCAAAGCAATTACGTTTCTCTCGCTGATCGCGCTGCCCCTCTCGGTCGGTATTGGTATTACCGCACCCTCAATCGTTTCGTTATTTTATGGATCGGCGTATCAGCCGACAATCACTGTGCTGAGGGTACTTTCCATTGGTCTTTTTTTTGCGTTTCTTTCTTTTCCGTTCGGATCGCTCATCGCGGCCCAAAACAGGCAGCGTGTTAACACGCTTATTTTCGGCGTTGCGGCATGCGTCAGTATCGCATCAAATCTCATTCTTATTCCTTTTTTCTCAGCACTGGGATCGGCACTGGCCGCCACGCTCACCATGATTGTTCTTTGTCTGGGAAGCGTCTGGGCATCTCGCTCCGTTATGCGTCCTCTCGTCGGCACGCTTGCCAATAAAATTGTGCGAATGGCGTTAGCTTCTGCAGGGATGGGGGCGGTTCTTATCTATTTTGAGCAACGAGGGATGTTTTTGGGGGCATTATTATTCATTGGGATTTGCGTGTACGCTGGATTGTGCGTAGTGACTCGCGTATTATCAAAACAAGACATTGGCGAGATTGCCTATGCACTTACGCGAAAGCATTCATAGCCCTTTGACCCAACGAGGCGATCAGGGGTATTTCTCTTTATCAACAGGGCTCACTTCGTTCAAAGGTTGATAAAAAGAAATACTCCAGATCACCGCCCCAATGCAGCAATCTACTGTAATAAAATAGCGAAACAGAATATGAAAAAAACATTGCTAGTCACCCTTGATTTTTATCCGAACGTCGGTGGGGTTGCGGTGTATTGGGAGAAGCTCGGCGAGTGTATGCCGCCATCGCAGTGGGCTGTTCTCGCGCCTCCTTTACCAAAAGGCGGGCAAGAGCTCAAATCTGACTATCGCATCATTCGCAAGTCGCTGATATCTCGCTTTCTTTTTCCTCGGTGGTTGCCGCTTTTTTTTCACATTCTTGGTGTGTGCCGCGCGTATCGTATTGAGCGAATTGTGATTACTCATATTTTACCTGTCGGGACAGCTGTGTGGATTCTTTCAAAAATTTTCCGCATGCCATATATTGTTTCAGCTCACGGTCTTGATATTGCGAGTCCGCGCGCGAACAGTCGAAAGAAATTCTTGTGTTCACGGATTCTGCGCGCGGCGAACTGGATTGTCGTGAATAGCAGGGCAACCGCCTCCGTAGTGAGCGAGTATGGCATTGACGCAAAGAAAATTCAGTTTGTCTATCCGTGCGCGTCTATCACACCGGAACTATTGAAAGGCGCGGTGGGTCGCGGTGTTTTACCGGATAGCATGAAGGATAAAAAAATAATTCTAACTGTTGGGCGCCTTGTAAAGAGGAAAGGGCATGAGTATGTTCTGCGTGCACTTCCCGGAGTTCTTGCCCAAGAGCCCGACGTTGTGTATTGTATAATAAGTGATGGCCCTTATAGAAAGGAGCTGGAAGCGCTTACTGCCGAGCTCGGGATGCAGCAGCATGTCGTATTTACCGGTACGCTATCGCCTGAAGATATTGCCCAGTGGTATGCGGCATGTGCGGTATTTATTATGACTCCGGAAGATATTGCTGGAGATATCGAGGGGTTCGGTATCGTGTATCTTGAGGCGCAGAGTTTTGGCAAGCCGGTCATCGGTACGCGGGTGAGCGGAGTCGTTGAAGCGGTTGCCGATGGCGTGACGGGAGTGCTTGTCGAGCAGAGAGATACCGTCGCCATCCAACACGCAATCGTGCGGATAGTGGCTGATACGGATTTTGCGCGAAGGCTTGGCGAGGCGGGAAAGCATCGTGTGGCAGAAAGCTTTCAGTGGAAACACCAGGCGGAGAAGTTGCAATACGTATTGTCGTTGTAGGATTTATTGTCGGTGGATGTCCTGTAATGAGTATCCTGGCAGTATCGGGTTCATTAAGAGGTTGGGATACCCTTCTCTGAAACAGGGCACCCTTCGGTCAAAGGTTTCAGAGAAGGGTATCCCAACCTCTTTCCCGGTTTTTGAATATTCGTAATGATTCGTAATTCAAGATAATTCCTAGGAGCGTATGATCTCAGTTATCATCCCGGCATTAAACGAGGGGGCAGTATTACCCCGAACACTCGACAGTGTTTTTGGGCAGACCTATAAGGATATTGAGGTTATTTATCTTAATGATGCCTCAACGGATAATACCGACGAGGCAATTAAACCATACCTCGATAGGGTTACCTACATCAAGCACGAGAAAAATGTTGACAAGCAGATTACAAGAAATGAAGGTATTGCCGCTTCGCACGGTGAGTATATTATTGTCTGCGATGCCGATGTTATCATGCGCCCTGATTGTTTGGAAAAAATGTTTCGAGCACTTCAAGAGCATCCGGCAGCGTCATTTGCCTACTCTTCGTTCAAGTGGGAATGGAAAATATTCAAGAGCTACCCCTACGATGTCGAGCGCTTGAAGAAGATGAACTATATCAATATGGCGTCCCTCGTTCGACACGAGCATCATCCGGGGTTTGATCCAGCAATAAAGAAACTGCAGGACTGGGATATATGGCTGACGATGCTCGAACGGGGCCATACGGGGGTTTATATCCCTGAGGTGTTATATTCGACAGGTGAAAATCTGAAGCGCGAAGTGAGAGTTGGTATTAGTAGGTGGTTGCCGGCATTTATGTACAAAATCCCGTGGCATAAATTGGGAATACACATCGGGCAGATAGATCGTTATCGATATTGGACTGATTATATTCAGAAGAAACATCACATTGCTTAGCCTGCGTTATATTTGTCGAGGGGTTGTGCATTGTCAATCCTATATGGGCCAATGGTGATGCGTTTCAGTTTTTCGAGGTACGCGCCACAGCCCAGCTTTTCACCGATATCGCGGGCAAGCGCGCGAATATACGTCCCGCTTGAGACGGAACAGCGAATCGTAAGAAGCGGCCATGCATAGCTCAGAATATCGATTGAATGAACGGTTATTGTTTTTGGTTTGAGGTCGGGTTTGATTCCTTTGCGCGCAAGTTCGTACGCCTTTTTTCCATTTATTTTTTTTGCGCTAAACGACGACGGCATCTGGTCGTAGGTGCCGACGAAGGAGGAGATTATGTTTTCTACGTCATTTCGAGTGAAAGGAGGAATCCCGTCGCTTCCTGAGCCGTCGGGATCCTTCACTTCGTTCAGGATGACAGATTTGGTAATTTCGCCTGTTGGATCTTCAGTCGTACTTGTCGCGCCCAGATGCAAGATTGCCTCATATGTTTTATCCATTCCGAGAAATTCCGCTTGACGCTTTGTCATATCGCGTCCGACGAGCACAATCAAAAGCCCTTCCGCAAAAGGGTCGAGCGTGCCGGCATGGCCAACTCGTTTGATGCCGGTTTTTTTTCGAACCATTGCCACAATATCGTGTGACGTTGGTCCCGGGAGTTTGTTAATAAGAAGAAGAGAGTTGCTTTGAGGTGGTGGCATATTGGATCGCTACAGTTCCGCCGTCGATGAAGAATATATCATGAAGGATGAACAAGTGCAAGGCAGACAGGCGGTTGAAATGAACGAGAAAAAAAGGTATGCTGACAGATATGATAAAGGTGTCTTTCATTATTGTTTCTTGGAATGTTCGAGAGTTGATCGAGCGATGTCTCAGTTCTATTTTTGAGCATGTGAAAAATAGCGAATACGAGATTATTGTTATTGATAATGCCTCGGTCGATGGAAGTGCGTCCATGATCGCTGAGAAGTTCCCTGCCGTCAAACTTATTGCAAACCCGGACAACAAAGGTTTTGGCGCGGCGTGCAATCAGGGAATTGCGCAGGCAACAGGCGACACTATTTTTCTCATGAATCCGGATAGCCAGCTTGAAGACGGTACGCTGGAAGCGCTCGTTGCATATATGGACACGCATGCGGATGTCGGTGTCTGCGCACCGCAGATAAGAAATGCGGATGGAAGCATTCAGCAATCAGTGAGACGATTTCCTGCACCGCTTTCCCAGATCCTTGTCCTCCTGAAACTTCGTCGATTTGCGTCGCGAATCCCTCCTTTGAGAAAATATTTTGCGCTTGATTTTGATTATGCAAAAGATGAGCAGGAGATAGACCAGCCCATGGGCGCGGCATTGTTCATGCGAGCGCGTGTTCTGCGCGAGGTAGGCGTGTTTGATGAGCGGTTCTATCTGTGGTTCGATGAAGTTGATCTTTGTAAGCGGATACGAGATGCGGGATGGAAAATTATTTACTGCGCCCATGCCCAGGTGACGCATCAGGCGGGAAAAAGTTTTGCTCAGACAAGTATTCTTGAGCGGCAAAAGAATTTTTTTAGAAGTTGCGGACGGTATCTCCGGAAACATTGCGGGGGAGGAGGCCTCGTTGTTGGCGCGGGCATGGCTGTCTTCGCATGGTGTGTCGAAACAGTTCAAGCGGTTGGCGATTTTTTCCGCTCAGCGATACCGACCATTTCGGGGGCGAACATAAAACAGGAACAGATTTCTTCGCCTCGGATTTTGAGAGCTCTTTTTTGTTTTACTCTTGTTTCGCTTGTTGGTGTTGAACTCCTTTCTTTTTTTGGGTATCTCTATGCGCCAATAACCGCGCTTGGATTTGGGTTTATCGTTATTGCAGTTTTTCTTTTGGGGATATGGAAATTGGAGTACGCAGTTGCGGCATTGTTTGCTGAACTGGTTATCGGATCAAAGGGGTATCTACTAACAATTACTGTCGGCAGCGCGACGATACCGCTGAGAATGGGGATGTTCGCCGTGGTTCTTGCCGCTTGGATCATTGCCGAGCTCCGTATTTTTATGCAACGGAACGGAGAGCGAAAGACGATTTTCACTGTGTTGAGAGAATCGCGCTTACTGCCCTGGTATATGCTTGTGCTGGCTGTCGCGGTATTTGGAGTACTGAGCGGAATTGGTAACGGGAATGTTAAGGCATTGGTCTATGCCGATTCGAATGCATGGATTTTTTTCGTCATTGCGCCATGCGTGTATCGTGCGTACGGTGATCGTGCGGCAATCCGTCGATTGCTCACAATTGTGTGCGCGGGTATGACAGCTCAGATTATAAAAGTTCTGTTTGCGTTTTATGTCATGGGGCACAAGGGATTTGGTATCGAGGGGTTGACGACTTTTTATCGCTGGATACGCTCCACGGGTATCGGTGAGATTACGCAGCTTCCCCACCTGTATCGAATTTTTTTTCAGAGCCAGCTCTATATCGTCATTCTCTTGTGTGTGCTTCTGGTTGTCTTGGCATATCGAATACGGGAACACATGATGGTGTATTCAAATACGATGTCGGCTTTGTTATTTCACAAAGGAACAGTGATGCCGCTCCTGTTTCTTTCTTGTGTCTGGGCGTCGCTTATTGTAAGTTTTTCCCGAAGTTTTTGGTTGGGTGCGGCAGTAATCGGATGTGTCATCTTGGTAACGGTAATTTGGAAATGGAGGGGAAGTATACGGTGTAATATGGCATGGAGTTTTGGAAATCTTGGAGCGGTCATCTTCGGTCTTGTGCTACTGCTCGCGATTTCTCTTATTCCTATTCCCTCAAGCGAAGGAGTATTTGCAATAGACTCACTCACTGACCGAGTGAAGGACGTGCAGGATGAAGCTGCCGCGGCAAGTCGCTGGAGCTTGCTGCCGGTCCTGGCAGGGGAGATTTCCCATCGACCCTTTTTGGGATATGGATTTGGGAAAACTGTAACCTATGTTTCCCGCGACCCCAGGGTATTGCTGGTAAACTCATCCGGTGCCTATACGACGTATGCGTTTGAGTGGGGGTATTTGGATATGGTGGTGAAGCTCGGATTTATTGGGCTTCTTGCGTATCTTCTTATGATTCGCGAGCTTATGTTTCAAGGAGTTCAGACGCTGAAAGCGCATATTCAAGATAAACGATCCGACCTATCCGCGATTATTTCTGGACTTCTGTTTGGGGTTGGCGCGCTCCTTATTATTCACATGTTTACTCCATATTTGAACCATCCGCTTGGTATTGGGCTGATTATTTTTTCCGGTCTCGTATTTGAGCGATCAAGGATTGATCATTCTTCCTAAGAGGCTGATTTTGTTCTATACTAAGAGTATATAATTCATCATAAGGATTTTTTATGCGGAATAACGCGGGGAGTGCCGCTCGTATACCCGAGCCGCCATTTGCAAGATTTATGTTTGCTGATTCGAGGTTTGTGGTTGTGTGGCTCCTTATCCGCCTGTATGTTGGATGGGAGTGGCTCATCGCCGGCTGGTCAAAATTTAACAACCCAGTGTGGGTTGGGGACAAGGCGGGTGTTGCCATTCAGGGATTCTTGAACGGCGCGCTTGCAAAAACAAGCGGGGCGCACCCGGATGTGTCCGGTTGGTACGCTGCTTTTATACAAAATTTCGCGCTTCCCAACGCCACATTTTTTTCTTACCTTGTGACGTTTGGCGATATTTCAGTCTGTATCTTATTGATCTTGGGCCTGTTTACCGG
>CAYJLM010000019.1:0-17446 GCA_964370875.1 uncultured Gammaproteobacteria bacterium | reverse complement strand
TTTGCGCCAGCCCCGTTGACACACCGCTATTCTCAAGAGAGCCATCGTCAAAAAAAATTTACGCGGCCGTATACCCGCGCGCTTTCAGGGTTTTTTCGGACTGTCGCGTGATGAGGTGTCCAGACTCCCTATCGACGCTTCTATGTAATACTGTTCTTTCCGTGTTCATGTGCTATAAGGTAATTTTTACAAAATGTCGCTTACCCTTTTTTATAATTACGCCAGTCTTCTTGATTGCTATCATTTCTTGTACATCTGAAATTATTTTGTCATCAGCAGATACGCCTCCTTGTTCGATAAGTCGTCGCGCCTCACCCTTACTTATCGCGAGCTTGCTTTCTACGAGCAGGTCTATAATATTCCACGCCTTTTTCTGTACGCGGATTGTCGGCATGTCATCGGGCATTTCTTTTTTTTGAAACACGGTGACGAATGTTTGTTCGGCGTTTTGTGCGTGCTTCTCGCCATGGTAGAGTGTAACAATTTCTCGCGCAAGACGCATTTTTATATCCCGTGGATTGGCGGTATCGCTATCCATCCCCGATTCATAGGCGGCGACTTCTTCCATTAACACGCGGGTGCAGTGGACAAAATATGAGACGATAAGTGAATCCGGGATACTCATTACTTTTCCATACATATCGTCGGGCACGTCGGTGAGATTGATGGTATTGCCCCAGCTTGAGCTCATTTTTCTGCCATCTGTGCCAAGTATAAGATTCGTCATGATGATGCCTTGCGGATGTTGCTTGTAGTGTTGCTGGAGCGTACGGCCTGCCAACATATTAAAGCGCTGGTCGGTACCGCCCATTTCGATATCCGATCGTATCATGACACTGTCATACCCCTGCATGAGCGGGTATAGCACTTCGCGCAATGAAATTCTCTTGCCTGCATCAAGGCGTTTTTTGATATTTTCTCGAGAAATAAATTCTGCAAGAGAGAACTGATCTGCCTGTTCGCCAATTTCCTTGAAGCCAAGTTTTTTCAGCCAAGAAGAATTATAATGAAACTCAACCTTGTTCATGTCAAGCAGTTTTCCTGCCTGTGCTTTGTAGGTTTTGAGATTTTGCTTTATTGTCTCAGTGGTAAGCATGGGGCGCTCGCTGTCCTTGTCTGACGTATCGCCAATAACACCGGTAAAATCACCGATTATTAATACGATTTGGTGCCCCATCTGCTGAAAATCGCGAAGTTTTAGGAGCTGAACCGCGCGTCCGATGTGGAGATTTGGACTGGTTGGATCAATACCGAGCTTCACGCGAAGCTTCTTTCCTTCACGAAGTTTTTTTTCGAGGTCCTCTTGTCCGATTACTTCTGCCACGCCCCGCGAAAGGAGCTCTGCAATCTGATCTGTTTTTTTCATACGAATAGACTGTTATCTAACATTATCACTTTTCAATATCATACCCAGTTTTGTTGTAAACTGCAATGGTTCTTGGTAAGGTAAAGGGGTCGAATGACTAGACGATGGCGGTCATACGAGCACTGTGTGGATTTACTGAATCATCTATGGGAACGGCTATGTATAGCAAGGTTGAGAAATTTGTCTTTGATTCATTCAAGGCCATCGGTAAGTCCGATGAGATGCCTCATTTTACGAGGACGGTTTATTGGCTCAAGGTGCTTGTGCCGAATGCGGATGAGGCGTTGTGTGTCGCGGCAATCGCGCATGATATCGAGCGGGCGTTTCGACAAAACGATACTATCCAAAAAAAACTCTCAGCAGGATTCCTTGATCCGGAGTTTTTGCGACTCCATGAAGAGAGGGGCGCTGAAATTATCGCCGACTTCTTAGAGACACTGCCCGCTGATAAGCAATTTATTGAACGGGTAAAAATGCTTGTTTCTCGGCACGAAGAAGGCGGTAATGACGATCAAAATGTCTTGAAAGACGCGGACAGCATTAGCTTCTTCGAGATGAACACGGCTTCTTTTCTTGAACATGCGTCACGAGAGGTCGGCATGGAAATGGTGCGGAAAAAGTTCGATTGGATGTATTCAAGGATAACATCTGACACGGCTCGAAAGATCGCTGAGCCGTTGTATGGGGATGCTATCCGCGCGCTGGATGCATGGCGCGCATAATCTTATTAACTATGGTTAGAAGCGAACTTATAAGAATTGCGGAACAAAGAGTCTCCGGTCAAGACCCAGGTCATGACATGAGTCATGTGTTGCGTGTTCTTGCGAATGCCGAGATGATTGCGCGGGAAGAAGGGGGCGATCTTGAAATACTCACTCCTGCCGCGTTGTTTCATGATGTTATCCAATATCCTCGGAACGATCCCCGCTCTCCGCTCCACGCGCAGGAGAGCGCCGATGAAACAGTAAGAATATTGAACTCTATTCTCGACTATCCGAAAGAAAAAATTGACGCAGTCCACTATGCAATTCAAATGCATAATAAAAAAGAAGCACCCGACACGCTAGAGGCGCGTATTATACAGGATGCGGACAACCTGGAAATTACCGGCGCGATTATTGTGATGCGGATGTGTGCGTCTGCCGGAATTATGGGTAGGGCACGGTATCATCTTGATGATCCATGGGCAGAGAACAGAGAGTGCGACGGACTGAAATGGACGCTCGATTATTATACGAGCAGGCTCGTAAACGTTGAGAACGAAATGCATACTGCCAGCGGCAGAAGAATCGCACAGCGAAGGACGGTGTTTTTGAAGAAGTTTATGGAGGAGCTAAAAATGGAGCTCAAGGGAGAGTAGACCGTAGTTGGTTTTTTGCATTTTTTGGTACTTTTGCTACCATGCATATATGGAGATTCTGTTCACAAAACACGCTGAAGAGAAGTTTGCAATTCTTCGAAATCACGGTGTTGATGTTTCAAAAAAGGATGTCCTTGACGTTCTTTCTGATCCAGCCGCAATCGATCGCTCTCGATTGCCACTCATTATTTCGCAGGGATCACTGGACGAGACGCATGTATTGCGGGTCGTGTATCGAAAAGAAGAAAATCGTAAGATCGTGATTACGTTTTATCCGGGGAGGAAATCTCACTATGAAAAAAAGAGAAACTAAAAAAATTTCATACGAAAAGGAAGCCGACATTTTGCGTGTTGAGCTTGCCCGGTCGCCCATTGATTACGCTCAAGAAATGGGGCCATTTATCATTCATTTCAGTAAACGGGGCATTCCTGTATACGTTGAAGTTCTTAACGCTTCTCAATTTTTGAAAGAATCCGAGCGCGCGTTCATCCGAGAGGGTGTTTTTGCGGTGCCGCGCACTGCCGTACATGCCTCGATGCGTGCAGTGCGGTAGATTTTACAATTAAAATATTGGCAAAAAGCACAAGGCGGAGATGACCTCTTTTTTTGTATGGAGCATTACATAACATTAAAACCAGAACAGATTAAACCGTCACAGGACTTTCTGAAAAAGAAGACAATGGATTTTATTTTTGATTGTTATAAACGAGGCGCACTGCAGGAGTTGCCCCCACCGCCCATGGTAAGACGGGATCCAAATAGCAAGAATGCATATATCGCAATTGACGGACACAATCTCTTGGCCGCGCATGAGTTTTTCGGAGCGGAATGCGAGGTTTTTCTTGTCGACTCCTCCGACGATTTTTTGCCCAATCCGGATAACGATCCCGGTATTTCCCAGAGGAATAAAGACCTTGCTGAGAAGTTTGAGACATGTGTCGATTGGGCGAATAATGTTCAGACATCCTTTGTATCTCTTCTGAAACAGTACCAACAGTGCATTCATTAGGAAATTACTTGAGCGAAATATATGAAGATTACGACACTGATTTTTGATCTCGGGAATGTTGTTCTAACGAATGATTGGCACTATGATTGCCCAGAGAAATTTCAAGCGTACTCGGACTATTTTTGCATAACGCATGAAGATATGGAAAGGGGCTGGGACGCTTTTTATCCGTCCTATCGAATGGGATTAATTACGGAAGATGAATTTTGGAAGGGGTTTTTAGAAGTTGCAGGCGCGACAAAGATTGACATCGAAGAGGCAAAAAAACTTTGGAGAAAGTATCAAAAACCAATAGAGAATATGCTTGATTTACTGCGATTGTTAAAGCAGTATTACCGACTGGCGGCTCTGACAACGATCGGACGGGAATGGCTCGACTATAAGAAGGCGGCTTTTAATCTCGATTCATATTTCCAAGCCATTATAAGTTCGGGATACACTGGATTGGCAAAGCCCAATCCGCAGGTTTATAAGTTGGTGATGGAAGAACTGAATGTACAATCGGGCGAATGCTTGTTTATTGATGACACTCCCAAGACATTGCCGCCAGCCGAGGAGCTTGGCATGAAGGTGATTTTGTTTTCTGGACAAGCCGACTTTGAAAGAAAATTGAAGAACATGGACATACGCTATTAAGAATTTTTTGAAGGCTACCTGTTGAAAGTCGGCCATAGAAACTATATGAGAAAAAACATTTACTACTGGAAGTGTGACAATCCTTTGCCATCCGAGGAGAAGCTCGTGTATAACGATAAATATAAATTGGCAGACATTTCCGGCATGGTTCAGGAAATTGTCACACATCACTTTGGAGAGGCGCCACTGCGTGTTGAACCAAATGATTTTGCCGGCAACCATTACGCGTATAACATCTCTTTTCCTGGCAAGGAAATGTTTTTTCGATCTGATGATGGCAAAATTGATGACGACTACATGATAGCCGAAGGAGCTGCAATGGATATTGCACGACACTGTGGTGTTCCCGTTCCACAGATATATGCAACGGATACTTCAAAAACACAATTTCCTGTGCGATACCAGTTGATGGAAAAAGTACAAGGCGAGAGAATGTCGAATTTTTATCAAGATGGGTCGCTTGATAGGGCGCGTGTGAGCCGTGAGCTCGGTCGGCATCTGGCACGTCTTCACGCAATAAAACTTGAAGGATTTGGATTTTTTAATACTGAGATCCTTAAAGCCGAGAATAAAATTGTGGGACTCAACAAGACGAATCGGGAATATTTTGATACGAAACTTGAAGATCATGTGAGGTATCTTCGCGACACACAATTTCTCGACAGACCGGAAGTGCAGGATGTAGAACGATTGATTGGCGTTTTTGGAAAAACGCTCGACATTGAACAGGGCAGTCTTGTACACAAAGATATTGCTTTTTGGAACATGGTTGGTACCACAACAGATATACATGCAATCGTTGATTGGGACGATGTTATATCTGGAGATCCGATAGATGATCTGGCTGTTGTTCGGTGCTTTTATGGCGAGGATATTTTTAGCCCTCTTCTTGAGGGGTATGCTGAAGTCGCGCCGCTACCGGATGACTTCTATCCGCGCTTGTGGCTCTATATGATTCGCAACATGCTCTGGAAGGCGGTTTTTCGGTCATTTATGAAGTACTTTGAGATAGACAGGAAAATAGCCGTGCTAAATCAGGATAAAAAGAGTACACTGCGCGAGTTCACACACAATCAGCTCTTGCTTGCCATTAGCGAGCTTAAAAAAATTTAATCGAGTATGAACAAGGAACTGGAGCTTGTTAAAATCTTTCACGAAAAGTTTCACGCACCTGTTTTGAACGCGCCTTCACTCATTCCTGAGGATCGGTATACTCATCGGTATCGGTTGATGGACGAAGAGGTGCAGGAATATCTTAGGGGCGCTAAAAATGGTGATTTGGAAAATATTGCCAAAGAGCTGTCAGATATTTTGTACTCGGTATATGGGACGGTGCTCGAACACGGATTGCAGGATAGTTTTGATGGGATATTTGAGGAGGTGCATAATTCACACATGACAAAAGAGTATAGCGAATACAAGATGATAAAAGGCGCGGATTACGTAAAAGCCGATCTCAAGAGATTTTTTGACGGTAGCAATCTGGAATACAAAAACACCGCACCTATGTCGCGGCAAGGATTGGAAGAGTTTATCCTCACCATTGTCCGGCAAGGTATGGCGACAATTCGCGAGAATATGGGCGAGCCGACAGCTGTAATTGACTACCTTGCGATTTTTGCAAAAGACGCGGAAGAATACGCAGTCATTGAAAGTCTGCTTGAGTCCTTGGGCGCAGAAACCGATAAAGAGAACGCAAGGACGGGGCGAACTTTTTTGCTGAATGAGTTGATTGAAACGTCGGCAGGACCCCTTGCGGTTGTAAAAATAAGAAAGCCCGATCAGACGCGACCCCAGCGCGGCGCTCCTGATTTTAGAGTGAAAAATTACAACGAGCTCAAAGAGACGTTTTTATCCTCAAGCGGGAATTTTACGCTCATGGTGAGAAAAGAGTATGAGTGGATCGAGATTAAGGGTGTCGATGTGCTTGTGTATATTCCCAGTATTCCACTTCTTGAGCGGTTGAATAGGAGGGTATGAGGAGAATTATTGTAACAAAGAAAGATTGTGCCAAAGCGGCAAACGAAGCTATCATGAAATGGGCGAAGAATAAGGATAAGCTTATTGTTGCAATAGACGGCTATACTGGCGCAGGAAAAACAACACTTCTTGATTCTCTTGCGCGCATGAATCCATCTGTCCTGCCGGTCAATCGTGATGATTTTGTGATTTCACGTGCGAAGGTGAGAGCGCTATTTCTCCGGACAGAGGAAGCGGATCGGTCAGCCCTTTTTGAACATGATATTTGCAATTTTTCTAAACTGAAGCACTTGATTAGCGCCTTTCAACGAAGCGCGAAATCATGCACGTTGAGCACCTATGACCAGAAATCAGGAAGAGTCGATGTAAGAAAAAGATTTGATACCACGAAAAACATCATGATTATTGAAGGTGTGTTCCTGTTTCATCCCGGGCATCTAAATCATTGCTGGGACAAGCGAATCTATCTGGATGGCGACAATGAAAAGATAGATAGGCAGCGAGTGCGACGCGAGAAGAGAAAATGGGGTGTCGACTATTTTCCCGAAACACACCCCGATTCATTTGTCCGTCATATCACTGTCGCGCTGAAGGAATACCGCAGAAAATATCATCCAGAAAAACGCGCGGATTTAACACTCTATCTTATCTGACCATGCAAGCACTTGAATATCTCGAAAAAGAAACAGAAGAACAAAAAGTCTCTTTTTGACCCGGTTTGACTTATTTTGTCGTCGAAGTAGTATGGGAGTATCAACGTATGAATACTGTCGATCTAAAATCAGTGGTGTGGAAAGAGGGGGATTATTATATTTCTCGCTGTTTGGATGTTGAGGTTTCGAGTTTTGGAAAAACAAAAAAGGAGGCGTTCACTATGCTTACGAATGCCCTTGAGTTGTACTTCGAGGATGAGCCGATTCCGCAAAAAACAGAACGGGTGAAGAATCCGGTCATTGTTTCAGTTTCCCTGCACCATGCCTAAACCATACCCATTGCGGCTTGTGGTGAAAGTTCTTGAACAGAAGGTTTTTTTTGTTTCTCAATCAGGTTCGCATGCGAAATATCGCAAAGAAGGATCGCCGACACTTACCGTCATTGTTCCGATTCATGGCATAGATATACCGCATGGTACGTTTCGCTCTATTGTAAGGCAGGCAAAATTACAACTGGAGGATTTTCAAGAGTAACAACATGGAAAAAATTATTGTTGAAAACATCGCCTTTTACGGTGAGGACTCACGGTCCGGGACGGATGCGGATTGTGACTTGGTGGTTGCAAATCCCACCAATGAATATAATATTCTGCGACATTACTTGCACGTGTCAGAGGAATATGAAAGAGGGCTCATCGGAAAAGAATATGAATATTACGACCATGTCTCGCGGGGGTTTGTTCCTTCGGTCATCACGGAAAAAAATATAGAGCTTGCATATCAGACAAGAGGGTCGAAGTTTTATAGTGGTATTAAGGGGATTGAGAATCCGCGCGAACTCATCATGGTGATAAAAAAGGAACTTCGCGAACGAATAGCGCGCGGTGATATGTTTTGGATCTGCAAGCCAACGCATGATTTTCTAACCTTCTCAATTGAGTATTCAGAAAATGTTGGGGATAAGGATTTTGTTTCGGTTGACTCTCTTTCAAGTGAACAACAGGCACGCATACAGATGGTTCCACGCAGTACGCGCGAAGGAATTATGTTCAGGACGGTAGTGGGAGCGCCAAAGCTGCCAACAAATCGCTTCGTGGTCCAGATTTATCGCCTTCCCGAAAAAAAATTCGCGTACATTACCGGCTACCCCGGCGAAGTTGGTCCTCCATTTCCAGATCCAAGCCAATCAGAGGAGGAATACGAATATAACAAACACTACACGGACACGCATGTGTTTATTGATTAGGTATGGAGTCACTTGAAGAGTTAATAAAAGATGTCGAAGACATAAAAAAAAGAAACCTCCGAGTGGAGGCGGATAAGGCGTGGGAGACAAGCACGGCGCGAAAGGGCGCAATCCTTGCCTTGACCTATGGTGTGATGGTTGTATTTTTTGTTGTTGCAAAGATTGAACGGCCGTTCGTCAACGCGCTTGTTCCTGTCCTCGCCTTCGCGCTTTCCACACTCACACTCTCGCTGTTCAAGAAGTGGTGGGTACGGCGAATGACTCAAAGATAGCCGGCTGTTGATTTTATTTTTCAAATTCGTCCTCAAGCGTATCGAGCTGCGCTAATTGCTTGATATCGTCTTCATAGAGCAGCACAACGGGGCGGCCTCTTGCTGGATCCCAATTATTATATCCGTTAAATTCTGTTTCAGGAGATGGCTTAAGCCCAACAGCGATGCCTCGCTTTCTATTTTTTAACCAGCGAACTATTTTATGATAGGTGTCGCTTATTTCCTCACGATTCGATGATGACATTCCGGCTTTGTCCCAAGGAATACCCAGCGCAATAGCGCCTCTCTCCTTTCGTATCGCTTCAAGGGAGAGAAGAGTTTGTTTTACAAACGTCCAGGCATCGAATTGGCGAATGAAATTTTGGCGCGGATTATTTCCCCGGACAAGAAGGATGGATTGCCCATTATCTGTTTGTGCCTCTATGAGTAGGCAGGATCCGCGCATGGTTTCTTTTGGTGTTCCGCGGTTTTCAACAAAAATATCTCCGGTCATGTTTGGGTAGGTGCCATCCGCAATATCCTTGTGAAGTCGGTATAGCACGCATCTCCCACATCGCCTGCATAGGCAAGGAGCGGGCCCTTTACGGGTACCATAGAGATATCTCGCGTCTTGGCTGACATGCGATATTTTTGCCGCTCAAGTCGAGCGAGCTGTTTTGTAATCGAAAGAAACGGATATTCAGGAGCTGTAATGTCGTAATGCCAGAGGTCCATAAGCTCGGCATCGAGCTCTATGGAAATTTCCCATGGATTGCCTGAAAAGACGAGTTCAAAAAGAACATTTCTGATGTATTCGGCGGTAAACATAACAAGCGCATGGCGCTTATCGGGATCGCGTAACTGTGCAACACGCTCATTTATGCCAGATCGCATAATGTCGTTCATATTAACGGAGCCGTGAAGCGCGCTCATTGCGCGAAGAATACGATCGCGATAAGGCGTCTTGGGAAGAGAAAGCGCGTTATTCATTGCAATGGGAGTGTTCTCAATGAAATAATCGCCCTTCAGCTCCGCAAGACCCTCACAATAGCGGACTATCCATTTTTTTGTTTCGGTGAGATCTTTTAAGGCCGCCTTGGAGTTCGTGACGCTGTCGATGTCCTTTTGTATTTCTGCAAGCATATCTGAAAGATACGGAACGATTGTGCGAGTATACGTGTCGTTTTGCGCAACCAATTGGTGTGCGTCCCAGAATTCATCGAGGCCGGTATTGATGATAGGGTTTTGGAGGAGTTTGTTTTGGGTGGCTTCTATCTCTTGAATTTCATCCGCCGGTCGTTTTTCCACCATGGGAACAGACATGGCAAGTTCAGTATATCCTTTATGAAGCCGTGATGCTTCCGGATTCCTTTCTTTCGTTTGTGTCAGTCGTGCAAGAATTTCGCGGGGATGGTCGTCTGTTTCCCATTCTGTTACACCTTTGAGCGCAAGAAAAAAATCAAGGCCAAGATCTGTAGTTAAAATTTCTTTCGGGATACGGTCGGCAAGAAGCTCGCTTTGTAAACGGAGTCGAAAGCGCTCAATAGCACGAGCAATATCCCCTTTTTGTTTAAGGGTGCTGACCTTGATTCCCAAGGTTTTTTCAATGTCGGCTTTAATTTTTTTGGGCAGTTCAGAAAGATCGCGGACGCGTGAAAGGGTGGTATGCCAGCGCAATGCTGTTGGAATATTGTACATGCCATATGTCTGCACAAAACTGAAAATTATATCAGCGTCATCCTTCTTTGTCTGATCAAGCACGCCCGTCCGACAAGCATTTTTAACAAGCGGATCAAGGTCTGTAGCCCACGGATTGTATTCAGTACGTGAGCTTGGGGGATTAGCCCTATCAAGACGGTTGTACATTGCACCCCAGGGAATATTGGTAAGAGTACATCCTGGGTGCTCGAGGGAGCTTAGCTGGGTGTACCTTTGCGAATAAAGAGAGGGGATGTCTAGGTGATATGCAATTTGCCTATCTAATTTTTTTTGAAGGGCTGCCGGATCTAATCCGGCCCGCACAAGCATGTCAAATGTTAGAAAAATTTGTTCCGTTCTCTTCTCTAGAATGATACAAAAAACAGTATTGGCGATTTCCATGGTGGGTACCATGCCCGACAGCTCAACCAGGCCCAAAAAATCATCCCGCCATGTCCACCGGCCGCCTTTTCCTGGCAGATACTCATACCATATCTGTACTTTGTTTGGGTCTCTCAGCTGTCGCAGTATGCCCGGATGAATAGGCATCTCCGAGATAGACTGTAGCGCTGCCAGTATGTCAAACTGTTCTCCCTCAAAGGCATATCTGAAAATATCCTTATAAATCCCAGAATAGGGCTCAAAGTGGGTTTGTATGTCGGGAGCCTTAAGCACTGCGCCTGTTGCCGAGTTGAGCAAGCGCAGAGCTCGACCGATATGATGAGTTGATCCTTGATCCTGATTTCGCTCGAATGCTATGCGAATCATGACCTCGCGCACAAAAACATTCCCTGGATTGGGACCAAGAATAGCATGGATCGAATGGATAATCTGTTCATCTGTCTGGTCGGGATGAAGAAAAATGAGGAGAATTTTTCTTACTGCACTGGCAACTTTTTCTGGCGATATGTCCTCGGCATTTCGAAATATGTTTGGATCGAGCCACCTAAGAGGGTCTGGCAATTCGTCTCCATCGTGAACGGACTTGCTTTCTGACATAGCATGAGCAGAAATTACGCAATTTTTTTCAATTGCTCCTCAAGAGTTTCTATCGACGCAATATAGGCGTCGCGTTTTTTTGTTTCCTTCTCGATGATGTGTTTGGGCGCGCGAGACGCAAATTCGTTATCGGTCAGCCGGAGATTGAGCGCTGTCAGGAGCCCTTTGAGCGTTTCAATTTCCTTTGATATTTTTTCCTGTTCTGCTTCGGTACTGCGCAACCCGAGCGGCAGATATACCTCAATGTCGTCGGAAATTTTGATGAACACCGCATTGTGTGGCTTCTCGTCGGCAGAAAGGATCTCAAGAAGATCTAGGCGCGCGAGATGTTTGATAATGTCGGTGTTATCGGCAATGAAAGTTTTTTGTTTTTCCGTCCATATCAGCCCTTGGATTTTTTGTGCTGGCGGGATGCCGTGTTCCGCGCGCGCGTTCCGGATGCCCTGAACCATTGTCTGAATAAGCGCGAATTCTTTTTCGCCCCTCTCGTTCACGGCCTTTTTATCTGCAACAGGCCAGGGGTGAATCATGAGCGTTGTTGGATGTTCACTTTTTTCATGCCCACCTTTTGGGTGAATATTTTTGCGAATATGCTGGTAGATAACTTCGGTGACAAATGGTGTAAACGGATGCCAAAGCGCAAGCAATTTTTCCAAAATGGTAAAAAGAATATCGTGTTTTCCCTTCTCAACTTTTGCGATTTCCAAATACCAATCAGCCAGCTCGTCCCAGGTGAATACGCGCAACTCTTCGGCGGCTTGCGCAAAGCGAAATGCTTCAATATGACGGGTAATGCTTTCAATGGTCCGTGAAAGGCGCGAAAGTATCCATGCATCCGCGCAGGTGTGCTCGGCATGCTTTTTTGTGTCCTTTTCATCCATGCCGAATTGCAGGATAAACCGACTGATATTCCAGAGCTTGTTGATAAAATTTCGGTAGCTTGCAATTTTTTCTTCGCCGAGCAGTAAGTCGTTTCCCGGCGTAACGCCGACAAGCATACTGACCCGCAATGCATCTGCGCCATACTTCGGGATAACATCGAGTGGATCGATAAGCGTCTCCTCATTCGATTTGCTCATTTTTTTCCGATTCACGTCCAATACCAATCCATGCAGATAAACGTATTTAAATGGCTCCTCGTGGAGGGCATACTCGGACATAAGAATCATGCGCGAAACCCACAACGGCAAAATGTCATACCCCGTCTCCATGACCGATGTTGGGTGGAACGTCGCCAAGTCCCCCTTCTTTGTAATCTTGCCGTGCTCCTCTTCCGCGTTATCGGGCCAGCCTAGCGTTGAAAATGTCCAGAGCCCTGATGAGAACCAGGTGTCGAGCGTATCTTCATCATGGCGGAGTGAGGCATTTTTACACTTCGGGCATTCGATGGGCTGTTCGTGTGAAACAATGGCTTCGCCACATCCCCCGCTCTCCTTGTCACAGTAGTAGACCGGCAGACGATGGCCAAAGGCAATCTGCCGGGAAATGCACCAGTCATGCAAGTTGTTCATCCATTGAAAGTACCTTTTTTCAAATTGCTCCGGAACAAATGTAACGCGGCCCGACTGGACAGTATCAAGCGCAAGTTCCTTGAGTGACTTGTCTCCGCGGGACTGTATCTTTTTATCAACAGCGACAAACCACTGCAAGGATGGGAGCGGATCAATTGGCGTGCCACAGCGATAGCACACAGATAAGTTGTGCGTGTAGTTCTCATCAATATGGTCGACGAGTCCTTTTTTCACAAGTGCGTCTATGATTGCCGCGCGACTTTCTCGCGCATTTTTTCCCGCAAATGATCCTGCCGCGTCGGTAAAATTCCCATCCTCATCAATAACCTTGGCGACCGGCAGATGATATTTTTGCGCAAGCTCAAAATCTTCAAAACTGTGACCGGGAGTAATAGTCATGGCTCCACTGCCGAATTCCATATCAGCGACTTTGTCCGCAATCACGTGCGCGCGTACCGGACCATCGATCCACTCGACATCAAATTCTTGCCCTACTAAGTTTTTATAACGCGGATCATCGGGGTGGACAACAATTGTTTTGTCTAGAAATTTTGTTTCGGGACGCACGGTACCGATAATAACCGGGCCATATTTCAGATAATAGAAAGGTGTCTGCTCTTCTTTGTATTTGACTTCATCGTCAGCAAGTGTTGATTTGCATCGAGGGCACCAGTTCACAATCCGGTTTCCGCGATAGATAAGTCCATCATGATACATGCGGATGAACACAGTTTTGACGGCATGGGAAAGGCCCTCGTCTAGTGTATAGCGCTCTCGACTCCAGTCGCAACTTGACCCCATTTTCCTGATTTGATTACGAATAGTAGAACGTGATTCATCGACGTAGTCCTCAATTCGTTTGATAAAGTCCTCGCGCGAGAGATCGTGACGGGTAATCCCCTCTTTTGCCATCAATTTTTCAACTTTGTTTTGCGTTGCAATAGAGGCATGGTCTGTGCCTGGGACCCACAGCGTCCTCTTACCCTTCATTCTATTGAATCGAATCATGAGGTCTTGCAGTGTCAACATCATTGCATGGCCAACATGAAGTGAGCCAGTAGCATTCGGCGGTGGCATGGAAATGGTAAAGGATTCCTTTGTATGAGAAAGATTATCCGGATTGAAATATCCCGAAGCTTCCCATGCTTTATATATTGCATCCTCAAACTGCGAGGCATTGTATGTTTTATCGAGTTCATTCATACTATAAAAACAACTATAGCGACTATGCATAAGTCACCTCTTATGCTATAACTATAGCATAAACCGTTCTTTTACTCAATAACAAAACGAGCAGCCGGCCTGGTGGCGGGGGCTACTCGTGATTAGTCAAATTCTTTCTCAAGGTCGCCGAATTTATCGCTATACTCTAAATAAAGCTCGAGCGGGCTGGGATCCTTTCGGAGGAAAACTACCTCCGTGATGGCCATCCCTCGCTCTGGGACCGGCAAGAAAATGACGACCATGGTCCCTCCTCTACCATCGTTGGTGACAGTATAGCAGTGTTCCGCGTGATTGTTTGTGTATAAGTTTTTGAATGTTGGGCGCCCTCCACAGGAAAGCGCCCACAAAAAATGGTTCCGAGCTCACCTCTTTCGGGCCAATTGGCCGAGCACAGCATCGAAGCCGTACACATCATCTCGAAAGACCTCAGGATTCCGCCGGATCGCCTCTCGCAGTCCGGAGGTAGAGGGTTCGGTCCGGTGTTGGATGCACCGAGCCTTGCCAGGTTTTTCCGTCGTAGGTTCTGACAGGACAATAATCGGTTCCATAGTACCTCCTCGTACGTATTCCTGAGGATATCGCTCAATGTGCCTTTAGTGAAGGGGATAAGTCTGCATTGCAGGAACTTGATGCCATGATAAAATGAACAGATGGGTTATACCTATTATAATCAAACCGTGTTCATTATAATACTATGGCGAAATTCGAATTGAGAGAGAAGGCAATTTCCTTGAGGAAAGAAGGGTATACTTATGGCGAGATAAAATTACTTCTTAATGTTGCGAAAGGAACTCTTTGCACGTGGCTCCAAGCTTATCCATTATCCAACGAACAGATTGATCGAGTAAAGAAAGAAAGGTATAAGAGAATAGAAAAGTACAGACAGACGATGCTGAACAAGCGCAAGGCGAGAATGGATGTTATATATGAGGCAGAAAGAAAAGATATTGGCCTCCTCTCCCCTCGTGAGTTCTATATTTTAGGGTTGGGGCTATTTTGGGGTGAGGGCTCGAAGACAAAAAGCGGATCTCTGGAAATTACAAACACGGATCCAGTCATGCTGCGCTTTTTTAAGAAATGGTGTGAGATGGGTATGAACGTTCTGCCTTCTGCGCTTCGGGTATCGTTGCACCTGTATTCTGATATGTGTGTTGAGGAGGAGTCAAAGTATTGGTCGAGGGAATTGGGCATACCATTAAGCCAATTTCATAGGCCCTATATTAAAAAGAGTAATTTGACAAGGGTAAACCATAAGGGCGGTTTTGGACACGGAACATGTCGTATAGCTGTTTACAAAACGCAACTAGTAAGTAAAGTACTCATGGGTATCAAGACAATTTCAAGTGAATTTGAGCGCCCATAGCTCAGTGGTTAGAGCATCTGTCTTATAAGCAGACGGTCCCTGGTTCAAATCCAGGTGGGCGCATATATTCTACCAAAACAGGCATACCAAGATGGTGCCACCTGTCGCGTTATGAAAAAAATAATCATCGGAATTGACGAAGTTGGCAGGGGTTCATGGGCTGGACCCCTTTTTTTGCAGCAGTTTGGTTTAAGAGAAGCCCTGATGAGCTACCACCCGGCGTATTTATACGCGATTCTAAGGCCCTAAATCGAGCGCAGAGGGCACGTTCGTCTGCTTTTTTGAGAAAAAACTCTATTTTTTCAATTGCGCGAGTTCCCCGTGGAACGATTGATTCGATGGGGCTCCAAAAGGCCATGGTTTTAGGACTTCGAAGAATAATAAGGAATATTCAGAGAAAGATACTCAATTCGCAAGAATTTCTAAACAAGGAAATTCCGGAACTCTCCTTCATGATAGATGGCCTGAAAATATGCAGGATTCAGGAGAAACACGAATTTGTTGTGAGGGGCGATAGTAAGATACTCGAAATATCGGCAGCGTCAATTATTGCAAAGGTTGCAAGGGATAGGTGTATTGCTCGTCTGGGCAAGGTGTATCCGGAATATGGCTTTGGGAATCATATGGGGTACGGAACGAGGGAGCATCAGCTTGCGCTGCAAAAATACGGAATATGCAGAATTCATCGAACGTCATACTTGCCGATAAGAAAGATACTAGAACAAAGTTATGCACAGAAGTAGCTAAATACGTGTGCTATAATGATACAAGAAGGACAAAATGAGCCTTCTCAAAAAATAAAAACAAAAATACAGGAGCCTGCATAGTTTACAAAATCAATAGGAATTATGCAGGCTCTCAAAAAGTGAGCATAAAAGGCAGTAAAAAAAGCTAAAAGAGAATCTATTTTATAGTAACCGGCGCACAGTTCGGAATGTTTTATTTTGTTAAATTCAGAAATTTCCTGAGTCAGCGTTTGAGATAATTTGATTTCTAATACATGTATAATTATGGATGCGCTTTTATTGAAGGGCGGGACATCGCTTATCGATGTGCCGGAGCTGTTAAAACGACTGGATATTAATTCGGGTCAGACAGTTGCGGATCTTGGATGTGGTGGGGGTGGGCATTTTGTCGCGCCAACAGCGCTTATGGTTGGGTCTTCCGGTCTTGTTTATGCCGTTGATATTCAAAAAAAGGTTCTTAGCTCACTGGAAGCGACACTAAAACTGCAAAACATTGGAAATGTTAAGATTGTTTGGAGTGACCTGGAACGCGTTGGTGCCACCGATATACCGGAAAAGTCGTGCGATGTTGCAATATTGGCGAATATACTTTTTCAAAATAAGAACTATTTGAATATTTTACAGGAGGCTTCCCGCCTCGTAAGGGAGGGGGGCAGGGTTGTTGTTGTCGACTGGAAGGCGACAGGGGGTGCTTTTGGTCCGCCGCAAGATATTCGCGTTTTGCCCGATACGGTTAAAAAGTTGGCGGGGGAGCTTACTCTTGAATTTGTTGAACTTTTTGACGTTGGTAATTTTCACTACGCCGCAGTTTTTAAAAAATGAGAGTGGCGAGAGGCGTATTGACGTTTGTGTTGTGAGTAGCTATGATTGTGTCGTTAAGAAATAATCATCGCGCCTTTTTTGGTGTGGCACCTTTTTATATGACGGGTATTTCTGATTTGATGAATGTTAGGTATTGGCTCACGCCAAACCCCGGAGTAGTAAGTGATCAAACCGCGCTTTTTTTTGTTGTACTCTTTGGTTTTTTTATTCTTCTTAAAGTTCTTTTTCGATACATGGGCAGACAGTATATCGATTCGCTTACGCGACATCACAAGCGCTTCATGTATCGTCTTGAAAAAATGTTTTTGACCATGGGCATACTGGGGCTGTTCTGGCTTTTCTTTGCGTATGAAACGATTCCTTTCTTTTCCGGAAGATTCTGGTTTATACTATGGGGTGTTGGGGCGGCTGTTTGGGCGTATTACATTTTTTATTATGTTCGCTTCGAAATTCCTCAGCTTCTTGAGAAGGACAAGGAGCGAGAATATGCTCGAAAATACATGCCAAAAAAAGGGAGGCTTTAGTATATGGTGAACGTTTGTTCATCATACGCGACCGGAAGAGATGGTGAGCGTGAATCC
>CAYJLM010000018.1:0-17898 GCA_964370875.1 uncultured Gammaproteobacteria bacterium | reverse complement strand
GTGCAGATGGGTCATATAGGGTGACAATAACCAAAAAAGATTACGACTCTTTTAAAGATGCTGAAACGATAAAAAAAACGAAGGTCGAGCTTGTCGAATATGACCGAAATGGAAACATTATTTCCCGGAAAAATCCTATGGACGCGAATGAATTCGAACTTAATTCATATGATGCACGTGGTAATCAGGTCAAGCAGGTGCAGAATTATTGTGTCATAGAGACGGGAATGCGTGGGGGTGCGCGTCCGACTGGCGAGATCGTAACAAGGTTTACGACCACGGCCTATGATGATCACGGAAATGTTCTGACGTCCGAGACAAGGGTACACGTGAACAAAGAATAGAGAACACGCACCGGTTGTCTGGTTCACCCAACCTTCTCTAATTCACGGGTAAGATCGTTCACCGCAATCAAAATTATGACTACACCAGAACAAGTACCGCAGGTGCCACAAAAGAAATCTTTCAATGATTTTGAGAGGCATAAAAATGATTCGACGGGAATTAACCACGGTCTCTGGCAGGATGTCAAAAGCAATTGGGCATCCATTCTGGCGCCGGCATCTACCCTGGGCGATCCGGAAGAATTGGATGAATTGATACATGCCGTCCCATCATCGGTGGAGTACTTTTTAAGAAGGTTTAATATCAAGATATTAACGTATCGTGAATACTTGGAGCAAAGATTTGTATCGGAGGCTGTCGATGAAATACTTCTCGCGAGTAATTCCGAGAAAGTTGCACGACACGACGCGCTTGTTGCTGAATATAATACAATGATAGGGCTGGAACAGAGGTCTCGTCAGACGCTTGAAAAGGGTAATCGATTTACACCGCAACAGGCCCTTGATATCTATAAACGCGCGATGGTGCTTTTTGAAGAATAGATCATAACACAAGTCCTTTCTAATGTTGCTATGTTTTCAAAAAAGAAAAATGAGCAGATATTTTCTTGCACCCTTATTCAGGGCGGACTGAATGAGCGATCGGCAACAGATATTCTTCTTGAGGAGGCAGGGCGCATTTTGTCTGCAAGAGATATTCCCTATGACATAATCGATGTGCGCTCGCGCGAGATTGATTTTCGTGATGGGCGCCCGATGGACAAGTACAGCATGCAAACGCAAGAGAGTATTGAAAAAATGAAGCGTGCATCCGCATATATTTTTAGCGTGCCCGTGTACGCGGCGACCGTATCGGGTGCCGTAAAAAATATCATCAATCTCGCCGGACAGGAGATGGAAAAGAAAGTCGCAGGTATCATGGCCGTCTCCTCCGGGGCTGCTCCCTACCCGGCATCCCATGAGCTTATCGATTTTTTATCAAAAATAGTACACGTTGCGACGGTGCAGCCGGCTGTGTACGCATCTAGCGAGGAATTTAAAGACGGGAAAATCTTTGACGAAGAGCTATCGGTGCTCATAGGTGAGATGATCGACGCTCTGTTAAAGCGTCATAAAAAAGCGTAGGGAATTTGAGCGCTCGGGTTGACATGAAAGGGGAGTATAGGTATAATCCCCTTAGTTTTAATGTTGACTCATTTGGTATGAATAGTACCTGCAGTACACGGCAAAAGAAGGGGATACGCGGCGGACCGTTTCATCTGAGCCAAAAGGTTGATTACGGCCTTTTTTTGTTATCAGCACTCGCGGGTGATGCTGGCACTATCCCGCAATCCATTCGGTCAATCGCAACGAATGGAAAGTTGTCATTTTCGTTTTTACAAAAGGTGGCGCACGACTTAAAAGGTGCCGGTCTTGTGCAGGCATCACGAGGAAGCGTTGGGGGATATCGGCTCAAACGAGCACCATCGGCAATTACGCTCAAAGAGATTATAGAGGCCCTCGATGGCAAAATAGCCATGACTCGATGTCTCGGTGGACAACAACGGAAAACACCGTGTCCGCGACAGGATCTCTGTGTTTTGCGTTCACGGTTACAGACGATGAACAGCGAGATTGAGGACTACTATACATCAAAAAAGCTTTCTGATTTTGTATCTTCTTCTGTATGAAAAAAACACCAGTAAAAAAGAACCAGAGCGCGGAGAAGAGCGAGGTCTTCTCCGTTCGCGACCTCCGTGTTTCTGCTGGAGATACGCCAATTGTACAGGGCGTGAATTTGGCAATTCGACCCGGTGAGATTCATATTCTGATGGGCTCCAATGGTTCAGGCAAGAGTACATTGCTCAACGCGATATTTGGAAATCCACGCTGTACCGTAACGAGCGGTTCAGTCCATATCGGAAGGAAAAATCTCACCAAAGCGCCCGTGTATGAACGTGCTCGTGCGGGACTCTTCCTGGGGTTTCAAGAGCCGGTCGAAATACCGGGCGTGACCATCGGTTCTTTTTTGCGTACGGCAAAAAATACGTTGAATGAACAGATGGGTGGAGCACCACACCTTACGCCAATGGAGTTTTCCGTTATTCTCAAAGAAGGTCTCAAAACACTGGGTCTCGATGAGCGGTTTGGTGGCAGGGCCTTAAATGACGGGTTTTCAGGAGGTGAGAAAAAGAAAAACGAACTTCTTCAGATGGTTATTTTGCAACCGCGCTACGCGTTTTTAGATGAGTTTGACTCCGGGCTGGACGTCGATGCTTTTAAAACAGCAGTAGCCACCATTGCAACAGTGGCAGACCGACATAAAACGGGGTTCCTTCTCGTTTCGCATAACCCGCGCATTTCTGACATTATTACACCCGCCGGTGTCCATATCATGGCTGGGGGGAGGATAGTCAAAAGTGGCGGAGTAGAGCTATTGAGCGAGATAGAAAGGCATGGATACGAACAATTTTCAAAGTAATGCAATGACGCGCACATCACCCTCCATAAAAGAAGGTTTCACAAAGAAAGAAGTATCTCCTGTTTCAGGCATGAGTACTTTTAGTGTTCAGGCTGGTTTGAGCAAGGATGTCGTCGCGCAGATATCTGAGCAAAAGAACGAACCACTCTGGATGCGCACTATCCGACTCGCCGCATATGACGTCTACATATCGAAGCCGATGCCAGCGTGGGGTGCGGATCTTACGACAATTGATTTTGACGCCATTCATTACTATGTGCGACCGGAGGGCAGTATAAGCCGTTCATGGGATGATGTGCCTGAGAAAATAAAAACAACATTTGATAAGCTTGGCGTTCCACAGGCAGAGCGAGCGTTTCTTGCCGGATCCGGCGCTCAATTTGAGTCCGAGGTTATCTATCATTCTCTTCAGGAATCACTGCAAAAAAAGGGCGTTATATTTGAATCAATGGATGAGGGCTTGCGGAAACACCCCGAGCTCGTAAAAGAATATTTTTCTAAAATTGTTCCGGCGACTGATAATAAATTCGCCGCGCTCAATACCGCGGTCTGGTCCGGCGGCAGCTTCATCTACGTTCCGAAGGGGGTGCATATCGATTTGCCATTGCAGGCATACTTTCGAATTAATCGGCAGAATATGGGGCAGTTTGAACGCACGCTTATCATCGCCGATGAGGGTAGTTCAGTACACTATATTGAGGGGTGTTCTGCACCAACGTATTCATCTGACTCGCTTCATTCGGCAGTTGTTGAAATCTTTGTCAAGCCCGGCGCGCGCGTGCAATACACGACCATTCAGAACTGGTCGAACAATGTGTATAATCTCGTAACAAAGCGCGCAATCGTGTACAAGGATGCCGAAATGTTTTGGCTTGATTGCAATCTTGGTTCGCGCGTAACAATGAAATATCCTGCGATTATATTACGCGGAAGAGGCGCGCGCGGTGAGATACTATCGTTTGCGTACGCCGGAAAGGATCAACACCAGGACGCCGGCGGCAAAGTTATTCATCTCGCGCCTGACACGAGCTCGAAGATTACATCTCGATCAATAAGCAAAGACGGGGGACGCGCATCGTATCGCGGGCTCGTAAAGGTGATCCCCGGTGCGAAAAACGTAAAGACGAAAGTTGTCTGCGAGGCGCTTCTTTTAGACCAAGCGTCTCGGTCGGACACCTATCCGACGATGGATATTGCCGAGCAGGAGGTATCTGTTTCTCACGAGGCATCGGTGTCATCTATTAGCGAAGAGTCGCTTTTTTATCTGATGTCTCGAGGGCTTAGTGAGGATGAAGCGACATCCTTGATCGTGAATGGATTTGCCAGTCCGATTGTCCGCAAGCTCCCCATGGAGTACGCAATCGAGCTGAATCGACTGCTTGCCCTGGAAATGTCCGGATCATTAGGATAACATACGTATGAGAATAGTGCAGGCGACAACAATGCCAAAGCAAGAGCAAACCCTTATAAAGGGGGATGACGTGACACTTGTGACATTTCTGACAAAGGGGTGGAAACATAAGAGGGTGTTCACGGTCAATCTTGATGGCGAGGGCTCATCTTTCTCATGGTTCATTTTTGTGTTCGGTTCTGACGGTCAGAAGTTTCCTTTTGATATTCAAGTGAACCATCATGCCCCCCATACGAGAAGTCGTGTCTATGCGCGATGCGTATTGACCGACCGATCGGAGGTGCGGTTTAGCGGAGTGGGCAGTGTCGCGGCACAGGCGCAAAAGTCCGACACCTATCTTTCGCTCCATACGCTCCTTCTCTCCAAGGAAGCGCATGCCCATGTCGTTCCATCATTGGAAATACTGACGCAGGACGTGAGCGCGGGGCATGCCGCCTCAGTCGACCGATTTTTGCCAAACGACCTTTTCTATCTTGAAACACGCGGGCTTGCGGAAAAAGATGCCAAGAACCTGCTTACTCAAGGATTCCTCTCGGCAGACGTGCGTCATCTGGCAGGTGACACTGTTCGAATGCCGGTGTTAAAAAAGATAAGCGCTCTTACGGAAAGTTTTTTGCACTAATATGAAACTGAATCACGATATCAAAAAAGAATTTCCAATCTTTGGCAGAAAAATAAACGGCAAGCCGTTGGTGTATCTTGATAATGCATCGACAACACACAAGCCGCAGTCTGTTATCTTGGCGCTTTCGGATTTCTATTCACAACATAACGCGAATATTCATCGCGGTATTCACACGCTCTCCGAAGAGGCGACGGAAGCTTATGAGCGAACACGAAAGTCGGTGGCGCGTTTTATCGGTGCGGAGGTTCCCGAAGAGATTATTTTTACGCGCAACTGTACGGAAAGCATCAATCTTGTCGCGCGAACGTGGGGAGAGGCGAATATTTGGCGCGGTGACGAAATAATCGTCAGCGCACTGGAGCACCACGCGAATCTTGTGCCCTGGCAGGTGCTGTGTCAGCAGAAGAAAGCGAAGTTGAGAGTGGTTCCATTGACGCCGGATAGTGAACTGGACATGAATGCGTTTGAGAAGCTACTCTCAAAGAAGACGAAGCTTGTATGCGTGACCGCGCAATCAAATGTACTTGGCATCTGCCCGGACCTCAAAGGAATTATCAAAAAAGCTCACGCTCACAAAGCGGTTGTTTTGGTTGACGGCGCTCAGAGCGTTGGGCATCGCCCGACAAACGTGCAGTCCATGGATTGTGATTTTTTTGCATTTTCTGCCCACAAGATGCTGGGTCCGACCGGCGTTGGGGTCTTGTATGGAAAGTATGAACTCTTGGAAGAGATGCAACCGTTTTTGGTTGGCGGAGACATGGTGACGACTGTCGATCAGTTCTCGGCCTACTATCGTGAAGTGCCTTGGCGGTTTGAAGCGGGGACGCCAAACATCGCAGACGTGGTCGCATTCCATTCGGCACTTGAGTTTCTCGACAGGGTAGGGCTCGATACAATCGAGGCGCATGATCGCGAACTATGGGCTAGCGCCTATCGTATGCTTGTTACATATCCGCGCGTGTCCATTCCTGTATCACAAAATTGTTCAGCAACAAGCAGTATCCCGTTTGTTGTCGAGGGTGTGCATCCGCACGACATTGCGACCATCTTTAATTCCGAGGGGGTTGCGATCCGTTCAGGCCTCCATTGCGCCGAGCCGCTTCATCGGCTCTTAGGAGTCTCTGCAACAGCGCGTATGAGCTTTTATCTGTATAATAACCAGGAAGATATTGAAGTGGCAGAAAAAGCCCTTAAGAAGGTTTTTAAAATCTTTCCTTGATCTCACCCATGGATATCTATTCAGAAACACTGCTCGATCATTATAACCATCCGCATCATGCCGGCACGCTCAAGAAGCCGAGTGTTCGTTTTATTAAAAATAATCCGTTGTGCGGGGATACAATCAGCGTTGATATAGCTATTTCAAAAGAACATGCTATTCGCGATGTTGCCTTTACCGGCACCGGGTGCGCGTTAAGTCAGGCGGGAATGTCACTTCTTGCCGATGCCAGTATCGGCAAGTCCCTTGACGAAATCGGAGCAATGACGTCAGATACTATGGATACACTGTTGGGTACGAGCGTAAGTCCCGGTCGTAGGACGTGCGCGGATCTGGGAATGTCGGCGGTCAAAGAGGCGCTAGACACCTTGCGGCACCATAAACCGAAAGAACAATAATCATCTATGGAAGAAAAAATAATCACACCCGTACCGCGGGAAAAGCAGACGGGCGAATACTGGAAGGCGCTGAACAATGTTATCGATCCTGAGCTGGATGTCGGCATCGTCGATCTGGGTCTCATCTATGACGTGTCGGTAGCGAAAGGGGTTGCGACAGTGACAATGACATTGACATCAATGGGGTGTCCGGAGGGACCGGCAATAATGAAAAGCATTGAGGCGGAGCTTGGGCGCTGTCCCGGTATTAAAGACGTGAAGGTGAATCTTGTATGGGAGCCCATTTGGGGTCCGGACAGGGTACATGAGGCAATTCGAGATTTACTTTTTGGCGTCGATTAGCTATGGATCCAATAGAAGAAATAAAATCAAAACTGGATATTGTGGACGTGATCGGCGAATATCTTTCCATGCAGAACGCTGGCGGGAATTTTCGCGCGCGCTGTCCGTTTCACGACGAGAAAACACCTTCCTTCATGGTGAGTCGCGCAAAGCAGATATGGCATTGCTTTGGCGGGTGCAACGAAGGAGGGGACATATTCCGATTTGTCATGAAACAGGAGGGAATGGAGTTTGGCGAGGCGTTGCGGTACCTGGCAGGAAAGGCCGGTGTCCAGCTTGACCGGCAGGATCCGCGCCTCTCAGGGCAGAAACACCGCCTTTTGGATGTGCTTGATCGGGCCGCCGACTATTTTCATCAAGCGCTTGAAAAGGCACCGGCCGCATCTGCCGCGCGCGAGTATCTCACTGCGCGCTTGATCGACCCGACTATCATCGATTCATTTTCTCTCGGGTTCTCGCTGTCCGAGCAGTCCGCGCTCTCGTCGTACCTTTTGTCAAAAAAATTTACCGCCAACGAAATTATGCAGGCCGGATTTGCGATACAGAAAGAACAAGGCTATGGGCTCATTGATCGATTTCGCGGCCGCATTATGATACCAATTCGAAACCTACAGGGAGCTGTTGTGGGGTTTGGCGGCCGTATTCTCAAAGACGAGCCGAATATGGCAAAGTATATCAATTCGCCCCAGACAGTGCTGTACGATAAAAGTAATATATTATTTGGACTCGATTCGGCAAAGCAAGAAATCAGAAAAGTTGACGCGGCCATTATCGTTGAAGGATACATGGATTTTTTTGCCGTATACGCGAGCGGCATGCGCAATGTTGTTGCGAGCTCCGGCACGGCGTTGACGCTTGAGCATGTGCGCCTCCTTTCCCGGTTTACAAAAAATCTTCTGTTCTCTTTTGACATGGATGTTGCCGGTACAAAGGCGACAATGCGCGGCATCGAAATTGCCCTTGCCGAAGGCATGAATGTAAAGATTATTCGCCTTCCTCGTAATGACGACGGATCGCTGAAATACAAAGATCCCGATGAATGTATTCGCGCGGATGTCGCGGCATGGGAACAGAGCGTCAAAGATGCCGTCTCATTCATGGAGTATCATTTTGATACACTTCTCACACCCGCCGCGCTTTCGGACGGATACGAGAAGCGAAAATTTGCCCGCCAGCTTTTACAAAGCATACGCCTCCTTTCAGACCGCATCGAACAAGATCACTGGATACGGCGTTTGGGTGCTCGCATTGATATATCCGAATCTCTTTTATGGGAGGAGTTCAGGGCGATGTCGCGCAGTGTCCCGGCGCCAAAGCAACCCGTCGCCGAAAAGAGCGTTCAATCGAATGAAAAGGGCGATGTGCGCCAAGAGCTTCTCCTTGCGTTGCTTCTCAAAAAACCAGACAGCATTCCCGCCATATCCCGTATCGTTCCGGCTGTCATGATTCATCATGAAGACCTTCACCCGGTATATGAGACGCTGTATGCGCTCGCTCACACGCTTGAAGAAACGTCGGACATGATAGGTGAGATGGTGGAGAAGAATTGTACCGGTGATATACCGGACCGATTGCGATTACTGGCCGACAAGGAGTGGGGAGACGCCTCTCGGGACGATCTAGGGCGTAATGCCCTGTCTCTTGCGACTGCGATTCGCGATACGTATATACGCGCAGAGATTGCCCGGCTTCAGGGAAGGATGCGCGATGCGGAACAGAGGGGTGATCGCGACGCAATGGAAGAATATGCAAAACAGTTTCGCAATTTGCAAAATATGTGATATCCTGTATAAACGTGCGTCTCTTTTTTTATGAAAAAACCTATCAAAAAGAAAAAACCCGTTGAAATAAAGAAAAAAAAGCAAGTTTTAGTGAAAAAACCGGTGAAAAAACCGGTGAAAAAAGGTGCCAAAAAAATGCCCATCCCAAAAAAGCCGCAAAAAAAGACCCCTGTCAGAAAACCGATTCCGGCGAAAAAGAAGCCGATTTTAGTTAAAAAAACAGTTAAAAAAGTTTTAAAAAAGCAGGTTAAAAAGGAGGAGAGGCCGGTTGTTGTATTTCCAAATGAGGAATTACTTAAGGTGATCCTGGAGAAGGGGCGCTCGCGCGGATTTTTAACCGAAGATGAGATCCTTCATTACTTTCCCGAGCTGGAGGAGTACGAAGAGCGCTTTGAGGATTTTCTCGATGAGGTAGAGGAGCATGGCTTGCAACTTATCGAACGGCCAAGCGGATTTTTGAAAATGCCGAAGCTGACCTTGAAGGGAGAGAAAGAGGATAAGAAAGAGGCGAAAGAAAAACACGAGCCCTATCATATTGATCTTGGTGATATTTCCGCCGATTCCATTCAGATGTATCTTCGCGAGATTGGTAAGGTGCCACTTCTCAAGACGGAGGAAGAGATTCAGCTTGCAAAACGGAAAGACCGAGGAGATCGAGAGGCGGAGCGCCGGCTCATCGAGTCAAACTTGCGTCTTGTTGTCTCAATCGCAAAAAAATTCGTTGATAAGAGTTTATCTCTCCTTGATCTTATCCAAGAAGGTAACATCGGACTATTCCGCGCTGTTGAAAAGTTTGACTACCGCAAAGGGTATAAGTTCTCAACATACGCGACGTGGTGGATACGCCAGGCCATTACCCGCGCGCTTGCAGACCAGTCGCGTACTATCCGTATTCCCGTGCACATGGTTGAGACCATCAACCGATTCCAGAGCGTCCAGCGCCAGTTGATTCAGGATTTGGGACGCGAGCCACTGCCCGATGAGGTTGCAGCGGAAATGGGGGAGTCGGTTGAAAAGATTCGCCATATCATCAAGATCAACCAAGATACCATTTCCATCGATACGAGCGTAGGGGACGATGATGAGAACAGTACGCTTGAGGATTTTATTGAAGATGTTCGCAGTGTCACGCCGGACAGAGCCGCATCGTTGCAGATTTTGCGCGAACGCATGCAGGAAATTGTCAGCAATCTCCATGCTCGCGAACAGAAAATTCTTGAAATGCGGTTTGGACTGGTAGACAACGTATCGCACACCCTCGAGGAAGTTGGTGAAGAGTTTGGTGTTACTCGCGAGCGCATCCGCCAGATTGAAGCAAAAGCACTGGAAAAAATTGCCAAGTCGGTCGGTGTCGATCGTCTGCGAGATTATCTGTAAACTCCGTGAGCTATGCCGGAAGGAATGCGTCCGCGTCGCGCGCACATTGAAAGAAAACCAGGGATTCCACTTAAGGATGTACAGGGCATCCTTGGCTTTTTAAAGCCCACCGAACAAGAGATGGTCAGACTGTACTACGGGCTTGAGGGGAGGGATTTGCATCTTTTGCAAGAAATCTGTCAAAAATATCCCGGCGTCACTATGGAGGAGCTCACTCTTTTGCTTGAAAAAGTTGAGCGTGCGCTTACAATTCAGAAGAGGGAGAATAAAAATGTTCCGCCCGGAATGGTGAATGTGAATCGTCCGAAAAGAAAGATGAAGAAAATCCGGAAATAGATACGGATAAGCAGGAAGAATTCGAAGAGTTAGATGAAAGGGATTTATAAGGAAGTGTAATTGTAGGGGGCGCGTGTTTGACAATCGATTTAACATTCCATAGAATAATGAACATTGTGATCCGGGGTAGCTCAGTGGCAGAGCAGTTGACTGTTAATCAATTGGTCGTGGGTTCGAATCCCACCCCCGGAGTTTTTTCTAGGACGAGGCTAAATGCCTCGTTTTTGCTTTTCATATAAAGAAAATTCGTCCGAGGAAAAGAGAGATTCAAAGCTACGATTTGGCAGAAAATTTTCAGTGTTGACCACCTGTTGACCAAAATTTATTGGATCAGGTTTTTCAAGAACCGAAATAGCGTCTCGAAGAGCCGACGGAGCAAGGTGCGCGTACCGCATTGTCGTCTGAATATCAGAGTGACCCAACAGCTCTTGCACCGCCTTTATTGATACTCCCTTGAGGACAAGACGGGACGCGAAAGAGTGTCGAAGCATGTGCCACCCGATTAGACGTAGTCCAGCGAGCCTACAGAAGCGATGAAGAGCATCTGATGGGGTCTTATGGTCCAATGGATTATCATTTCGTACTGTGAATACCCACCCTTCTTTTTTTGCTCGCCGGCTCAGTACGTCAGACAGCTCTTGAGTAAGGGGAATGTGGCGCTCCTTGTTACTCTTTGGACTTCCAACCACTCCTCGCACAATTCCTCGTTTTACTGCGAGCATCCGACGGTTTAAGCTCATATCTTCCCACCGAAGTCCAACAAGCTCGCTAAGACGTAAGCCAGTTTTTAGGGCTGTCAAAACCATTGAGTGCCAGAACGGATTGCTAATCGCTGCAAGAAGTTTTTCGCTTTCCTCTTCTGTAAGGAAGTCGAACTTTGACGGCGGAACCTTCAAGAACTGCATTCTTGGCACGTTTTCGATGATCTCCCATTCCCTTGCATCGTTTAACGCCTTGCGAAGAATAGAGAGGCAGTTGTTTACTGATTTTGGTGCGAGCCCTTTTTTAAGCCCCAACACCTTGAATTCCTCGATCTTCATTGGCGCGATTTGGTCGAGTGGAAGCTTGCCGAAGAAGGGGACAAGGTGCTTTCGAAGGACTGATCGTTTATACCGCTGTTCAGAATACTTATTATTCGTCTTCACATATGTTTCGTACCATTGTTCGGAGAAAGTCGAGAATAGTGGTACGGCGACAGGCGCTATCGTTGGCTCCATTGATTCACCACGAGCAAGTTTTTGACGTAGCATTGCTTCGTATGCTTCAGCCCCAGCTTTGGAGTTTTCAGGACTTCTATAGCGATGTCGTTTTCGATTGAAGCGAAAATCCGTCCACCAAGACCCATGTACTTTTCGTGTACCCATATCATTTCCATTTAGATACAGACTCTATATGCACCCCCACAAGATACTTTTCAATATCGGCATAATCGAAACGTAGACCTCTCCCAATTTTATAAAACGGGATAAGTCTTTTTTCTATAATCCGATAAAAAGTAGCTTGTGAGATTTGGAGGATCTCAATTACTTCTTTTGGAGTAAGTAGTCTTGTGGTGCTAGAGCCTGTCATCGAGATTTAATTTGTCAAGGAACACTGGAGGATCATGATGATCCTGGGCAGTGTCACCTTAGCATGAAAAATATTTATTTTGAATTGATACTCGTTATCTGTTGCTTTAATATGTTCTTCTGCGTTCAAGCACGACTTTTTCAATCTCCTCAATGCGTTCTTCCATGTTCACGAGCTCGTACGCCTTAATGAGAATTCCGGCGAGATAACCAAGAGTATTGGCGGCCTTAAGATCGATAGTTCCTTCGCGCACTTCAGCAATAACTGTAGTGAGAAGTTTTGGCACATCCGATTTAGATTGAATCTGAACCACTGGAAGGGATAGCATGCTATTTTTTTTGACGGTCAAACCACCTTTTCTTACGGCCAATTCTTTAAGGTCGCGACTGTTTGGATCATGAGAAAAACAAAATTTTGAATCAGTAATGTTGTAGCCACCGCACTGCTCACCATTTTCTAAGATTTTTTTACAATTTTTGGCCATAGTTATTTCTTGTTATTTTCTTCAATCCTCTTTATTCCGGATTCTGTCACAGCTTTTATTGCCGCTTGAACTGCATTGTGGAACCGTTCTTTAGAACAACCATATTTATTAACCCAAAGCTCTTGCATTTGTTCTTTGGATAGACCACGACAATCATCAGTGATCGGGAGTAATTGAATAATTCCTGGCGTGAGTTCAGCTTCTTTTTTGAGATGCTTTACAGCATCCTCAAGTTTTTTGATTTTATCGCTTAACATATGTTTCTTACGGGGTGGGGGGCTTACTTCTTTAGAGCTTTAATCTTTGTCGAATAAGTTGTTTGCGACGATGCAGTTTTTTCCATTCAAATTCCCATTGATCACCAAACTTCCGTTTTAGATTTTTTTTTATTGCAATCTTCGAAAAGAGGCAACCACAATTAAGACATTCATACAAACCAGAACCTTCATTCACATGAATACCATGAAATTCTATACATTTTTTATTTATATTATTGAATTGTACCGATGTACCGATAGTGAATAAGGAGACATTTTTTATCATATATACGTATTTTTTCTTTGTTCATTCAGCGTCGGTGCGTCGGTAGAATGCTATTCAGCGTATGGATTAAGTGGTGGAAAAAGAATTTCATCTACGGACTGCTCCTTTTTTATAACCGCTGTTGGTATTTCTTGTATCTGCTGACCTGTAATTGGGTCATAACAATCGTGTAGGTTTGTTGCGGAAGTGAAAATTTCAAAACACGATGGTAGAAACGATTCCTTTGGAAGAACTTTCTGCTCAACAGTATATTTTGCCCCCCTGCTACCTCGCGCCTCCTGTGTTTCGATAAAGTATCCTTTGGAGATTCCTGGCTTCATCCATTTATCGACAGTATCTCTGTTCCACCCTATCTGTTTCGCAAGCTCACTAATTGTGAATTCACTACTACCCTCGAACGCTCTTGCTTCCTCTATGACTTCTATGGTTTTTGGCGGGAGTTCATAAATAGATTTTGAAATAAATTCACCCCCTATGATTCGCGCAATTTCATAATCCGCCATTGTTGCTTCAACGTATACTTTGCTATTTTTTTCAATTCGCTTCCTCTGAACTTGATGCAGAAGAGCTGATACTTCTATAAGTGCCAAGAAATGAGCATGGTCACGCCTTGTGCGAAGTATTTCCTTTGGAAAATAATTACGAATCGCTGGGGCAAAAGGTATAAGGACCCGCATTTGTTCAAGAATCATTTGGGCGTTTTGCCAAGGTCTCAAATCATCATCTGATGGCGTCTCGATTCCTAAATATTGTGCTTCGTTCGCTTTATATATTTTGAATGTTTGGTCTATGCCCTGGTCAGGAAAAACGGAAATATTTCGTGTTTCATTTTCTGCATGGATGAGCGATTCAGTAGTTGTTGTTATAAATCCGGTGGGCCCCTCCTTCTCAATTTCTTTAGTCTCAAATTCCCCTGTAGATGGATTTTTGACTGTCACATGAATCTTTAATTTACCTTCAGTTTGAAGAGTTCGTATTGCGTAGTCAGCTTTATCACCCCCATGTTTTTCGAATAGCACGATCATCTTGTTCTTAAAACGATCGGCTTTCATGTAGTAAAAGGATTGAGCAGTAGCATCTGTTATGTCGATGTATTCTGATTTCGCAAAGAGCTTCATTACTTTTCCGAGAGAATAAGATTTGCCTGCTGAGGAATCTCCTTTGACAGTAATTGATATCGGTTTTCTTAGTAGGCGAGATGTTAAAGCTAAATAGTGTATCAGCACCATCCTTTCCTCACCCACAACCCCAAGATTCCTAATCATTTCAAGGATGTCGAAAAGAAGCGTCGGTGAGTTGAGAATTTTTCTCGCCTCATTTTTTTCGTTATCGCTCAGGATCTTAGGTGTCTGTATTTCGGCTTCCTTCACTGTCAATAATCGTATTTGCTCTTCCCTTCTATACTCCTTGAGTGTTTTTTCATAGGCGGTGATATCTTTGTGAGTCAAGGAGAATCTTTTCTTAATGACGTGACCCAATATACTTGCCGCTATTGCATCTGTCTCCTGCGCAAGAGTGCGCAAAATATTCTCCAGTAAAAAGGGAAGTTTTTCCTTCGGTGTATCACTGGGAATCTTCTCTACTTCACTCCGATGATCAAGTTTTTTTTCTTCCATCATATGTATTTTGAATTGCGTGCTTTGCCGATCGTGTGTTCTATATATCGAAGTGTTGCCTCCACACCCTTACCACTGTGCGAACGACGTAAAATAGATGCGATCTCTTTATTAGAAAACCCATACTTTGTGAGGCGTGTTGTAAGCGCCATATCATACGCACTTCTACTGGTATCGTGAGGCATTTTGCAAAGACCAAACCAAATTTTGCGTAACGCCTTGTCATGTTCAAGTACCGCCCAGAAGTTGGTTGGAATTTCACCATCAATTTCCAATAGTTCGATGCGAGGTGATACTTCTCCTGGATCCATAAAATAGGAGGCAAATTCATCAAGCCGGTATTTCTTTTCAGGATTAAAACTGTTTGGTACCAATCGACAAACAACAGGCTCCATTCCGGGTTTTGCGTTAATCGTGCCGGGCAAACGCAATACACGACTCAAATCAAATGTGCTATCACCGTTCAACTCACGCGCAATGCCCTTCAAAATTCCCTTAGCACGTCGAAGATCATCTGTCATGCGCTCAAGAATCCAATATGGATGATAACCGTGGCCAGAATCGACTATAATCGATGGAGTAATTGGAAAGGAGGACAACTTTTTCCGTGCTTCTTCCTTTCCATTCTCAAATTTTTTTGAATCAATATCGGCCCATAGACAGGTTACCGCTCCAATGTCCGCCTCTTTGCCTGATCTTTTCATTCTGGGCAGAACGCCAAAATATATAGCAAATCCATTATCGTTCGCCATTCTAAGCCACGAAAAAGTTTTTCTCTGACTAGCTCTGGAGAGAGAATCATAATACCCCTGGCGTACATCTTTATTACGTATAAGGCGAAATTCTATAAACCCATCATTTTCAATAAAGTAGGTACTAAAAATAGCTTCGAGAAAAAAACGCGCTTCGAAATGTAAGCATCCCATTGTTTCATTTTTTTTCATAAATTTAATAAGGTGAGTTAAGCTTCGTTATATATACGAGCTTTTAGTTGTCGTATTCGATTTTGGTGCTCAATGGGTTCGACCATGGTTAATCCACCCCAAAAATCCTTCATTTTTTTCTTCAACATTTCATTTTGCTCGAAAGCAAATCGGATTCTCCTTGTATCGTTTCTATCTATTTCAACAATAGAAAAATCCTGCCAGAGGATGCTGGCAAGTAAAATATCCGAAACCCATATTAAGTTGCTCATATCATCTAAATTTATCTTTATACTTATCTAGTCGCAGAACCTTCAAAAAAGGGGGGCGGAAACTCGGAAACAAAGAAAAAACGGACATTTCTGTCCGTTTGATCGTATATTAGACCGCCACTCTAAAAATCTCCTATGGTTTGCAAATGTTGAGCGAGAAGCTTTTCGAAACGTTCTATCTCTTCCTGTAATCCAGTTCTTTTCTTCCCGCCAATAATCTGATCTTTAAGTGTCTTTGGATTCAGGCTGTTTATGCCGTACATATTTCGAACATATTCCTTGATAGGTTTTCCACCAACAATATATGGTTGTGAGGGGCTAATACGTTCAAAATCCTTATCAATCTCGTATTCTATCAATTCATCAAAAAACTTCGCCACCTTAGAATATCGCTTCTGATGCTGATCTCTTGTCATGATAAATGTCATGTAGTCTCTAAAGAAGGTGCGTCTTGGTCCAGTGATCGCTCTGCTTGGCTTATATAGTTTATAGTTCTTCTTTCTCCTTTTTTCATTAGAGACCGCTCCCTTCCATGAGATCCTTGCCCAGTGCTCCCATGGATTTTCCGCAAGTACCATTATAGAGAGTGCCTCAATGCCGATGCGGTCATTAATTTTTAGCACTTTAGCTACACCAATAATGCATCCGAGAAAATCTATATACTCCTCGTATTGTTCATTTTCATTGTCATGCTCGTGATCAAACAACTGGTATCTCCATCCCTTTTTACTGAATCGCTGTACAACAAGAGTAAACTTTTCTTGAATATATTGTATGAATTGTTTGGCGGATTCTGTCTGAGCAATCAAAACAACATTTTGGAGTGAGCGATATTTTGTTAGAAGAACAGTACGAAGCAGCCAAGATAGATTTTGTTTTTCTTTTTCGGGAAATTCCGGAAAGAGTCTGATAAGTGTATCGGCAAACGGCGGGCGCTCATTTTTCTCTACCGCAGCAGGGGATTCTTCAATAAGCTCAGAATTTTGATCAACCTTATTTTGTTTCTTTTTTCTGTAAAAATTGACACCGAGATTATGTTTGACTTTGTTAGTAAAATGTTCAATATCTTCAATTGGTTTCTCCCTGTTTTTAATAAGCAAAGCGATTTGAAGCTCACTGTAAAGATCCTCAGCATCTTCAGCTGAGGATGTTTTACTATGAAAATATCTAACCAATGCCTTACGGTTTTCTAGTGTATAATTTGCGACTTCTTTATCAATTTCTTCATCAATCATATCATTTCATTTGATCTCACGGTATCACATTAGAACCATCTTTCAATAATGGGTCGGCCCTTCCAAAACCGTGTTGAATATGCTAACCTTGAAGTACAATTTAAGAAATGCCTAAACTATACGGCTTTTGCTGTGTGGCATGGCAAAAAGCTCACAACAATACTGAACCCCGCGTTCAGCGACTTGTTGTGAGTCATACATCGAAAGGTGTATGGGGTCGAAAGATCCAGCTGGCACGGGGCTTTGTGTTATTAAGCAAAGAATCATGAAAACTTTTAAAAAAGAGATTATTATTACCATACTGGCTGGATTACTGATCTTTGGCGGTCTTTTTTATTGGTACGAGGTAAGGCCAAGCCAGATTCGTACAAGGTGCACAATTGAATCTACTCCATCAAGATCCTTTTCAGACAGAATTCGTGGTTATACTGAAAAAGAACTAGCTGTAGTAGCTCGTGAGTATGAAATATGTCTTGGGAGGAACGGACTTATTGATTAGTTCGAATAAAAAATTAAATGCGTTCAAGAACTGGCGATAAAAAATAAGAAAATTCTGTTAGCTAAAATAATATGGACAGAGCTGCATTAAATCAAAAAGTATGGTATAGGGCATTGAAAGTTTGTTTTGTCATACTCTTTATCTTTATTCAGGCTACAGGAATTTTAATATCCAAAAGCTTTATTGATAGTAGAGTTGTCTACAAATTACCGATCGGGGTGAACGAGGTGATAGTAACCTACGGAAACAATAAGAAAGTTAAATTCGATCAAAAACCAACGGAATCGGATATTAGAGAAATAGCCGCAAAATATGATTTTCCAAGAGGAAATGAGAGGATATTGGCAAGGAAGGAGTTGATTGAAAATATTGATGCCATGGAATCACAGGGTGCGGACCGATGGGAAGTTCAAGAATACCTAGATTCCTTGGCGGAACCTTATGAAATTGCAGGGTTCTGGTC
>CAYJLM010000017.1:0-18384 GCA_964370875.1 uncultured Gammaproteobacteria bacterium | reverse complement strand
GGTAGGGTGCCGGGGAGCAGTGAATCCAGTATCTTGTTTTGTATTGTTTCTTGCGTGTCCATATATTTCTCTTTACTCTGTAACCCTATCAAACTGCAAAACAAACGTAAAGAATACGACGCGTTACGCATTTTTCGGTGCCGAATATCACCGTTTCCGACCACCTGCCGATGATCCTCGAGTTTTCATAGGGTTCAAGCGCAACGCGACACACAGACGGGCATCAATTTCTTTCTGAATGGCTTCCGTTATGTGGCCCATTTCGCCGATGATAATGCGCCTGTCAAGTGTTGCTATTTTGTCGCACTTTATTACTGAGGGAACTTTCAGGCCGGTCGCCAAAAAAGATGGGTGCGTATCCATAATCACAAACTCCGTCTTCCGTATATGGCGAGGAATGACTGAAGAGATAAAAACAACGATTGCATCATCGCCGCTCTTTTCATCATCCGACACAACCAGTGCCGGACGAATGCGCTGGGAAGAAAGATCTGTGAACGGAAATGGGATAAGCACTATTGCCCCTCTCTTAATCATATCGCTTCTTGATATCGTCGTACGAATAGAGCTCGGGTTCATCTGCCAAAAAATCAAACGCACCGCCGTACTGGCTCATGTTAGTTGTTTCACTAAGGCCGGGGTTGTACTGTGCGGGAAATTTAATCATAAGTACCTCCGGGGTATCATGGCGCCCGATAAGAACGGGGGTATTTGCATAACGTGCCTTATTTACGAGCTCAGAAAAACGTTTCCGGGCCTCTGTTGCGGATATAACAGCCATAATTGATCAGGATAGTATTTATGTACATAATGTACATTTTTTACATTTCCGTGTCAAGTATCTCCTTACAGTGACCTGATATATTCCAGGAGCGTATCGCCTACAGCATGCAAGCTCTTTTTACTGCATTTATCGAGTGTATCGTGCGTTGTGTAGTTGAACGAATAGTCAAAATCAATCAGCAATACTGACGGTATGCCAATCGCGTTGAATGACGTATGGTCGTCATTGATCCCGACACTGATATCATCAGAAAAAACCGACGGTGCCACGCGCTTGCCGACACGCCACACATCATCGACGAGCTGAGACGCCGCTTGCACCGAATGCGGTTCTTTTTTTATTGTAAAATCTTTGTCACACACCATATCGATGACAATGCCGGCGACCGGCTTTGATTCGGGATATATGTCGGCGATATGCTTGGCAAAATACTGGGAACCAAGCGGTTTCCAGTCCCCTTTTCCAACCCCCCGCTCTCCCTCCTCGCCGTCAAAAAAAACAATATCAACTCCAACGGATGATTCTTTTGCGACTGCAAGCGCGCGAGCAAGCTCAAGCAGTACGGCCGTTCCCGATGCGCCATTGTTTGCCCCCGGATCAACACCGTCCGGATGCTGAACATCTTTAAATGCAGGATGCTGCGTATCATAATGAGTAGCCAAAAGAATTCGTTTCTTTTTTTCCGGAAATAGAGAGATGCCGATATTGGAAAGATGGATAGTACTCCGGTCGGCACGTGTATGTGTCCACTCCTGCTCAAATGCCGCGCCTGACAATGCGCGCGTCTCTGCTTTCAGAAAATCTTGTGCTGGGGCGTGCCCTTGACCCACTAGTGAGCGATTGCCGTAGGTGATCTGCTGAGCGATAAGCGCGTATGCGTTCTCTGCGTCAAAAAGCGAAGGATCTTTTTCTTTGCTAAAAAGCGGCGCGGTCGCATACTCGACCGGCGCATACGCATCGGTAAATTCCGGATACTCATCCAAAGAAAATCGCTGCGGATCGATGGTCTTTTCCGAAAGCGACCGAATAATCGGATCGACATTTTTTGTAACGGCATCCGACGTCAAGTCGATTACCGTATCTCCCTTGATTCCAACAAAAATAATATTTTGAGTGCCAAGATCCCCCGAAGACTGAACGGCAAAAAAATAACTATTGGGAAATACTCGCCGGAACGTACGCATTTCTGAAAAGAGCAACGATGGATGCTCCCGCGAAAGCGAGCCGATAAAATTACCGACAAATACACCGTTTTCATTCAACGCGCGGCGCGCGCTTTGAAAAAATTCCCGCGTGGTAAAATGAGATGGAATAGAATAAAGCGAAGCATAAACGTCGCTAAAAAGAACGTCGTATGTGGTGTCTTTCCCCACTAAAAAACGTCGCCCATCCGCGACGTAATTCCTCAGACGATCAGTATGTTCAACACGAAAATATGTTTTTCCTATATCGAACAGCTCCGGCTCAATATCGACAACGTCAACGATGCTTTGAGGAAAATGCGCCAGGTAAGCCTTTGGGATAGAATACGCGCCGGCACCCAAGACAAGTACGCGCCGCGCGTCAGGTTTGATCAGTGACGGCACGACAAAATATTTTGTATAGTCATAGACAAGCTCGTCGGAATCGAGAAACATCGCCGCGGAACTGCTTCTATCTTGTTGAAGAAAACGTGCTGGATGTCCTTTATATTCTTTTTCATACACCGCGAGCTGTTCATATATGCCATCATGTATGTACAGCATCCCCGCATACGCCCTTCTCTGCACGACAGATAAAAACGCTACGCTGGTAAGAAGCACGATACATGCAACCGCAATGCAGTAGATGCGTTTCTTCTTTTGCACACTTCCTGACACGCCAATTGCGCCCATACCGGCAAGAAGTCCCGCAACGCTTATAATAATTGCGTGAATACCGAAATGTGGGATCAATACAAATCCGGACAGGATGCTTCCGGCAATACTGCCAAGCGTCGACCAAAAAAAGATATCCCCGCTCACGCTCCCCACCCCCTCATGCGCGCATGCTTTTTTTTGCAGGGCAACAGCAAAAGGTGAAAGCATACCAAGCAATGCGCTGGGAAGAAAAAAAAGAAGAAACGACGCGATCAGTGGCCCGCTCACTATTGAAAGTCCCTGTCCAAAGGAAGGCAGAACGCCCAAGATGAGCAACTCAAGGAAGAACACACTGAGTCCGCCGCAGAAGATGATGAAATAAAAAAAAGCGCGATCGCAATGCCGATCGGCAAAACGTCCCCCGACATAATACCCGAGTGAAAGCGCGCCCAACACCACGCCGATCACACTTGAAACGGTATAGATGGTATTGCCAAAATAGGGCGCCAGCACGCGCGTCGCGACCACCTCAATAATCAGCACGCACGCCCCTGTTATAAAAACAGCGCAGGGCAAAACGGCCGAGTGACAATTTTGAAAACGAAAATTCATGGTTATAGTGTATACTTTTTGTCATTTTTATGCTATACTCTCTGTATAAACCCTCGATAAATCGAAGGAAGTATTTTTTCTGCAAACTATGTCCATCACCCTCCCACCGCCGAAGGAATTTCACGAACTCGCCGCTCAAGAGGAACGCTTCTTCGAATTACTGCAGGTATTTCCTCTCTCTGACAGAGCGACAATAAAAGAGGCATACACCCAGGCAAAAGATGCGCACAAACCACAACTGAGAGACGACGGTACGGCATACATCCTTCATCCTCTTCGCGCCACAATTTCTCTGATCTCTGAATGTGGCATCAAAAATGCCGACATTCTCTGCGCGATGCTTCTTCATGATGTTGTTGAAGATACGCACATTACACTTTCCATAGTTGAAAAACTATTCGGAGAAAAAGTCGCAACGCTCGTGAGTAACGTTACGCGTCAGCGAACGGACAATCCAACCGAGGAGCGCGTTCGCCATGACAAGGCGGCAAAATTTTTAACGCTCATGGATGCCGACCCGGACACGCGACTCATCAAATGCGCCGACCTTCTTGACAATATCCGCTCGTGGCCCAATATTCCTTGCGATAGCAATGCACGCAAAAAACTTCCGCGGTGGTTCGACGAAGCGCGCACATACGCACTCCCCCTTGCGCAAAAAACAAACCCCGTACTATTTCAAGAAATAACACATGCATTTTCATACGCTCAAGAAAATAGTGGATTATGCCCGACCACCCTTACTCACTCTTCATAATTCAAAATAATGTATAACAAAAACTCTATGAAAAAAACATTTCTCATAGGAGGCGCGGTGGCTCTCGCGGCGATAGCCCTTTCAATCCCCGCCCATGCCATCACGCTTCAGGAAAGGCTTTCCGGTCGCATCTTGTTGCAGGTGGAAGAGAAGGGCAAGGCATGGTATCTTGACCCCGCTACACAGAGCCGCGCATACCTTGGCCGCCCCGCAGACGCGTTTCGCGTAATGCGCGAGCTGGGACTTGGAATAACGAATAATGATCTCTCAAAGATCGCTACGTCAAGCGATACCGTGGCAACAAATACTGTCTTTTCAAAAAAACTCTCCGGAAAAATACTTCTTCAGGTACAGGCACATGGCGAGGCGTGGTACATCAATCCGGTCGATCTGAAGCGATATTTTTTGGGCAGGCCCAGTGATGCATTTTCCATTATGCGCGGACTGGGGCTTGGTATTTCAAACAAAGACATAGGCACAATCCCGACGGCAGAAAAATACGCTGATCCGGAACAGCCGATTGTCATGGTGCCGGGCCAGACATCCGGCGCATCTTCTTCAACACCCGGCACGCAAACGCCAACTACAATCCCTTCACCATCGACACCGTCTACGCCAACCACATCTGCCACCACGTTCACGCAGGTTGCGGGATCGTATCGCTGTTGGAGTTACAACGTATCAGGCGGAGGGGGCGGTGATTGCCGACTCTTCGCGCCAATCGTACTCAACACGGACGGCACATACTCTGTTTCCAGTGAAAAGGGAACGTATACAGTGAAAGGAGATATCATCACGCTCTCAGAATCAAAACTCCGGGGTCCCGGCAAGCTCATCGGCGGAACACAAATTCGCTTTGAGTACGACTACAATGGTTGGCACCACGTTATCACCTATCTCAAAGAGGGCGGAAGCGCATCGACGACAACGACGTCGGGGGCGGAAGTTGCCGTCCAGCTCATTTTACAATATCCGGCAAAAGATAGCGCGCTTGGCGGTATCGTCACCGTCGAGCTTGTTCCGGAAGGACAGACAGTGGACGGGGCGACATACAAACCAACGGCCATCGCACAGTACGACGGTGATAAACAAATCATCGGATCGTTTTACAAAGCAACGAACATGCCAAAGACGGGAATAAAATACACCGTCTACACGAACACGGGGTTTTCGGCAGACTCTGTCGGAACGCTCGACCTCACGAGCGTCACGACAGAAACAACGGCAACAATTAACGTGACATCAGCAGGAACGGGAACGACAACCCAAACAGAGACGCAAGTATCGACCGCGCCCGATATCGAGGTAAACCTCAAGCTTGTCTACCCCTCCAAGGACAGCTCTCTTGGTTCAATGAACTTTGTCACGCTTGTCAAACAGGGGGAAGATCCGGCAACAGCAACCTATAAACCAACAACGACCGCGCTGTGGGATGGCGACAGTACAATCGATGCGTCGTTCTGGAGATCATACAGTCGGGTAAAGACAAAAGCGGTGTACACGATATACACCGACTACGGGTATGGGCTCACGGCGGTTGGAACGCTTGATTTAACGTCAGTCACTGCCGACCCATATGCTAAAACTATTACCGTAACACAATAACGTCATTGCATTATAAAATATGAAAAAAAATGTATCGCGATTTTTTACGTTCCTCGTCGGAGCAAGTATTATCCTTTCTCCGCTGAACTCCGGCATAGTTGCGGCTACCGCTACGAACACGGCCCTCAAGAATGCTCAAATCTTCCTCGTGGACCCGCCTGCCGCAACCTTTGATACCCCCTCTATCGCCGTGCGCGGTTCTGATTGGGGTTCCTATAATGATCGAGGGGTAACTCACGCATGGTTTTTTGATCAAGAAACAAACCAGATGTTCGAGCTAAAAGTAGACCGCAACTATCGCGACTGCGCTTTTTCAATTACGGGTGGCGATCTCGCTGGTGGCTGCTCCGATACAATGAAAAAGGACGAGCTGTTTCTGCGCGTGGAAATTCCTGAAGACATGAAGTTCTTCCTCCAGCCAAAAACATATGTCCTCTATGTCCGCACAGAAAATAACATTCAGGGTGGCGCGCCGTTTACCCTGCTGGCAAAGCCATCCTTCGAAACAAAAAAGGGCGCACAGCTTACTGTTACGCCAAATGAAGGCCCCTATGGAACCTATGCCGTATTATTCGGCTCGGGCTTTCCCCGAGGCGAAGGTCTCTCCGTGCGATTTGACGGAGTAAAAATTTCAGTCGGCGGATACCTTGCGCCAAACCCCGATGGCACGTTTGATAATGTAGGCATCACTATTCCAAAAATACTCACGAAACCGGGGGAGTTCAAGTCAATAACCGTTGCGCCGGGCAAGCATACGATTGAAGTGTCAAATGATAATCCCGCCAATCCCATAAAAGCATCCGCCACATTCACGATAACCGATAAAGCATTGACGGATGCTGACAAGAAAAAACAAGAGGCTGAAGAAAAAAAGAAAAGGGATGAAGCGCTCAAAAAAGAAGAACAGCTTAAAAAAGAAAAAGGGCAGGCAGACAAGGAGCAAGCGCGCACTGAAAAGGAACGTATCGATCTCGAAAAGAAATTAAAAGAAAAACAAGAACAGGAGGAAAGGCAAAAAGATGCAAGAAAGAAAGAACAGCTCCGAAAACAAGAAGAGGGGCTTGCGAAGAAATTAGCCGACAAAAAGAAACAAGAAGAACAAAAAGAAAAAAAGATAGAGGATATCAAGAAGAAACAAGAAGATTTGGCTGATACATTCTGTAACTCCGATCTTCCACTCACCTTCCAGCCGGGATGTATCCAGAAAACAAAGCCCCCGGTAAAAAACAAATACGAAGGATTGCCTTGCGATGCAGATATCGCCATTACCCTTCAGCCGGGATGTGTATCGCAAAAGCCCATTGAACAACAGATAACATTATTTGCCGGCAAACCATGCAGTACGATTCTCCCAATCACCTTCCAGCCAGGGTGCGTATCTGCTCCAAAAATAGAAATCAGTAAACCATTTGCCGGAAAAACATGCGATACTCTTCTCCCGCGCGTATGGCAGGAAGGATGTATTGATCCGTCGATTAAAACAGGTATCGCTCCGTCGGGAAAAAAATATTGTGACATAACCATCCCGTCATATAGTCAGCCGGGATGTGAACCGCAACCGACAACGGAAACCTCGGCGCAAGCAAATGCGCAACCAGCGACAAGCACACCCGCGGTCAGTGCGCAGTCATCAACCCCAAAAAAATGTGATCCTGCGATCCCGCACTACTCGCAACCCGGGTGTGTGGAATAACTATTCTATGATCGTTCGCCTCAGCGTTGAGGGAATGTGTACGAGAATTTCATAGGGTATCGTCCCACACATACGCGCCATTGATTCGCACGAATTGACGGCATCAGGATCCCTGCTTATCACTGTTACTTCATCCCCTATCACAACTTCACGACTACATCCCGTTACGTCCAGTGACGTGATGTTCATACTGACACGACCGACAATTGGACATGCATCGGCACCGATAGTGAGGGCTCCAACATTTGAGAGTCGTCGATCGACACCTTCCGCATAGCCGGTCGGTATCGTGGCAACGCGCATATCGTGTGGCGCGGTAAAGGTATAGTTATACCCGATTGACTCGCCTTTTTTGACCGTACGCACCGACGTTACAATCGTTTTCATTTCCAGCGCGGGCAGAACAGCTGCGCCGCTCGTGCGTGTGCATCCATAGAGCCCCATACCGAGCCGCACAGCATTCGCCTGGATTTCTTTTGAAAATTTTGACCCTTCCGTATGGGCGCAATGCGTATAGCGGATATGTGGAAATACTGCTTTCACCTGCTCAACAATACCGTTCCACATGCTAATCTGCGCGTGTGTTGCGTGCAATGCTTCACCATCAGCGTCAGCCAAATGCGTTCCAATACCTTCGAGATGTACCAACTTCGAATGACGCAGAATATCAAGCGCGCGTGGCACATCATGGGGCATGACCCCCTGTCGATGCATACCGCTGTCTATTTTCAGATGAACACGTGTCGGCCGATCCGCCTCGCTCGCTATTTTTTCCAGATCACCGATATTCCCAACGGTAAACGCAACACTCTCCAAATGACACCGTCGAATATTTTCGGGTAGCGTATAGCCGATGATGAGCAAAGGCGCGCGAATCTGCTCATTGCGAAGTATAAGCGCTTCGACATAGGAGTCGACAACAAAAAATGGCGCGCCAAGCTCATCACACACACGCGCAACTTCCACGAGCCCGTGTCCGTATGCATTACTTTTCAGTACGGGGGCGATCCCTACAGGCGAATACTTCTCAGAAAAGGATTGATAGTTTTTTTTCAAAATATCCACATGCACCACTATGGTAATAAGCGGTTCATAGTGAATACGAGACCTTCTCAACGACCTAAAAAAACTTCTTACAATTCTTGACATTTTTTGTGTTTCCGCTATGATTATTTTTAATGGGCGGTAGCCTACTCAACACAGGTTAACGCGCTTGTCACAAAAAGAACCCTCGCAAGGGGGTTCTTTTTGTTGTATGCTTACCACGTGCGTGGACCTGGGCCTGTGGTGTAATGGCAACATACCGCCCTTGACAAGCGTGTGACGCGGGTTCGAATCCCGTCAGGTCCATTGCACATATTAGTTGCACAACTCTTCGTTCGAAAACCAGTGCGAAACTTCAAATTCCGCTTCTTCGCGGTTTCCCGATGCGTGAATGAGATTTTTTACGGTGCGCTTTTCAAGTGTTGCAAAAACCGGTGAATCAATGGAATAGTCACCGCGAATCGAACCGATATCAGCCTTTGCCGGCATGGTATTTCCAACAATTTTTCGCACCATCTCAACAGCGTTGGGACCCTTGATAACCATTGCGACGAGCGGACCCGATGTCATGAAATCAACCAACCAATCAATCCCCATCTTTCCGACTTCAAGCACATCATCGGTGCCGATTTCAACCTTCGGATCTTTTCCGTGCTGTTGGAACGCCCCGATTGTATTTTCCCCTACCCGTGTAAGCCATTCCGGACTATTTGCATTCGCCGCATAGTGGGCTTGCATCTGTTCTTTTGTCGCATGTACCATCTTCATGGCACAGAGCGTAAATCCGCGCTGTTCAAATCTTTGAATTACTTCACCGACAAGCCCACGGCGCACCGCGTCGGGTTTGAGTAACAAAAGTGATCGCTCTTCCTGCATAGATAAAAATAATAAATAATTACCGACTCAACGTAGCATGTTCTTTCCCGTTTGTGAAGTCCCTAGAACTCGTCGTCCTGAATTACGAAACCCTTGTATGGGTTTCGTAATTCAAGAGATGCCACTACCACGAATGGCGCAGAATCGCTCCGGCCAAATCAAAACGCTGATCGCTTGATGGCGCGCCGAGAACCAAAATGATGATCGGCTTATTTTTTTGCTCGGCAAGAAGAACCAGATTGTACCCGGCTTCAGCGGTGTAGCCGGTCTTTCCGTATACCCTTTTTGTCCCGTCAAGCATCTCATCGGTGGTATATACCGAAAAGCTCTTCTTCCTGTTGAGAACCCGCACTTTGTAGGCTCGCGTCTGTACCGCGCGCTTGATATCGCTCTGTTGCAATGCAACACGCGCAAGTCGATAGTAATCACGTGCTGTCGATCTATTCTTGGGGCTCAGTCCTGTCACATCATCAAAGACGGTCTGCGTCATGCCAAAATTCCGCGCTTTTTGATTCATTCTTCTTATAAACTCTTTTTCGCTCAGGCCGGTCGAACGCGCAAGGGCTTTTGCTGAATTATTTTTTGATCCAATGAGCATGCTCCAGAATAAATCTTTAACCGTCACAACATCTCCGAGTGCAAAATTTATTTTCGCGGGTTGCGCGTCATCTTTTGTCGTAATGGCAATTTTTTTATTCCATGCCCGTGGCGTATCAAGGAACACGAGTGCCGTCATGAGCTTTGTAAGACTCGCGAGCGGGAGCTGTTCTTGCGTATTCTGCGCGACATACGTGTGATACTGGGTATCCGCCACCATCAACGCCCGGGAAGATCCCAGCAATGAAGCGAGTTGCGCGTCTTCGCTTTTATACCGCAACACTGCGAATGTTCCCTCCAGAGAGCGGGCCGATGAAAAAAAAGCATAATTGTTTCGTGACGTTGACAGTCGATCCCATTTCTTTTTCTCGCCATTATACTGATACAGCGCAGAAAGCGCGTCCCCCGCCGGGCTCGTCACCACAACGGTAATGGGTCTGGTCAGTGTGGCATCGCCAGAAAATGTATAAGAATAGGCATCGGTTGCAAATATCATACCCTCCGGCGGGGCCGCAAGCGCTGAGTCGCGATCCCGGGTATGCTCCAGCTCAATGCGAACATCGGTCGGTCCGGAGAGCGCTCGGGGGGGGAGTGCGAGCCGAAACGCGCCCCGTTCATATGAAAATGTATACCCACGCTCAATAGTATCCCGATCGATTGATCGAAAAAGAACAGACTGTGCCGATACACCCGATGCAAAAAAAACACCCAGCGTTCCGAGTATCAAAGAGAATAGTATTGTTCCACCGTTCATGCGCATACTTGAATAGTTACCCCTCTCTCGTATCAATACTACGCATGTTTTAAGCAATAATCAAGGTTGATCTCTGAGCCCATCAAATAACTAGATTCCCAGTCAATTCTGATCCAATTTTGTTCCAAAAATGATGATGGGTGCGAAGGAATGCTGTTGTATTCCGACAAGCTCAGCGCATGTTTGGGGCGAAATTGGACAGAAATGAGCCGGAATAACTTACACGAGGGTAGTTATTTGATGGGCTCTAAGCTTCAAATACCATACAGCCCCCGTCAGCGCGGCATACGACACGACTAAAAACAGTGGCGTCCACACACCAACATCTACTCGGATGGCTGAAAACGGTACTGACGCCAGGAACGAAGCGACATGAATGACATAGGAAAGAAAACCATACACGGGCGTACCCAGCGCCACTACAAACGACTGAAGTGAAATAGGGGCTATCTGCTGTATCCCAAACGCTCCCGCGGCAATCACGCTCCACCCAAACCCGACAGCCATGATTATTGGTATGAGCGGCACAACAAGTACATTTGCAAAAAAACCAACGACCGAAAAAGACTGAAAAACCGCCACAATCAATGGCGCGGTAAACACCATAGCAGACAGCGTCTGCGCGACCACATCTCTCAGCCCGCCCCATACAGGGACAATCGAAATCCGTGTCGTAATGTGTGGAGCTAGCACAATGAGCCCAAGTGTCGCAAGACAAGAAAGCTGAAACCCGACATTAAACAACAAAATGTCCGGTCGCGCCAAAACCATGACCGTGGCGGCAACAACAAGCGCGGTAGCGCCACGCGAAAGACGACCAAGGTATTGAGCGCACAAAACCACCAGACCCATAATCCCCGCGCGCACCGTCGCGCTCGTCGCCCCGGTAAACAAAACAAAGAGTGTCACGCCCGCCACTATTAACCAAAAACTTTTCTTTCGTCCAATACGCCCTTTCAAAAAAATACTCCCCAATCCCGCGATGACAATCGAGATGTTTGATCCGGATACCGCAACAATGTGTGTAAGACCCGCCGAACGAAACGCGTCAGCAAGCTCCCAAGAAAATGTCCCGTGTGCTCCCATGAGAAGACCGCCCAGTAAATCAGATTGCGGACGAGGCAATCCCGCGCTGATCGCGGTGCCAAAAAAATCTCGAATTTCCGCAAGAACTCCTCTCAGGGAAATCGCATCTTTTTCCACTTGTGCCATCGATGCGTAGGAACACGTCTGCGCCTGCCCGTTTCTTTGCGGTTCTTCAAGTGACGAGCATGAGCCAGATATCTTTTGACCGATTCTGTAGGTAGGAAATTGCATTACGGCAACTCTCAAAATGCCACGCGCGGCGCCATCCCTCTCAAACGCGTCAATCATAAGAATCTGACGCGAACCATAATACGCGGGGTCTTGCACAATACGACCCTCAAAGGAAAAAGGTGTACGCGCCATGGGAAATATCTCCTCGCCCCCGCCGATGAATACGCGAATCAGACCCAAGGCAAAACAAGCGGCGACAATGCATGCACACCGAACACCCACGACCCTTCGCCCAAGTATCGCAATACTGCTAACAAGCAAGAAAAATAAATATGCGCCAAACAGGTCGAAAAGTCCGCTATACGATACTGCAACACCGCACAAAAAAGCAATCAGACACGCGCGAAAAACCTGAAAGCGAGAAGGGAACATGGTATACTATTTTTCTCCTAAAGAAAGTGCAGTTCGCAGATAATTTTCTATAAACGGCAAAATATTGCCATCAAGCACGCCGTTCGTATCTGCGGTTTCATATTCTGTTCGATGATCTTTGACAAGCTGGTAGGGCTGAAGAACGTACGATCGGATTTGGTTTCCCCATGCCGCCTCATTATACGCGCCGCGAAGACGCTGTCGCTCTTCTTCCCGCTCCGCTTCTTTCAGCCGGTGAAGTTTTGCCTTGAGATAGCGAAGTGCTGTTTCCTTGTTTTGGCTTTGTGATCGTTCGTTCTGACAAGTAACAACAATGCCGGTTGGCACATGTGTGATGCGCACCGCTGAGTCAGTTGTGTTTACGCTCTGTCCTCCATGCCCGCCCGCCCGATATACGTCTATTTTTAATTCCTCAGGATTAATAACAATATCAGTAATATCGCCCAGGTCAGGAATGACTTCAAGAAGGGCAAAGCTTGTATGGCGCATCTTTTCCGCGTCAAAAGGCGAGATACGGACCAGCCGATGCACCCCCGCCTCTGCTTTCAAATACCCGTATGCGTACTGCCCAATCACCTCAAAGGTCGCGCTCTTGATCCCCGCCTCTCCTCCGCGCTGCTCATCGAGCATACGAACGCGCCATTTCATTTTTTCGCAAAATCGCAAATACATACGCAGGAGCATCTCTGCCCAATCCATCGCATCGGTACCACCCGTACCCGCATGCACGGAGAGCAGGGCGTTCTTTGTGTCATAGGGACCGGAGAACAACGCGCGGAATTCAAATGCGGCAAAGCGTTCTTCAAGCTGTTCGCTGTTCTTTTCTACCTCCTCTCGAAGTTCCTTTGACTCATCACGTGATAGCTCCTCCAGGTCGAGACACTCGCGGCATAGAGAATCCCATTGGCCAACCTCTTCTTTCAGCTCAGCTGTCTCTTGGCTGATACGAGCCGCGCTGGCAGTGTCATCCCAGAATTCCGGCTCATTCATCTGCGCTTCATAGTCAATAATCCGCGCACGTTTTTCTTCGATGGAGAGCCCATCGCGCAGTTGCAAGATTTTTTCTTTTAGCTCTTTTATGTCTGTCATGCTATTTCTGTTCCTTAAACTCCTCAAGCTTCACCTTCACATCACGCGTTTTTCCACCGGAGAATACTTTTACGGTAACCTCATCACCGGGATTATACTGCGCGATGGCATTGGCAAGCGCGTGCCCTTGATCTATTTTCTTTCCGTTCAGCTCAAGGATAATATCTCCGTCACGCAAACCGGCGCGCTCTGCCGGACTGCCCGGAATGACACCAAGAAGTTTTTGCACCTGATCGCCAAGAATGATCGCTCCATGATCGATAGGAAGATTATTTTTCTTGATGTATTCCTCGTCGATAAGACTATAGCGAACGCCTAGCCAGGGACGAATGATTTTCCCGAATTTTTTTATACTCTCTACCGAACGTTTTGCTACGCCAATAGGGATTGCAAACCCGATCGATTGTCCCGAACGATTGACGGCCGTGTTGATACCAACTACTTCGCCGCGCAAATTCAGGAGCGGTCCTCCGGAATTTCCCGGATTGATGGCGGCATCGGTCTGGATTGCTTCCTGAATGACCTCAGAGCTCCCCGCGCCATTACTCGCCTGTACCACTCGGTCAATACCGGAGATAACGCCACGCGTTACGGTGTTTTTGTACTCGCCAAGCGTGTTGCCGATAGCAATGACCGTCTGTCCAATCTCGATACCGTCCGAATCTCCCAGCACGAGCGGCACAAGGCCTTTTGCGTCTATCTTCAGGATCGCCAGGTCATTGACCGGATCTTTTGCCAATACCTTTGCCGGATACTCTTTGCCGTCGGTTGTAACCACGGTATAATCAGCCGCATCGTCGGCAACAACATGTTTGTTTGTGAGAATCATTCCGTCCGCGGAGATAATGAATCCGGATCCCCCGCCGACTTTTTGCTTTTGCGGCCTTTGCGGCTCCTGGTTCTGTGTATCCTGTTTTTGCTGGTTTCCACTATTGGGCTGTGGGGCTGTTCGGAATTCAAACGGAAATCCCAGGTTATCAAAAAGATTATCGAACGGAAAGACGTTTTGGCCTGTCTTTTGATAGACCTGCGACATGTCCTTGCTGATAATAATACTGACAACCGAGGATGATGTTTTTTTCACAGCCGCAATCGTTGCATTCTCCTCACCGGAAATCGATGGAGGCACAACGCCGTCTTTTGTCGGTAACGGGGCGCCTTGTGATGCTGTGTTTGATTTCGTCAGCATCTGAAATGTTGCCGCGCCGCCCAACGCGCCGCCAAGCACGCCAACACAAAAGACGAGAAAAATGATGCCCGCCGAATACGGCGCACCGCATATTTTTTTCCGTTCAGGAAGTGATAGTGTTTCGTCGATCATAGTATGAAAGGTGATGAGTCTTATTGTTGCGCAGAGCGCAAGTCGGCAAGCCCGCGCGTCGACTTCATAAAGTCGATTGTCCTATGAAGTCCGTCCGCGAGAAGGACAACAGGAAACCATCCAATATCGTTTCGGATGCGCGTTGTGTCGATAGGATGGCAATACCATTCCCACACCTTCATGAGCTGCGCATTTTCTATCGACGGCTCGGCACGTGTCACGGTTGACGAAGATCCGGTATAGTCAAGAATTGTTTTAACAATTTCATCAAAGGAATACATCGAAGATTGCGACAGGTTCACAATCATATCTTTGTCAGCCGACATAATTTTTTCAAGCGCGTCAACCGCGTCGGAGGCAAAGAGGAAAGATGCGCGGACCAGCGCAGGAGAAAGGATGATGGGCTCGTTCTTCAATGCCTTCTCAATCGTATCGGGAATAAATCGACCATCGCCAAAATGCATATTCAGTCCAAACACATTATGCAGTCGCACGATTTTTGCCTCCAGGCTATAGAGACGCTGATAGGTGGCAGTCAATGTTTCGGCGATACGTTTTGCTTGCGCCGTGACATTGATAGCGGAGAGATAGTCAAGCGGTCCGTGATATTCTTCGCCAACCGGCGCATCGCCGGTGATGTCACCATACACGCTCGTATCCGATGCGAGAAGAAATTTTGCGCGGTACTGCAGGGCGAGATCAAGCATATTCTTGGTCCCTTGGGATGCCTGCGTTAATACCTCCACGGGTGACGCAAGGTATACCCGCGGGGAGTCGGGACCCGCCAAATGATAAATCTCCTGCACACCGACAAATGCGATCTTAAACTTTTCCCCCGCCGGCAATTTTGAGAAATCGAGCGGTTCGGTTATGTCGTGTCGAATAAACTCAAAACGCGGGTGCGCAAGAAGACGATCGATGTTTGCCTCCCTGCCAGAAAAATAGTTATCAACGCAGATAACATTGTACTTTTCCTGTGTGAGTAAAAATTCACAAAGTTGCGACCCGACACTTCCCGCGCCCCCCGTCACGAGCACATTTATTCTTTCGGTTTTTTCAATGTTCATACTCTTTTATTCCATGTGTAATTCAAGACAATTAATAGATGATACCGAGTGTATAGCCACTCCGGTTCTGCGGCGCTGATGCGAAGAACGTGCCAATAATCATGCCGCCCCCGTCAATAACCATGACATGAGCCGGTGCCCGCGCGCGCGGGACGGCAACGATTTCTTGTTCGCGATTTCCGTCCAAGTCGCCGACCGCAAGAGATATGCCCCTGTCATAGGCGCTCCCGTATGGATAGAGTGATTTCCTTAAAACACCAAGTGAGGAAAATATTTTAATTTCTCCCCTGCCCGATCGCGGCGCGGTAACAATCTCCTCGGTGCCGTCGCCGTCAACATCGCCTATCGCAAGTGATATTCCGTGTGTGAAATTTTTCGCGTATGGAAAAAACTGTAGCCGCTGAACGCCGTCATCATTGAATACGCGAACATCGCCACCGAGCCCAGCCACATCGAGAGGCGACAAGACTATTTCATCTCTTCCGTCATTGTTCAGATCTCCAAGCGCCAACGCGTATCCTCCTCGAATATTTTTATCATACGCGAAAAAGCTTTTCTTCACTACCCCGGAGAGAGTGAATATGCGTACCTGTGCTCCGCCACGCGATGCAGGCGCGGTAACGATTTCTTCTTGTCCATCGCCGTCAACATCACCGACCGCGACATTCACGCCGCCACGAAATCTTGTGTCATAGGCAAAAAATTGCGAAACAAGATTTCCTGCCCTATTAAATACACGAACATGCGGCCCCCCGCCCGGACCGGCCGCAAACACCCGAAGACTACTCTGGGAAGATCCAACAAACGAATACGGGACTCGGAAGGGGGCGAACGGGAAGAAGGAATTGGTGGAAACGGACTCCTTTCCGCCTGACGAAAAAAATGAAAGTGGAATATTCCCTTGCGCCCCGACAACACCAATCATCGGCGCGCGATCACCGATATCTTGCCCAAAATGATTTCCCTGTTGGGAAAATTCGATTGCCGCCTTTACCGCCCTATACACATTGAGCCCCCCACACCCAAGCTTTTCAGGATAAAAAGGATTCAGCACGGTGATGTTGTCACAATTTTTTCGAAGAATCGCGCTTGCCTGCGAGGGCGTTAATAACGGATTGACTGACTTGACCAATGCAAGCGCGCCGCTCACCATGGCCGTTGACAATGAGCTTCCCGACCAGCCGCCGCCATAAAATACGTCAAATCCCGTACGCTCATATTTGACTACTTGCGTTGAAAAAATATCCTCCCCCGGCGCCATAATATCTATGCACGGCCCGTAGCTGGAAAAGGAAGATTTTTGCCCCAATGAATCTACCGAACCAACACTAATGACATTGTCAGAAAAATCGTAGCACGCGGGATAGACGGGATACTGCGTCAGATCAATGCCGTGTCCGTCGGCCTTATCATTTCCAGTCGCGGCAACAACAATAATACCCGCGTCAGTTGCGCGGCGAATCGCCGCTCGCAAAAAAGAGCTGTCCGAATCACCAACAAAACTTAAATTTATAATGTCAACCTTTTTTTTGATCGCGTAATCAATCGCCCGAACAACGGTAAACACATCGCCATCTCCTTGATTGTTCAGCACGCGAAGCGGCAGTATCTTGCTACGCCACGAGATTCCGGTAGTTCCCAAGCCATTGTTCCCTCGTGCGGCAATAATACCGGCAAGGAGTGTGCCATGCTGAATACCGGCAACCAAAAAATCACCGCCAAACTTCGGGCTTGGATCGGGGATATCGTTGATAAAATCCCACCCGTTTATATCATCAATATACCCGTCCTTATCATTGTCGATACCATCCCCGGGTATTTCGTCCGGATTACTCCATACATTTTCGCGAAGATCGGGATGTGTTATGTCCATCCCCGAATCGAGTATGGCCACAACCACCTGCGCGGAGCCGGTGGTCAGCGCCCATGCTTCAGGCGCGTGAATTTGCGATAGGTACGTCTGGCGCGAAAAAAGCGGATCGGCCGGAATACCATCTTGCACGCCTGCCGCGTATACGACAAAAGGAGAGGGTGTTCCGCCCCCGATACAGAATACAAAAAAAATGACAAGTACATACCGTATCCTTCTCATATTCTTTAGTATATTCCTATTACGCTCGATTTCAAGAGAAGGTTTCAAAATGTTCCGGTTGTTTGCAGTCCAAGCGCGCGAACATGATTTTGAGCATTTTCATCCTTTGGATCCTTTTGCGCTATTGCCTGCCAATACAGGAGAGCAGTGCTTTTCTGCCCTTGTCGTTCAAGAAAATCCGCGTACGAGCGCATAAGCGCAAGAGAATTGCCACCACGCACGAGCCCCTCAACATAAATGCCGTTCGCTTGCTGGTAGTCGTTCAAAACATATTCTGTCATATTTGCAAGATGTTCATACGAGGCACTCCGCGTCGGATCGCGCTCTATCACCGCGCGCCATGCCACAAGCGCGCTAGATGGTGGTGTTAATGATTCAAAGAGTACCGCCTTCTGGAATAGCGCTTCATTATTCTGCGGATTGCTCATAAGAGCCGCCGAGACATACCGATATGCCTTTGCGCTGTATCCCAGTACTTCCAGACGGCTTCCCAACTGAAGATATAAATCAATAACCTGATCATTCGCTCCCTTTAATTTTGCTCTCTCAATATTTTTTTGCAGGTC
>CAYJLM010000016.1:5358-18438 GCA_964370875.1 uncultured Gammaproteobacteria bacterium | reverse complement strand
CCCCCCCCCCCCCCCCCCCCCCCCCCCCCCCCCCCCCCCCCCCCCCCCCCCTGATGGAGGTTCTGCGTTTTTAACTGCCGCGTCGATCAGATCAAATGTTGACACTGGTACGCCGAGCACAACGTCTATGCCTGGACGATTATCGTTTTGGACGACCCCTGACGGAAGCACGATACAAACACAACGCATGATAATCAACAGCGCTGGTGTAACAACATTTGGCTCCGTAGACGGTACGGGCTCGCTGGATGTAAAAATGGCGGCCCTCACTGCCACCACGGGGACGTTTAGCGGACGAATAACTGCCGGATCAGGAACAACAGACGGAACAGAACTTCTTCTCCTTAACACAGAACGCCCGTGGAGCTTCTTTCAGCGCAGTACGGGAGCAAGCACCTATCTTGATCTGCGATCATCTACTGGCGCAAAATACATTACTATCACTGGTAGCACTGGCGAAGAAGTGGCTAAATTTAATGCTGATGGGGTGTCTAGCTATGCGTCATTTGCAAGCCCACTCGACGCAACATCGATAACAACGGGCGCACTTAGAACGGCAGGCGGTCTTGGTGTAACGAAAGCGGCATGGATTGGCGGATTACTGAATGTCGCCGGCGCTGCGACATTCCAAAGCACCGTCGGCATGGGCGCCCTCACCGCCACTACCGGGACGTTTAGTGGTCTTATTGACAGTACAAATCTTTCGGGCTCGTCCTACAACGAGAACATGCGTCTCCATCCGTCAACGAGCGGTTATTCAAGTATAGCTCTCGGCGCTGTCGCGGGATCGTCAGGGACAGGTGTTGGACAATGGACTTTTGTTCGGTATCCGGTTGCCGACACGTATAAATTTTCTATCAGGTATAACGCTACCGACCAGCTTTCGATTGCATCCACCGGTGCTGCAACATTTGCTGGTCCTCTCGCAATTACTGGCGCACTTACAGGTGCAACGACGGGGACGTTTAGCTCGAATCTTACGGTTAATACGAGCGCCCTGGCGGTCGATGCGGCGAACTTCCGCGTCGGCATCGGGATCGCCCCGACCCTAAAGCTCGATATCCTAGAGCAGACCGTGCTACCCGCTACGTTAAACGCGTACCTAACGATAGCGCGTACTTCAATTAACGGCGGGACGAATCTTTTCCAATACCGCCAAGGGGTTCTACGTCGGGTTGCCACACCGCAAGACTGGACTACAGCGGACTGGTACGACGGCATTGCGATCGACTCGTCGTTCTTAGATCCAGCCAGCACTATGAAAACCTGGATACGCCGCAACCCGAATGGGGGGGTGTTTACGCTAGGAAACGGAGGAACAACCTACGCCACGCTTAATAGCGCGGGATTAACGCTCACTGCAGCTCTCACCGCCACTACGGGGACGTTTAGTGGGGCGGTCAACGCAAACCTCACAACAGACTCAACGACAACCGCAACCGGCTCACTCATCACGGCGGGCGGACTTGGGGTTGGGAAGAAGGCGTACTTCGGTGACACTGCAACTGCAACAAAAACAACTGACGGATTCTTCACAGGACTTCAGGCGACTAACACAAGCACGGGCACTTCGGCGGCCGCTGCGATGGGCGTGAGCGGAAACAGCGGAGGCATCTTGCTGGGTAAGCTCGGCACTAGTGCGTCTGCATGGAGCGGCTATGGCAGTGCAGGAGATACGTTTATCTATTCCAGTTCTACTGGCGGAGCTGATTTGAACATCATAAACGCCTACGCTTCCGGCGGCATTTACTTCTTTGCGGGGAAACAGGCGTCGGGAACCGCAAATCTTATCTTGAGCAGCGACGGATCTTCTACGTTCGGTAGCGCTGCTGTCGGCATGGGCGCCCTCACCGCAGTAAGCGTACTTGCCGGTGGCAGCAAACAAACAAACGCCTTAATCTCGGCACGAAACTCAGTCGGCATTGGGATTGAATTCGGTCACACCAACTCAGCAGGGTATGGTTCGACCATTGGTGCTGAAACAGGTAGTGGTGCTCCATTCATTGGATTCAGTGCAGAAGGAGGCACGACTGCAAACACTTATAGAACGCGAGGAATTATTGGAACAGTACTACGCGGAACCCTTGACGGTGGACTTACGATTAATAAAGTTGCCACAGCAACAGCCGACAACCAAAGCCTTACGCAATTAGCAAGTCTAAATTCCTCTGGCAACCTCACTCTCACGGGCGCCCTCACCGCCACTACGGGGACGTTTAATGGAGATGTGATTGTTGGAGCGCATGACGGCTCGGATCGACTTTATGTTAATCGGTACAGCTCGGGAACTGGAAACGCCTATATTTCGGCAGGCAGCAGTGACCAAAACGCGGCAGTCGGATTTCAATTCCAATACCGAGACTCAAGCGGTGTTGGGCAAGATGGCATGGTGCTTACTGGCACAGGTCTTGTCGGCATCGGGACGCCGACGCCAGGGGATAGACTAGATGTTCGTGATGGCAATCTGCTATTTACAGACGCCGATATAACCCATTCAATGACTGCCGAGGCTTCGGCATCGTCATTTGGCAGACTAATGCCGTGGAGTGCTACAGACGGAGGATTGTGGATTAAGGGTTTGAGTGATGCAGATGGTTCGGGATTGGTTTTGAATGGCATGATAGGAGTGAATAACCCAGCAGATACGACGGCTGCCGTGGTCTTTCGCGCTAACAAGTACAATTCTGGTACTGGTCTTACAAATCTTGGAGATGCCGAGACCGCCTTTCAGTTTCGCGACAGTAATGAAAATTTGGTCACGATATTAGGCAATGGCAACGTCGGCATCGGGACCGTTACACCTGCGTCCACAGATAAACTTACAATCTTTGGCGCGGGAGACGTGCCCACAAAAATCTTTGCGCAAAGTGCGCGGGCTGATGCAAACACTCCTTCACCAAGACTTTACTTCTACAAAGACCTCACCTCGGGAACAGTCACCGCCAACGACGTTGCGGGCTTGATCTTAGTAAATTCTGACGACGCTTCGAACAACCTCGGAAACTCTCACCAGATACTCTTTCAGACCTCTGGCGTTACGGCGGGAGCGGTCACGACCGACATTCTTTTCCAGACCGTAAACGCCACATCCATCGGCACACTCTCTACGGCAATGGTGATTCAGGGTGGCAACGTCGGCATCGGGACGACAAGTCCAAGCTATCTGCTTGATGTTGCTGGTACAGCGAGAGTCGCGGGCATCATTACCAATGCAGATTATACAAGCAACTCCTCACTCATTGGCACCCTGGCAAACGGCAATGGCGGGACGGTTGGCAATTCGTTCTATGCCGGCAAAATCAACACAAACATCTATAAGAGTGATTCGGAGTCTCCCACGATCGTGAGTTGCGGAGCCAGCGGCGACTCGTACGGCATCGGCGCGTGCACCTATGCGGGAACTTGGTCCGAAAGCTCCACCAACTCGACAACTCTCCCGACGGGGGCCACCGGAAATGTGTACGGCGTGAATCACTCAGTAACCGGCGGAGATTTCCGCCCGATCGTCTACTCCGACGCGGCAGAAGACCTCTCGAGCCGCACCTTCACGTTTTCCCTGTGGGTCAAGGCGGATGCCGCCCTTGACGGGCAATCGGCGACATGGTCTTCTGCCTTCCCGGGCGACTCGAATCAAACAACCGGCACGACCGTCACGCTTTCCACCTCGTGGCAGCGTGTCTACTTCACGCGGACATTGCCGAGTGGCGGCGTTACGGGAAACGCCGTCAGGACATACTTCGTCATTCCCGTTCACGCCACAGCAAAAGTGTATTTCTGGGGAATACAGATCGAGGAATCCCCGTTCATCACGCCGTATCAAAAAACGACAGGCACGCAGTGGGCTACGGGCGGCTACGGCATGTGGGCGTCCGACTTCCGCCTCGGCGGAACGCCGGGGGTGCCGAATGCGTATTGGGACAATTCAACGAATCGCCTCGGCATCGGGACGACGGGACCTGACAGAAAGCTGGATATTCTCGATGCAAGCAATCCGCAGTTGCGCCTCACGCAAGCCGACGGAACGGTCTATTCTGACTTTCAAATGAATAGCGGCGGTGATCTTGTTATGAGTGTTGATGGTGTATCAAACCAGCTCGTGCTTGATGATGGCGGGTTGATTGGCATCGGGACAACATCCCCCTCTGAAAAACTTTCTCTTTCCTATGGCTCACTCTTGATCTCTGCGGGCAACACGATTTCTGACGTTGGCACGAGCGTTTCCCTTGCAAACACCGCTTACAGCATTGCTGTTAGCGGTAAATACGCCATTGCTACAACATACCTGACAGCCGGCACTTGTTCAGGTGCAACATTTACCGGCTGTGAATTCGAGATTATCGACATCTCAAATCCTGCCGCACCGGCAGCGGTAAGCGGTAGCGGACTTTCTACTGATCTGACAATGTATGCCGTTGCCATCTCTGGACGATACGCCTTTGTTGGCCAGGGATTTAGCGCTGGAACCTGTTCGGGCGGCACGATAACAGGATGCGAATTCTTCGCTGTCGATATATCAAATCCTGCATCTCCATCGACGGTTGGCGGCATTAATTTTATTAAGAACGTACTGTCGGTAACAATCGCTGGAAAATATGCCTATGTTGGCATGAGTTCGGGCGGTGGCACATGCTCCGGAACAACTGTCGATGGGTGTGAATTTGTAATTATAGATATTTCAAATCCGGCATCACCGACCGCCGTTGCGGGCATTGATACTGCGAGCCAAGTAAACACGATCGTCGTTCATGGCAAGTATGCATACATTGGCCAAAATGCGATCGCGGGAACTTGTAGCGGCACTACCGTTACGGGGTGCGAGCTTATTGCCATCAACATCTCTAATCCTTCCGCTCCATCCGCGGCCAATGGTCTTGATTATGGTTTGACAGTAAACTCATTACAGACAAACGGAGGATACGTCTATGTAGGACTCACGTCTGATACGAATGTGGATGAATTTCGCATCGTGAGCATTAAGAGTCCGTCAGCGCTCGCGCAAGTTGGCACGCTCGATATTGGTACATCTGCAAGCGCAAATACCATAAACGACATGGTGCTTGCCGAAAATTACGCATACCTCGCAATATCGAACAGAGGATCTAACACCTGCTCTTCATCAGACACAAGCGGCTGCGAAGTTATAATAATTGATGTAAAAACCCCCACGGCACCATCAAAAGTAGGGGGTCTCAGCGTTAATGCTACCGACGTAAGCTCGGTTGCCGTTAGCGGTAAACACATCTACTTTGGCCCCAGCACGACATTCAATGCCGCAAAACTGCAAGGGATAGAATCACCGAGCGCTATAATCGGGTCACTCTCTACAAACATTCTTGAAGTCACCGGAAGCGCGAAGGTCACCGGCTCTCTTTTCTCAAACAGCATAAATGTCGGCATCGGTGGAATAGCGTCGCAGGGGGCGCTAACAATCACCTCACTATCAACCGGATCGACGCTGGCCGCGGTCGACGTACGCAACTCTGCGGGAACGTCACTGTTCTATATACGAGATGACGGGAATATTGGCATTGGGACTACCGCGCCAGGACAACTTCTTCAGGTGGGTGACGGGACTCAAACAACTCCCATCATAAAAATTTCCGGGGAAACAGTAAACAATGCCAGTGAAGATATAACGTCTGCTCTCTGGATCGGCACCCAGGCATATGGCAGTGTCAATGATGGTGACAATATTGCATGGAAGCTGGCTCGAACAAGATTAACCAGCGACTATGACGGACGCTTCTCAATCTACTCGGTCAATAGAAGCGGCACATCCGAAGTGGATGGTGAAAAATTTAGTATTTTACTAAATGGCAACATTGGTATTGGGACAACAACGCCACGGTCAAAACTAGAAATAAACGGTACTGGCTACCCCCTAGGTTTAGACCAACAAGACGCTGCCGCGGATGCGTTTATATCCCATAACGCATATTTCAATTCCGGATACATCACCGGTACGTCTGGGGATGCGCTATCAATGAAGTGGAATGTGACACATGGAAGCTTCGGTTCGCGCGGCATAGGGTTTGCGTATGGCACCAATGGTGGAATATTCTTCTTTGCAAGCACCGCCACCACAACCGCCGATTCGGCATTCACGCCAACCGCGCGAATGAGAATAGGAAATGATGGTGCCGTTAAAATAACTGCCCTTGCATCCGGCAGTGTTAAAACTGTCTGTACCGGCGTTACTGATACGGCCGGAACATTGAGTATTGGCTCATCAGCATCATCGTGCGATCCCTCCGACCTGCGACTCAAAACGAATATCGTTCCACTGACAGATGAAATAAATGTTCTCGATGCGCTGAACGAGCTCCATGGCGTATATTTTAACTGGAAGGCAGATGTTAGGACGGGAAAGGATTTGGTAGCGAACCGAAAATTCGGCTTAATAGCGCAAGACGTGGAAAAAATTCTTCCTGAACTTATTTCAGAAAATAAGTCTGGATACAAGGGACTTGAATATGACAAGCTAACCGCCTTCTTGATTGAGGTGGCAAAAGCACAGCAACTCATTATCGATCCAATAACTAAGGGTGTCGTGATAGATAAAAAGTACGCAAGCGGTCCATTCATGACAATCGACAAGGACGGCCGCATTGGTATCGGCACAGATACACCAACCGCAACGCTTGACGTACACGAGAATCAGAATGTTGACAATGGTGAAGGCAAGGCAATCTTTGGTCTTTCCGCGGGCGTCTCTTCCGGCGACGCGCCAAGCTACAAGATTTACCAGGGGAAAATTACGACCGACGGATCCAACAAGACAAAAACAATAAATCGGTTCGTGGCAGAGCCCGGCACGCTCTACTCTATCGAAGCAAAAATAGTTCAGCGAAATCCAAACAACGGAAACGGTGGCTCATATACACTTCGCGGCGTATTCAAAACAAGCTCGTCCATTCCTCCAATGATTACAAAAGCAAGTTCAAGTATAGACGTGCTTTATCAGGACAGTGATGTGTCTACTGTCGACTTTGATGCCACGGAAAATGGGGTTATAAAAATAAATGTCATTAGCGATAGCATAGAGCAAAATGCATGGAATAGTACCGTGTTTGTAAATACTATCAAAAACTAAGAGCCGGACGAATGCAACGAGGCACGCGTCCAGCTCAATTTTTTGCCAATCGTGGCGCCGGGTGATTGCTCACCGCGCCGCGACGGGCGGGGGAGGAGGCTATCCTATTCCGTTAGGAACGCCTCCTCAGTTATTATGATGATGGTTTTGGATCCGAAGATCCTAAACCATCCTCTCTCGGCATCGTACTCGATGCCGACCCAGTCTTTCTCCTCGGGAACCAGCCCGAGGAATCCGACCCCCACCCAGGGTTTGTCCTCTGGAGAGGATCGTGCCCGCCGGACGAGCGGGTCTTTTTTGTCCCCGGTTAGTTTCACGACCAACCGGCTTCCTTCGGCGACATCCTTGTCGCCCATGGAATCCGCGGCCGTCCTTGACCGGGACCAAAACCCCTCGCGAATCCTTTCGCCGGGGGGCGGGGACGTGGTGGCACTTGGCAATGCGGTGGGCATCGCCTTGACGATCTCTCGGGCAAGCTGCCCGGGGTCGATCGCCGACCCCGTCGCCTGTGGGGTCACAGTCGGCGTGGGTGCGGGCGTCGGCATGCCCACGTTTATGTTGTCGGCCACCTTTGCTCCGGGGAGGAGATTTAGGGTGCCGACGTTGCACCCAGTCGCCGCCGCGAGCGCAAAAAAAACGACCGAAAGGCTCGCCCGCATCATGGACTTCATCTCAATGTTCTCCTTTCAAGGAGAGAAAGCCCGAATCGGGCGGTGTGTACTCCACAACCATACACCCATGGAGGCCGCCTTGTCAATGTCAAACTACTCATATTCGGCATAATATGAGTAGTTTAAGTGTTGATATTGGGCAAAATCACTATTACTTTCAGACAAAATGCTACTACTTCTTTAAATTACTGACCCGTCATCCCGGACTCGATCCGGGATCCAGTCCACTCGGAAAGTGCTTATTTCCTCTGGATTCCCGCCTCCGCGGGAATGACAGCCGAATGGTATTGTGAAGATTTCACAATCCATGACGCACAGCAAAACCTGCTCTGTTTTCACTTTTACTGAAAATAATTATCGACGGCAAAACGCAACTGCTCTAAAAGCAGTCGCTTCATGTGATAGAGGTTGTTCTGCTCATACACGAGAATAATCGCCTTCCTATACTCCGTCACATCGATATTTCGATATGAAAGTGGATAGTACCCAAAAGCAATCAAAAGTGCGTTGCCAAGCATGCGACTCGTCCTCTTGTTCCCGTCTGTAAATGGCTGGAGATAGGCGATAAGTGAAGAAGCGATAAGCGCCTTGTCTGGCGGATAAACGGTTTGGTTGACAGCTTGAATCACGCTCTCAAAAAGTGGCGAAAGCTTTGCTTGTCCGTGCGGAGGTATATATCGCGTTCCGGTAATACGAACTTGTTCTTGACGGATGCCAATCGGCACGTCGAGCCCTTCTGTGAGTTTTTGATGGAGTTGAAGTACTAGATTTTGTGTTAGCTTTTTTCGAAAAACATCTTCATACTCCCGAATGAATTCAAATGCGCTCTTGTGATTTAACACCATGATCGCCTCCTCCTCCGAATGTCCCCTCGCGCGTATTTTTTCTTTCAAAAGCGTTTCCGTTTCAATAAGATCGTATGTATTCCCTTCTATTTCAGATGATTTCCATGCAAGATCAATAAGAAACCGCTCAAGTTCCCGTTTATAGACCGCGGGACTCAGAGTCTTTTTTTGTTTTTGAAAAATGATAGCACTCCGATCCCACACTCGACGTTCATCGACGGTATGAAGTGGTGTTTTTAGATGAGAAAATATATCTCGATCAAATGTCACCCTAACATCCCTCATGTCCTGATCCTTTGCAAAGTATGCGCGCATATCTACATACCGAAGTAGGGGGTTGCGCTGAGCGAGGCGATAGGTTGTCGCGCGCGCACTCCCTGAACACTCGAGTAGTCCACGATCTACTAAATCCCGCACATCACGAATCACTGTTATTGATGCAACTGATCGAATAAGTGAAAGGTGTGATTCAATCTCGCTGCGCGATAACGAGTCTCCACTTCGAAGAATATCGAGAATTTCCTGTTGTCGTTGATTTAAAATCGTATCATTCATATACCTAAATCGTATCATAAATGATACGATTCGTCAATTTGTTGTTGCCCGATATCATTTTTATACACTTGACGTATGTACGTCGTTATGTTATCCTATACATATAAGAATAGGATAAAAGCACATAAATGATAAAAAGCAGATCAACGGCGGGTGCGCGCATTGCGAATTTAGCTACTCTTGGCGAGCAGGTTTTTCACGCTGACGACTTGGCGAATTTATGGAAAATCAGGAAGAGAAGTACTCTTTACGAGACACTGAGCAGATACACAAAGACCGGCCTTCTCCATCGCATTCATAAGGGAATGTATTCGATCCTGCCGCCTGGCGATATTAATCCCGAGCTCCTTGGCATAAAAGCCCTTCACGGCCCCGCATATATATCTTGCGAGACGATTCTTTTTGAGAAGGGTATCATTAATCAGTCGCCACAGGTTATCACGCTCATTAGTTTTTTCTCGAGAAAATTCAACATCGCGGGAAATTGGTACTTCTCGCGGAAGATGACCGATCGATTTCTTTTGAATGATACCGGCATCGAGACACATAGCGGTGTGCGAAGAGCATCAACCACTCGAGCGATTGCCGATATGCTATACTATCTTCCAACAAAATATTTCGATAACCCACATATCGACAGGGATGCCGTACGCGCGCTTATCCGCGTTGTTGGGTATCCGGTCACTCTCTAACCATGTTTACACCCCCAACCATCCAAGACGCGATTCATAAAACAAAAATGTACCAATTACTTATCGCAATTGCGGATAATTCTTATCTCGCAAGCGTTTTATACTTTAAGGGCGGGACATGCGCTGCTATGCTCGGCTGGCTTGATCGATTCTCTGTTGATCTCGATTTTGATTATGCGGGGACGGTAGCCGACATAGAAAAAACGCGATCTGCATTAGAAAAAATTGCCCGCGAACTCAAATTTTCGATTAAGGATTTTAGCAAGCGAGGAATCCAATATTTTTTTCACTATGAAAACACGGGGAGAAAAACCTTAAAACTTGATACTGCTTTTCCGTTACTTCCGACAAGTACCTATTCGCCTCAACGACTAACAGAGATCGACCGAATTCTCACCTGCCAGACAAAGGACACAATGTTTGCACATAAGCTTATTGCGCTGCCTGGCCGATACGAAGCCAATAAGACCATTGCGGGTAGGGACGTGTATGACATCCATTACTTCTTTCTGCATGGGTTCTCATATAATACCGGGGTCATTCGAGAGCGTCACGGCAACGATATTCTTGCATTTTTTTCCAACCTTTCAGTTTTCATCGAAAAAAATATTACCGACACATTGTTACAAGAGGACCTGGGCCCACTTCTTTCGCCCGACAAATTAAAACATACCCGTAAATACCTCAAGCGGGAAACTCTCATGTTTGTTCGCGATGAAATTGAGCGCTTGAAAAAATCTTCTGAAGAATAGTATTGTGTGATATAGTGGGTGATATAATTCTAGAAGATTCCCCTCTATGCAACTCAAAGAAAAAGACGTGCTCGGCCCGCAAAAAAAACGTGTTGCCCGCCGTGCGGCGCCGGTAAAAATAATCTCCAGGCGCTCAGTCGTCGAGACAAAACGCGCCGTACCGCAACGGCAGGAGCGGGTATACACCCCGACAAAAATCATGACGGCGCCCGCAAAAAATATATGGCTACCCCCCGTGCTCGATGCGGTGCTGTCATGGACGCTTTTTGCAATGGTATTTCTTATGCCGCTGTTCTTTTTGCCGTTTTTAAGCGAGCCACTTGAGCTGGCAAAACAATCACTCCTTTTTGTCGGCACCTTTATTCTTGTTGCATGCTACGGATTAAAAATAATCACAACGAATGCGCTCACATTCCGCGGGGGCGCATTCATGATCGGCACGCTTTGCTGGCTTGGCGCATGGCTGGCCGCATCGATTTTTTCTGTATTTCCTCACAATAGCTTGGTGGGGTTGCAGGGTCAGCAGGTAATGAGCTTTGCCTCGCTTTTGTCGTTCATGCTTCTAGCTTTTGTTATTTCCCAAAGCTGCACCGTGGCGCACTTCACTCGCGCGCTCACTGCTTTTTTCGCATCAACCGCGCTTGTATCACTTCTTGGCGTACTGCAGATTTTTAATATCTTTATCTTGCCGTGGGGCTTTACAAAAACAACCGCGTTTAACCTGGCGGGGCGTCTTGACCTCTGGGGTATTCTTGTGGCCGTGTCCGTAGTTTTGGCAGTCCTTCAGCTCATTAAAATTTCTACAACCGATACGGCACACACAAAAATAACTACCGCCCTCGCCGTGTATGTTGGCGTGATGCTTATTCTCCTGATTGTCTTGGATGACTGGCGCGTGTGGCTCGGCATACTTGTCGCTCTTGTTCTTGCGCTTGCCACGCTTTTTGCCAAGTTGCCTGAAAGTAAAAAGGTCGGATGGCTCGTACTTCCATCTTTTGTTGTAATCCTTTCCGCGACAATGCTTGTGCTTCGTCCACATATCCTTCCTCTGCCGCCCATTGTTCAGCCGTCACTGGCAGCATCGACGGCCATTGCGGCAAAGACAATCCAATCCTCACCGATTGTCGGATACGGCCCGGGCAACTTTATCACGAGCTTTACTCGCTTCCGTCCGACTGACAGCAACAAAGACAACTACCTTGGCCTCTGGACGGCGCGTTTTGACCAATCAGGTTCGTTTTTTATCACGACTATTGCGGCAACCGGTCTTCTGGGGCTTATCGGGATGCTCGTATTCTTATTCTTATTTTTTCGCGCGCTCCTTGTCCGTCTAATCCGCGATCCTTTTTCGCAAGAATATCTTGCACTCCTGACAAGTGGCGCGGGCGTAATCGTACTGCTTGTTGCCACAGTCGTAAAGCCATCAAACATGACTCTGTCCTTTATGCTGTGGGTGCTTGTTGGTTTTTGTGCCTCACTGACTTATAAAACCATGCGTACTTTTGACGGACATTCAAATCGCTTCCTTATCCTCACGTCTTTTGCATTTTACGGAGTAGTGTGCGCCGGGCTTGTTGGTCTTCTCTTTGCGGGCAATCGTCTTGGCGCAGACATGGCGTACGCACGCGCCCTGCACATCGATCAGTCTGTTGCGCGCGACTTACAGACAAGCCAAAAACAGCCAGACACAAAGAGTATCGATGAACTTATTAAATCTCTCGCGCAAGCAGTAGGCGGCGACCAAAAAAATCCACTCTACGCGAACGCACTCAGCCAGGCATTTGCCTATCAGCTCAATGGGTTAATGGCATCATCCGACAAAAACTCAGAAGAAAAATTGGCACAGCTTCAGGGTGTCACCTCCAATATGATCGACGTTGCGCGTCGTGCCTATACCGCCGCCCCTCACGACATCCGAACTATTGAAAATCTCGCGGGGCTCTATCAGAACATCGCGCCGTATACCGACGGGGCAGATGATCTCGCAATTGAATTTTTCAAAAAAGCATCTGATCTTGATCCGACAAATCCGGCCCAGTACCTTGCGCGGGCACGGTTTCTTCTGACCATGTCGCTTATCCATGGCCAGCGCGCTGAACAAGCGAAAGCAGACCAGGAGGACATCAAGACAAAAGAACAAGAGGCATCAGCAGGCACCCTCAAAGATGCCGAGGATGCACTGCAACAGGCATTATCACTCAAAAGTGACTATGCCGAGGCCCTGTATGTAATGGCTCTTGTGCGAGCACAACAAAAAAATAATACCGAGGCAATAAATTTTCTGGACAAAACAATGATTGCAAATGTCGACCAATTCTCTTTTGGAAACGCGGACGCGGGGCTTTTCCTCTCTATCGGATCCTCGTATAGTGGTCTTGGCGAAAAAGGAAAAAGTGAAGTCGCGTACAAAAATGCCCTTTCAGTAAATCCCGACCTTGCCGATGCAAAATGGTTACTCGCGCTTCTCTATGC
>CAYJLM010000016.1:0-5348 GCA_964370875.1 uncultured Gammaproteobacteria bacterium | reverse complement strand
TCTCTATGCCGATCAGGGGAAAAAGCAGGATGCCCTATCGCTCCTTGAGGATCTCGACAAAAAGAATCCGAATAATGAAATAATCACAAAAAAAATCACCGAACTTCAGGCGGAGAATCCCCGTGAAACGCAAAACACTCAAGAGAAACAATAGCGGCACTCTTTTGCGGGGCTCACGTCCGGGTTTTTGTCCGCAGGGGCATCCGCAGGGCGACGGCCCGAGGTTAAGGAATTTTTCAGCAGAAAAATATCCGGCCCCGAGGAACAAATACCCGGTTGCGAGAATTAAAACAGATTACTTGATCCTCTTCCACTCTTCTATCTTTTTATGATCACCGCTCAATAGCACCTTTGGCACGCGGTGTCCATCAAATACTTCCGGTCGTGTATACTGCGGATATTCTCTGTCAGTATCTTTATTCCATGTCTCGTCTTTCAGTGAGTCCGGATTTCCAAGCGCGCCGGGGATAAGGCGAAAAACAGACTCGATGACGGCCATCGCCGCGACTTCGCCACCATTTAATATGTACGGTCCGATAGAAATCGCTTCGTCGATATAGTGCTTGATGCGGGCGTCAACGCCTTCGTACCGCCCGCAGACGAAAATAAGCTGATCGTATTTTTTTGCCAATCCATCCGCCCTCTTCTGTGTAAACTGCTTGCCGGCAGGGGAGAGAAGAATAACGCGAGAATTCTTCTTCCTCTTTATTTTCTTTAACGCCGTCACGAGCGGTTCGATTTTCAGCAACATACCCGCGCCCCCTCCGTACGGCTTATCGTCGGCAGTGTGGTGCTTGTCGTTCGTAAAGTCACGAAGATTATGGACTCGAATATCAACCAACTTTTTATCGCGCGCCTTTGCGATGAGGCTTTCCGATACAAATGAATCGAAAAGACTTGGGAATAGGGTAATAATATCAAATTGCATATTTTGAAAAGCTCCAAAAAGAACCCCGATTTCTCGGGGTTCTTTTTTTTGATTGCCGTGTTTAGATCTTCAGGTCATCGACCATGCTCGTATCTACCTTAATGTCCATATCCACATGCGTATCTTCCGAGTGGGCATACGGATTGCGTCGCGATCCTTCCGGTTCATAAATCTTGAGGTTCACGCGCGCATTGCTTTTTGCTCCAACTATTTTAAGAAGTGTTCGGAGCGAGCGGGCTGTCTGCCCTTTTCGACCGATCACGTATCCCATGTCTTCTGGGTGGATGTGCAGCGTAATCAGTACGCCGCGTTCATCGATCGTACGTTCGGTGGACACATCTTCCGGGTGATTGACGATCGCTTTTACGACCATCTCTACAAACTGTACATCTGTATACTGTTCCATCTTTTTCTCCCTTGAATCCTGTGTGGATTCTCATAACTCCTAAATGTTTTCAACACTGTCGACCTTGTACTATCAGTGCGATTCTTCTCTATCATTACACAAGAGTTCGCAGTGTCTGTCAAGCTACTTCTTTTCTTCTTTTTTCTTTGCGGTCTTTTTGACAATCTTCTTTCCCTCAACAATCTTGTGCTGGATGAGAAGGTTGGTGACGGTCGGCGAGGCTTTAGCACCTTTTGAAAGCCAATAAAGGATTCTGTCCTTATTGAGCTCAATGTCTTTCTCTTTGCTCATCGGATTATAGTGCCCGAGAATTTCCAATGCGGTGCCAAAAAGGTCGCGTGTCTTTTCTGAGATAACAACACGATAAAACGGCTTGTTCTTTTTTCCGAGCCGTGCAAGGCGAATCATTAACATACAGCTAAAATACCCTCAAAAGTTATTTCGCAACTATACCATCCAGAGCACCGATGTCAAGGCTCAGGGTCCTCGAGACGCCATCCTCACCCATGGTAACCCCATATAATACGTGGCCGATATGCATAGTCACGCGATTGTGCGTGACGAGAATAAACTGGGTCTGAGAGGATAAATCCTTGATAATTTCGGCAAATCTGTTGGCGTTTGACTCATCCAGCGCCGCGTCAACCTCGTCAAGAATAACAAACGGGGAGGGGTTTTGGGCCAAAATAGCACACAAAAGGGCGATTGCGGTAAGCGTTTTTTCCCCGCCGGACAAGAAGCTCAAACTCTTAAACTTCTTGCCGGGCGGTGTTGCCTCTATCTCAATGCCCGATATCGTATCACCCTCAGACTCCAAAACATCCCCACTCTCGCTATCCTCTTCACCTGTATCCTCCTGCTCGCCTCTCTTTTCACGCAGAATAATAATTCGCGCGCCGCCACCGCCAAACAACTGCTGAAAATACTGGGTAAACTTCTTACTAATACCCTCGAGGTTTTTCTCGAACCTGTCTTGAATAATCGTGTCGAGCTCCTCAATGGCCTTATACAACGATTCTTTCGCGGATAAAAGGTCGGAAACCTGCGTGGTCAAAAATTCATATCGCTGTTTTGTTTCCTCGTGCTCTGCAACAAGCCCATCATCGATGGTGCCAATCTGCTCCACCTTACGCTTAAGTCGATCGATCGTACCGCGCGTTTCTTCAAGATTTATGGGAGAGGGGTCAGACAAAAATCCCAACGTCGAAAAAAGTGTTTCGGTTTTCTGAATAATCTCCTGACGTAATGACTCGTCCACGCGCAAATCTTCAAATATTTTTTGCACAAGCTCTTCCTGATGTGCTTCAATCTTTGCAATTTCCAGAGACACTTTCGTAAGCGCCTGCTGAAACGTCTCCTGCTCCTTGCCAAGCGCGGTCAGCTCTTTCTGCATTTCAAGCAAGTGGCGCCCTTTCTCCTTTTCCTTGTCATACAAAAGATCAAGGTCGCGCTGTATTGACACGATTTCTTTCTCGAGTGAATCTCGTCGCGAAGCAAGCTCTTCTTTTTCAAGAAGAATGGCGTGCTGTTGCTCAGATCTGTCCTCTGCCGCAAAATACTCCAACTCTTTTGCGGCACTCTCGAGCTCCTTATCAATTTTCTGCTTCTCCTCGGTGCGCATACGCGCGCGTTCATTGAGAATACTTTTTTGTGTTTGAACAGTGCGCAGCTCACCGGAAAGATCATTTCGCTTTTTCAAGAACGCGCCACGCTCGCTGTGTCGCGCTCGTTTTTGAATTTGCTCTGCGATGTATGCCTTAATAGCGCCAAGCTGAGTTCCGATATGAACAAGGATCTCACGTACGCGCTCAATCGGCACGTCAGATCGACCGCTTTCTTCATGGGCCACGAGAGCCGCATCAACAAGAGAAGAAATGTGCACAATACGCTCCTCTTCGTCGGCCGGCTCTCCTTCGGTGTCGACTATCTGAGCCAGTTCATCGCGAAGCGACTTTTCTTGTTCGTCGAGCGTAAGAATCTCTTTCCCGATAATACCAATATCCTCAGCAATGCGCCCGGCATTGACCCGAAGCTCGTCTTGTTTCTGCGAAAGCCATGCAAGCTGGCCCTGTCCCGTTTTAATAAGTTCGGTCTGCAAGCGCCCCTCCAGTACTGAAAGGCGAGTCATGAGTGAGTGACGTTCGTTTTGAAGCTTTGCCAGTGACTGCTGAAGCCCCTGAAACGATCCACTGTCGTCCATGGCTGACTTTTTCTCTTCGACAGCAAAACGTGCGGCACACGCCTCCTGTTCTCTTGTTATGACATCGACTTTTTCTTGAAGCACTGTCCGCTCTTTCTCAAATCCATCTTTCCTATCCGCAAGATCGTTCCATAAGGTGTTATAATAGGATATCAAATACCCGCTCAGCTCCTTTTCAATCTCTTCACGCTCCTCAAGTCGCTTGAGCTGGCGCGTAAAAAATTTCATCTTCGGCTCAAGTTCCTGCAACACAAGCTGGGCGGCATTCAAGTTTTCATTTGTGCTTTTGAGCTTACTCAGCGCCGAGTCTTTTTTTATCTGATATGCTCGCACGCCAACCGCTTCATCGAAAAATTCTTTGCGTTCGCTCGGTGGTGTTTGCAGGATCGTATCAACCATACCCTGGCCAATAACGCTATAACTGCGCTGTGCCATGTGTGCCTGGGCAAGAAGCAAGATAATGTCCGTCAATCGAACCTTATTTTTGTTCAATACATACTCCGACGCGCCATCACGAAACAGTCGGCGCGTGATAACCACCTCGGCACAATCAAGCGGGATCACGCGATCGTCATTATTGAAAAAAAGTGAGACTTCACAGAACCCTTTCTGCGCCTTTTGGCCTGAGCCGAAGAAAATAACATCCTCGGCGCGTTTACTGCGAAGAAGCTTCAAGCTTTGCTCGCCCAACACCCAGCGAACCGCATCGGCAACATTTGATTTTCCACTTCCGTTGGGACCAATGATGGCCGTAATGCCACTCGTGTCGCCTTGCCGCGTGGGAAAGAGAAATGTTGTTTTTTCCGCGAATGATTTAAATCCTTGAATTTCTAATTTTTGGAGAAACATGGTGGTCTGTTTGTCATCCCGCACTTGATGTGGGATCCAGTTCATTATTCTTATCACTCTATCATGACACTCAACCAAAAACAATATGTAAAAAACAAAAAGAGCTCATGCCAAGCTCCCGTGAATTTCCTCGCGTATAAGTGCGGTGCGCGAGGAAATGGACCTACCGCAGGTCATTTTTGAAAAACCGCGCGCCTCCTTTCTATCCTTTTCTTTGTCGCGCGATTAGTATTGTCGTCCTTTACTCACCGGAAAGACGAACGACGTGCCACCTACCGTTGCGCTTGATGAAGTCGCGGTTGATGGACCAGCGCTCGGACTCCGCGCCGTACTCTTTGTAATCGCCAAGATACGAGTCCCAGCCTTCCAAACCGATTATCGTCGACCCACTACTCTTAACTCGAACACGATTCTTCTGTTTCGTGCCCAGCGGGTCTTGAGTATAGGTGAAGACACCCGGATAGAAATAGTACACCTTGCGGCGACCGTTTCTGCCAAGATCTGCCTGGTAGTCAAATCCGAGCCAGTCCTTGTTCCCGGCAGGAACAAACGTCTCCCTGAAAATCCGCTTGTCCTCCTCCGTGATGACAAGATTATTCTCCTCGTCGCGAAGCTTTTGTGTCCGCTCGAGGAGCCATTGGTCTTTAAGATCCCAAACTGCTGGATTTCCCCTGGAAATGACCATGTGATCAAATGGGAGTATTGCGTGCTTCCGGGTCGTTACTGGCAACCGCTCTCTAATGGCGCCCGTATCGATCGAAAAGCTCGCATATGTCGAACCCGGGGCGAGAATACTTCTACCGTTCTTGAGGTTGAGTTGCTGTGCAACTCCAACCGCACAATCACAGAGAACGCTCTCGTTCGGGAGCGGGTCGTTTGAAGTAAGCGACGGCGACTTTGCAATCAAGAAGCATCCGAGCGGGAGAGCGTCCCGTTCGATTTTTTCCCGAAAATCCATAATTTGG
>CAYJLM010000015.1:0-18624 GCA_964370875.1 uncultured Gammaproteobacteria bacterium | reverse complement strand
AACGAGGACAGCGCATCTACCTGCCATCGCCACTGGGTCTTTCCAAGGTTCAGCTCGTGTGTCCCAACTGCGGCAAGGCAACGCGTATCGGATTGCGCATGGTCCAGGGCGCGCGACAAAAGAAGGAACGCGTCTGTAAAAAATGCACTGCCGCTCTCTAGTATATTATTTTATGCATCCATTAGAAACAGTATATAAAACAAAAGTTATCCCGGGACTCAAAAGCCAATTTGGGTATACGAACATGTATCAGACCCCCAAGATTGTGAAGGTGAGCGTAAATGTTGGCCTGGGTCGCGCATTGAAGGACCCCTCATATCTTGAAGTTGTTTCTGACTCACTGGAAAAAATTACCGGACAGAAACCGGTCAAGACGCGCGCGAAAAAGTCCATCGCAGGTTTTAAGATTCGGGAAGGACAGGTAATCGGAATGAAGGTAACACTGAGAAAACAGCGCATGATGGATTTTGTTATGAAGCTTTTGACGTTTGCCTTGCCCCGCGTACGCGACTTTCGCGGATTGGACAGCAAGGGGATTGACGCGCGTGGAAGCCTGACAATCGGTTTTCGAGAAAATATCGCATTTCCGGAAGTGAAATCCGACGAGATTGAGAAAGTACACGGACTGGAAATAACGATCACGACAAACGCAAAAAGTCGAGAAGAAGGTGTGGCGCTTTTTACCCTGTTTGGATTCCCTTTTAAGAAAAAATAGTACGAATTTTTATGGCCACTGTCGCTCAAGTTGTAAAATCACGAAGATCTCTTACCAAAGCGAAATTTTCGACTCGTATCGTTCGGCGCTGTTGGAGATGCGGTCGACGCCATGGATACTTGCGGAAGTTTGATTTGTGCCGCATTTGCGTACGTGAGCTTGCAACAAAGGGCGCAATTCCCGGCATGAGGAAGAGTAGCTGGTAGCTCTTGACTTTACCTAGTGAACTATTTATTTAGATTATGACCGATCCAATCGCAGACATGCTCTCAAGAATCCGTAATGCGTCACGCGTTCGAAAAGAACGAGTGGCAATGCCCCTATCTCGCTTGAAGAAAGAGGTAGCTCAAGTATTGAAGAATGAGGGGTATATTCGGGATTTTCAGATTACCGAGGCGAGTCCGTGCTCAGAGCTTGCTATTGATTTGCAGTACACGGCTAACCGTATACCGGCTATCAATGTATTGAAACGCGTGAGCAAGCCCGGATGCCGCATTTACGTCAAGGCAGATTCCATGCCGGTTGTGCTTCAGCACATGGGTATCGCGATTCTTTCCACATCAAAAGGAGTCATGAGTAATAAACAGGCAAAAAAGATGCGCCTCGGTGGCGAGGTCCTTTGCACTATTAGCTAAGCATATGTCACGTATCGGAAAACAACCTATTATCATTTCGCAGGGCGTACAATTCACTGTTACGGGAAATCACGTTGAGGTCAAAGGGCCAAAGGGACAGCTTGCGATGGATTTGCATCCAACAGTCATGTGTTCTGTTGATGGCGCGCAAGCGCTTGTCACGGTAAAGAATCCCGAGGAAAAGAACGATCGCGCGTTATGGGGTCTTTCTCAGCGCCTTCTGGCAAATATGGTACAGGGCGTAACAGCGGGGTTTGAAAGAAAGCTTGAGGTTATCGGGATTGGTTTTAAGGTCGCGGTATCGGGCAATGCATTGACATTGAATCTTGGTTTTTCGCATCCGGTGAATTTTCCACTCCCGGACGGCGTTTCGGCAGTAGTTGAAAAGAATACCATCACTCTTTCAAGTATCGACAAACAGCTTGTCGGAGAGACGGCCGCGCGCATTCGGTCACTGAAGAAGCCGGAACCATACAAAGGAAAAGGTATTAAGTATTCCGATGAAACTGTTCGACGCAAGTCCGGAAAGAGCGGTAAGGCCGGGGCAAAGAAATAATCGAAAAGAGATTTTAGCATATGAAAAAGACAAAACAGGTTTCAAAAACATTGCGAAAAAATCGAGTTCGTTCGCGCATTTCCGGTACGCATGATCGTCCGCGCCTTTCCGTGTTTCGCGGATTGAAGTCGACGTCGGTGCAGCTTATTGATGATGTAAAAGGAGTTACTCTCGCGAGCGCGCATGAGCGTGAGCTTGGGAAGGACGAACAGAAAAAAACAAAAACAGAACGTGCTGGCGCGTTGGGTGCGCTGATCGCGCAGAAGGGCACGAGCGTCGGTGTTACCAGTATTGTTTTTGATCGCGGAGGGAATGCGTATCACGGGCGCGTACGCGCGGTTGCCGAGGCGGCCCGAGCTGGCGGACTTCAGTTTTAAATAGTGTTACTTTCGAATTACGAACCATATGGCAGAAGGGAAAAGACCACGAAGAGATACACGAACCGCTGAGGAAAAGGAATTTGATCAGCGCATTATTGAAATTGCGCGCGTCACGCGCGTGATGGCGGGCGGTAAGCGCATGCGCTTTCGCGCGTGTGTCGTTATCGGTGATCACAAGGGACGTATGGGGTATGGTCTTGGGAAGGGTGCCGATGTTACTCTGGCAGTACAAAAGGCGGCAACGCGTGCTCGTCGCGATCTTGTTGTGGTTCCGATTGAAAATGAAACGATCCCCCATGAGTTGCGCGTAAAATATAAAGCGGCGCGACTATTGATTAAGCCCGCCCCGAAAGGAACCGGTGTTATGGCTGGCGGTGCAATACGACTCGCACTCGAGCTTTCCGGTATTGGAAATGTTGTCGCAAAGGTATACGGCTCGAAAAATAAGGTTAATAACATTGGAGCATTATTTTCCGCATTGCGACAGCTGAGTCAGTCGGTTGCAAAACGATCAATGCTTTCTGCCGGCAGGAAACGCAGTGCCGCAAAAGAAAAGGATAAAGAAACTGAATAGCACATATTTATGGAACTTCATACACTTCGATCGTTCAACAGTTCACAAAAAACACGCAAGCGCGTTGGACGCGGTCTTGGGTCGAGTCATGGAACCTATTCCACTCGTGGAATGAAGGGACAGCGCGCCAGAAGCGGCGGGTCAAAAGGACTGAAAGCCCGCGGACTGAAAAGTTTTCTTTTGCATATTCCAAAGACGGGCGGCTTTAAGAGTATCCACCCAAAAGCTCTCGTGGTTAATCTCGATGTTTTGGAAAAGAATTATGCGTCCGGCGATACGGTGACGCGTGAGAATTTATTGGAAAAGGGGATTATTCGAGAGAAGAAGGGCGCGCGAAAAGGGAAGGCAGTATCGGCGCTGAGCACGAAGATAAAAATTTTGAGCGAAGGTAAGCTTTCAAAAAAGCTGACGATTACCCAGTGTGACGTATCCGCAAAAGCGAAACTGAAGATCGAGGCGGCGGGTGGTAGCGTTCAAGAGCGAGAAAAGAAGCAAAAACAGATAAAGAACAAGAAAGCGGCAAAAAAGATTGTAAAAAAATCATAATTCCTCAAGAGTAGTTGACGAGCGCTGTATGTGGAAGAAACTCCTTTCAATCTGGAACCTGCCTGATCTGCGAAACAAAATTCTTTTTGTGATCGCCATGCTTGTTATATTCCGCGCAACCGCGGCGATCCCGCTTCCCGGCATCGATATTGCGAATTTGAAAAACTTTTTTCAAAACAATGAATTATTTGGATTGTTGAATATTTTCTCTGGTGGCGGACTCGAGCGATTTTCTCTCGTGAGTATGGGGGTCGCGCCATACATTACATCGTCGATTATTTTACAGCTTCTTGTCATGATCGTGCCTCAGCTTGAAGCGCTTTCAAAAGAAGGGGAATACGGTCGCCAAAAGATCAACCAGTACACACGGTATCTGACCGTTCCTCTCGCTATCTTGCAGGCCTACGGTCTTCTTGCCCTTCTGCGCCAGTCATCGCAACCCATCTTGGGGGCCATATCGATCCTGGATACGGTCTTGATGGTACTGGTACTGACTGCCGGTACGGTGTTTCTGATGTGGATCGGAGAGCTTATTTCAGAAAAGAAGGTCGGGAATGGAATTTCACTATTGATCTTTGCCGGCATTGTTTCCCAGCTTCCTTCCGCAGTGCGTTCGATTGAAGTGCTTGACGCCTCGCAAATTTTTAACTTTATCGCGTTTGCGGTTATTGGTCTTATTACTATCGTACTTGTCATTGTGATGACCGAAGGACAGCGCAATGTCCCTGTTACCTATGCGCGGCGCACGCGCGGGATGAGTATGGGCAGTGTCGATACGCATCTGCCGATTCGCGTGAGCCAGGCCGGCGTTATTCCGATTATCTTTGCCATTTCCGTCATTCTGTTTCCCCCGACAATCGCGCAATTTTTTATCCGCGCGAAGACGCAATTTATCGCAGACGCGGCACAGGCCGTTATTTCGTTTTTTAACGGACAACTCGCGTATGGTATTATGTACTTTTTGCTTGTTATCGCGTTTACCTATTTTTATACATCAGTCATCTTCAAGCCCGATCAGATTTCGGAAAATCTCCAGAAGCAGGGCGGGTTCATCCCCGGTATTCGTCCCGGAAAGCCAACATCGGATTTCTTGCAGAATACGGTTAATAAAATCATTTTGCCTGGAGCGGTGTTCTTGGGACTGATCGCGGTATTGCCGCTGGTCGTGCAGTCGGCAACGGGCATCAACTCGCTTGCCATCGGTGGCACGAGCTTGTTGATTGTCGTTAGTGTCGCCGTCGAAACATTTAAGCAAATCGAAGCGCAGATGACCGCGCGTGACTACGAAGAGTTTCTGTAAAAATTGTTACAAAAGTAAAAATAGAAAAAATCCTTGTGCAAACAGGGATTTTTTTTGTATTCTGATGCTATCTAAAATACCTGTCTGAAATTTCTAGACCACTATAGTCGCCCCTTCCCGAGCTTTAAAGATATTCACAGATTGGCTTGACTTTTCGCGTAAAATTAAGTATATTCTTTCTATACACGCTCCAGTCAGCCGCAAGGTCCACTGGAGTTTCTTCTTAAAAAGGGGCGGTTCTTTTTATGACGCGGGCATTATTCATTGACGGAGAAAATTTTAAAGGTAAGATGCGATCGGTTTTCAGGGAGGCAGGGAAAGAGAGGTGCGTGTGGCAGAAGTACGATTTTGGAGGGCTTTTTGATAAAGTCCTCGATGGTCTTGAAATACAAAAGAAGATATTTTATTTTGCGCGCATTAAAGAATATGCAGGGAGTAAAGAGAAGTCGCAACAGCTCATCGAGGATCAGCGTCTCTTAAAACTCCACCTTGAGCAGCAAGGGTTTATCGTTGTAATGGCGGGCAGAGTGCGTGGACAATTAGAGGACAGCGAAGGCGGTAAGAAGGTGCTCGTTTTTAAAGAAAAAGGTGTCGATGTCCGCATTGCTGTCGATATGGTTACCGTAACATGCGACAAGAGCGTGCAAGAGATTATTCTTTGCAGTTCAGATTCGGATTTACAGCCAGCCATTGAGGAAACAAAAAAGCGAGGAGTTGCCTGTGTGTATTTAGGATTTGAGTCACAGCCGAATAAGGGCATGACCTATACAACAAAGCGAACAATTTTAATGCGTAATTCTGAGATTTTAGCATTTCAAAAATAAACAAAACGCTTTTTAGATGAAGAAGTCCTCCCGTGAGCTGGCTTTACGAAATGATTTTATGATATCAATAAAAACAAAAGAAGAAATTGAACTCATGCGCCAGGGCGGCGCGATCCTTTCTGGTGCGGTGCGTGCGTGTGAGGCGCTGGTACGGCCGGGTATTTCATTGCGCGAACTGGATACGTGCGCCCGGGAGTATATTGTAGGGCACAGTGGGGAGCCGGCATTCTTTGGGTATGGCCAGAGGAAGGGGCAACCGGGGTATCCCGCGACACTGTGTGCGTCGGTCAACGACGAAGTGGTGCACGGAATCGGATGCCGTGATATTGAACTGAAAGAAGGGGATGTTGTTGGGCTTGATCTGGGAGTGAAGTATCGGGGGATGTATACCGACATGGCGGTAACGGTCGGTGCCGGTTCTATCAGTGCCGTTGATCAGCGCCTTATCACTGTGACACGCGAAGCGCTCCAGCGCTCGATTTCAAAAATTGCGCCGGGAGTGAAGACGTCGGTATTGTCAAAAACAATTCAGCAGTGGTGTGAGGGGAATGGGTTTGGCGTTATTCGTGATCTTTCCGGACACGGCATCGGGCATAATCTCCACGAAGAGCCGGCGATTTATTGTTTTTATGATTCGCGCCATCAGGATGTTGTATTGAAAGAGGGGATGGTTATTTGTATTGAGCCAATGGTTACCGTTGGAGATTGGAGCGTGACGACTGATAAGGATTGCTGGACGATTCGGACAAAAGACGGCAGCCGCGCCGCGCACTTTGAGCATACTATTGCCGTGACAAAGGATGGGTATGAGATTTTGACAGAATGGAAAGAATAATTATGCACTACTTTGGAATTGATTACGGAGATAGGTGGATAGGGCTTGCGCTCGGTGACGACGAGACGAACATCGCATCACCTTTTTTGACAGTGGAGAATAACGGAGAGCAAACGCTGATAGAGCTTGAAACGCTTGTGATGGCGGAAGGCGTTGACGCTATCGTTGTCGGCGTGCCTTTCAACCCCGGCCAATCTGACGAACAGCAAGAAAAGACCCGTGCGTTTATCCGTGAGCTTGGGTATCGTGTATTGTGCCCCATACGGGAATTCGACGAGCGCCATACATCGAAACAAGCCCGAACACACATGCGTGAGGGCGGGGGAGACGAACACGCGCTTGCCGCGATGCTTATTTTGCAGTCGTATTTTGATTCGAAAAGAAATTAAGAACGTATATAAATCGTCACCGAGGAAGAGCCGGAGGTATTTCTTTTTAACAACAGGGCACACTTCGTTCAAAGGTTGTTAAAAAGAAATACCGCCAGCCCTTCCAGGCCGTGTCTATGACCTACAAGGTACAGGGAATTATTATCGGGAAAAAAGACCATCGGGACGCCGATCGTCATTTTGTGCTGTATACATACGAGCAGGGTAAGATACCCGTGCTGGCGAAGAGCGCGCGAAAGATTGAGAGTAAGCTGTCGGGAAATCTTGAGCTCTTGAATCACGCGCTCTTTACTATAGGTAAGGGGCGTTCACTTGATCGCATTGCGACCGTTGACGTATTGGGAAATTTTCAGGCGATTAAAAATAATCTCTACGCGCTGTCATCGGCGCTCTATTGTCTCGAAATTTTTGACGTATTGGTAAAATGGGAGCACCGTGACGAGTCGCTTTTTTTGCTTCTCGTTGATTTTCTCGAAACATTGAAAAAAACACCGCGAACGTCCGCTCAAAAAACACTGGCCCATCTTTTTATTTTAAAACTTTCGTATCTCCTCGGATTGTATGAAGCACGGACAGAGCTTGATGACATTCATCGTCGGTTATTTGCCGGGTCGCTGGCCGATTGTCTAGAGCAGTCGTTGCCCACTGATGCGCTCGAGGCAGGGGTTTGCCGATTTTTACAGAACAATCTTGATGTATTTCCGCGCTCTCAGGCGTACTTTGATTTGCTTTCCCCAAAAGAGAAGGTGACGGTATAGTTGTTTTGGCCCGGGACACCACGAATGGCGGTCCCGGGCCGTGTATGATTTACTCCACGATAACCGTGTCAGTGCTTTTTACAGCGCCTTCAGGCGGGCATTGAGTGCCCTTATTTTGTCCATGAAAGCCTGCTCGTCCTTTTCGATTTGTTCCTGCAGTGCAGAAACTTCCTTCAAATGCCGTTCCTCCTGTTCGGCAAGTTGTCGGCGAGCAGTTTTGAGCTCATTGTCGAGTTGGGCCGCCTGGTCGGCGAGAATGACATTGTGCTCACTGAGCTTTTCGAATTTCTCCTGCGCCTGGGCGGGGGTGAGGACTCGCTGTATTTCGATTCCTGCCAAGAGACCGCTCCTTTCGAACGAGTTGTACACAGTGTCCCGTATAGTATAGCACAAACCGGCTCTTGCGAACCGGCCTGTTTTTTTGTATACTATTGGTATTATTTCGGGTATACGGCCTGGAGATTTGTTTTTAATTTTAATCTTTATGTTGAGAACTCATACCTGTGGAGAGCTGAAAAAAGAAGATGTTGGCGCATATGTTACCCTGGCTGGCTGGGTGCAGTCGCGGCGCGACCATGGTGGCCTTATTTTCATCGACATGCGCGATCGCTATGGCGTAACGCAAATTGTATTCAATCCTGAAAAAAATGAGTCCGTATTCGGAGCGGCAGAAAAGCTGCGGTCAGAGTTTGTTGTTCAGATAGAGGGAACGGTGTTCGGCAGGCCGGATGAGATGGTAAACCCGAACCTCCCAACCGGCGCCATCGAAGTGCAAGTCCAGGCGTTGAGTATCTTGAATACAGCAAAGACCCCGCCATTCGTCATTGAGTCCGAACAAGAGAAGGAGCTTGAGGTCAATGAAGAGCGCCGGTATACGTATCGGTATCTTGATATGCGTCGTCCGCGCGTGAAGCGCAATATTGTTGTGCGCCATGAGACCGTCCGTTTTTTGCGTAACTTTCTGAGCGAGAGGGGTTTTCTTGAGGTTGAAACGCCATTGTTGACGAAAAGCACGCCGGAAGGTGCGCGCGATTACCTTGTCCCGGCGCGTCTGCATCCCGGTATGTTCTACGCGCTGCCTCAGTCGCCGCAGCAGTACAAACAGCTTTTGATGGTTGGCGGTCTTGATCGATATTTTCAAATCGCAAAATGTTTACGCGACGAAGATAGCCGCGGCGATCGGCAGGCAGAATTTACCCAGCTTGATCTGGAGATGTCCTTTGTCGAACGCGATGATGTCCTTGATCTTATCGAAGAGATGATGGTGTCGCTCGTTGAAAACTTGCGCGAGCGCGGATTGATTCATAAACGACTCATGCACAATCCTTTGCCGCGCCTCGCATACGATGACGTGATGGTGCGGTATGGCATTGATAAGCCGGATTTGCGGTTTGGTCTTGAGATTTTCGATATTACTGACATGGTTGTCGGTTGCGGTTTTTCCGTGTTTGCCGATGCGGTCAGAAATGGGGGAGTTGTGCGGGCATTAAACGCGACCGGCGCGTGTGATGTGCTGACGCGATCACATATTGACGAGCTGACAGAGTTGGCAAAAAAACATCGCGCAAAAGGCCTTGCATATATAAAAATTAAGCCGGACGGACAGCTTGATTCGCCGATCGTAAAATTTTTAGGTGAAGAACTCGCGCATACCATTGTAAAGGCGCTCGGTGCAAAGGAGGGGGATATCGTATTCTTTGGCGCTGATCACCATTTGATCGTGGAAGAAAGTTTGGGGCATGTGCGTCTTGATCTCGGACGACGCTTAAACCTTATTGATCCTGAGCTTCTTGCGTTCGCGTTCATCATTGATTTTCCGCTATTTGAGCCGGAGATGGTCGAAGGACATTGCGCGCCGATGCACCACATGTTTACCATGCCGCGCAAAGAAGATCTTCCATTACTCGACACCGACCCGTTGAAAGTAAAATCATGGCAATACGACTTTGTTGCAAACGGATATGAAACGGGTGGGGGAAGTATTCGTATTCATGTGCCGGATATTCAGCAGAAGATTTTTGAGTTGATCGGGTTTTCAGAAGAGCAACAAAAAAACTTTGTCCACATGCTCGAAGCGTTTCAATATGGAGCGCCCCCGCATGGCGGCATGGCGCCGGGCATTGATCGACTGCTTATGCTTTTGCTCGATGAACCAAATATTCGCGAAGTTATGGCATTTCCCAAGACCGGTGACAGTCGTGATTTGACTGTTGGCGCACCGAGTACGGTTGATCAAAAACAGCTGAAAGAACTTGGAATCCAGCTTGCAAAGCGCTAAAAGTGGCGGGTAACTTTTGTATTATTTTTTATCATAATACGCTATGTCTCTACCGAGTAAGCTTGTCACTTATTTAGAGAAAAAGAATGCCCAGTACGATATATTGAAACATCGTGTCGTATATACGGCATACGACCTCGCGTCAACACTGCATGTATCCGAGCTGGGTATTGTAAAAACACTACTTCTCAAAACAGAACAAGGCCTCGTGCTCGCACTCCTTTCCGCGGCACACAATCTTGATGTACCGAAATTTTTGAAAGCGGCGAAGGCGAAGAAGGCATCGATCTTGAAGGAAAAAGATGTTATCACGCTCTTGAAGCTCGGTAAAAAACCACTCGCGTCGTTCGGTGGCCTCTATCGTATTCCGGTCATTCTCGACAAATCATTGCTGAAGAATAAAAAGGCGGTGTTTTCCGGTGGGAGTTTTACCCATTCATTACACATGATGGTTAAGGATTTTCTCGCGCTTGAGAATCCGACAGTGGCGATTTTTGGCGTTGCAAAGAAACTGCCAAAGAAGAAAGCTGTCACGAAAGCGAAGAAGAAAAAAATCGTACCAAAAAAGAAACCAATCAAAAAATAACGCCCCCATGCTTGATATTCGGCTTGACCAATTTGAGGGACCGCTTGACCTTCTTCTTCATTTAATTGAGGAAGAGAAGCTTGATATTACCGAAGTTTCTCTCGCACGCGTTGCCGATGAATATCTCGCACGTCTCACGGAGTTTTCCCAAAGCAGTCGTCTTGATGAATTGTCTGATTTCATTGTCATTGCCGCAAAGCTCCTGCTTATCAAGTCGCGACTACTGATACCGGTACTGTCGAGTGAGGAAGAGGAGGATATCGAAGAGCTGGCACGCCAGCTGAAGATGTATAAGGTGTTTTACGAGGCGGCAAAAAAAATAGACGCACTGTCACGAAAAAGAACAGTCGCATTTCCCCGTCGCGCGCCATTGCCGCAGGATACGGGGTTTTCACCTCCTGCATCACTTACGCCACTCGTTCTGAGAGATATATTTCAGCGCGTTCTTTCGTCCGCCCAGGCGCTTATTCCCAAACCAAGAGAGATTATTTTTATCCCGAGAGTGAGCATCAAGGAAAAGATTGAAGAGATCGTTACATTACTTACGCGCCACGCGCAGTGTCGGTTCGCTGAAATTATTCAAGACGCGCAGTCGCGCGGCGATGTTGTTGTGAGTTTTATGGCGCTTCTCGAGCTTGTCAAACAGCGGAGCGTTTCCGTTACGCAGAGCGAGCTGTTTCACGATATCGTTATTTCTCGTAATCCTGCCCCTGCTCTTTCTGATCAGCGCGGCCAGACACTCCTTGAGGTGCTGGGCGGATTTTTCGTCATTGCCGTCGGTCTGGTCAGTATTATGTCTCTTGCAACGACGAATGTACGCAATGACGGTATCGGACTCTCGCGTTTAATTGCGACGAACCTCGCTCGGGAGAGCATCGAAGTGGTGCGAAATATTCGCGATTCGAATTGGTTGTCGGATAAGCCATGGTATACCGGGCTTGTTGATGATGTCGGGAACCAATGCGCGATAATTCCCTCTGCTCGGTTGGGGGCGGTGCAGTTCATTGCGTGTCCCGCCGGCACGTCTTTTTTTAACAGCGCGTTTCAGCTTTCAGTCAGTGCACAGACAATACCGGTTGACGAAAGCAGACCGTCGGGGAATGTTCTTTCCTTCGATGAGTATGTACAGGACGGGGGACAGTCGTCCGCCACGGAGAAGGCGACCGTTTTTTATCGAAAAATTATACTGAACCCGCTTTGCTTGATAGGAACCGGTGACGCGGAGACGACAGAGGGCTGTGAGTTTGACGCGGATTGCCTTGATGAATCGAAAAGAGTATTAAAGCCGTCATGCGCGATAGGCATGCGCGTGACTGCGGATGTGGCGTGGAAGCAGAGCGGCACCGATCACCAAACGCGCATTCGAGAAAACATCTATGACTGGAGATGAAAAAAAAGTGATATCGACGGGAACTGCCAAGCACCCTCGCAACGGGGCCGGGTTTACGTTGGTAGAGATGCTTGTTGCAACCTCGCTTTTTTCGGTTGTTATTCTTACGGCGACGGATATTTTTATTCGCGTTCAGCACGCGCAGCGCCAAGCAGCCGTGTTGGAAAAAACTCAAAGCATTTCGCGGTTTATACTCACGCGCATGGCGCAAGAGATCCAGTCGGGCAGTATCGACTACGACTATTATTACGGAACTTCGAGCGCTCCAACCCCGGGGGATAATTCATTTTCAAAACGGGAAGATGCGCGCATTTCTTCTCGGACACTCGCGTTGCGAACAGCCGAGGGCGAACGCCTTCTTTTCACAACGCGTCCAAAGGGACAGACCGATTTTGATATACCATGTGTCGATGATGCCGTTTCACCCTGTTTGATCATTGCCACCTCCACGCCATCCATACAGGCCGAGCGCATGAATCCGCCGGGGTTTACTATTGAGAAATTATTATTTGTCATAACGCCGGGCAAAGATCCGTTTGGTATTGATCCTGTCTCAAATGATTTTTTGGCAAACGCACAGCCAAAGGTTACGATTATGTTGTCGGTACGCAGTACAGTAGCGGGTATCAAGACGCCATTTGATCTTACGACGCAAACGACTGTTTCAACCCGTGAATATCGACGGTAATCAAAAAATGAAAATTAGAAATGAATGATGAACGGTTATGAAAAAAAAGTATAATCCAGAACCTACGCAGTTGAGTGCAGTTCTAGGCGCCAGCGAGGAACGGAGTAAGGCGTATATGGAAATACGCCGGCGAGTACCGCAGATGAGCAACAACGAAATGTGCCAACTGCGTAGGTTTTGCCATGCAAGACAAAGGGGATCGGCACTGCTCATCAGTGTCATAGTCTCAAGTGCCCTTCTGATTGTCGGTGTGGAGGTTTCCATGTTTGTCGTGAGTACGATCCGCCAGGCGCGTAGCATCGACCAGACGCTTGTAGCCGCTTACGCCGCCGAGTCGGGTGTCGAAAGCGCGCTTCATCAGATGAGAAAAGAAGGGAGAAGTACTTTGCGGGCGGATTCAGTTGATACGCCTGATAATTACTATAAAGATGATAATCCTCCGTACCGCGCGGATGGTCGGAATGCGCGTTGGACATTTATGAAGGGGGACGCACTAGACCCGGAAAAATTCACCACATCGGTTGACACGCTGACCAAGTCATTCCTGGGCGAACAGGAAGCGATTGATATTCATCTCTATACAACCGATACTGCCGGGTTTACTGTCGCGACGGGGCGTATGGCCACGATGGTTGTTTCCTGGAAAAGTCATATGTGCGCGTCTGATACCGACGTGCCAACGATTGAGATCACGGCAGAGAGCTGGCCATTGCCACTTACCATTGTTGAGTGGAGCAAATCATCGACTCTGAAGGATTTTCAGAAAGCGGCACCGGGCGCGCTCACTGTTACTGTTCCGCTCGCGCAGCTCATCCCTGCGGATCAGACACTGAGTACCACCGGAATAACACTTCGAGTCAAGCCGTTTTTTTGTTCGTTGCGTGAGATATCGATCACGTTTCCCGACAAAGACGACGCCGCGCTTCTTGTTCCGATACCAAACTATGTTCGTATCGCGCCACTTGGTACGTTCGGCAGTTCACAAAAAGCACTAACCGTACTTGCTCCGCAGAAGAGCGGAGTGACAGGTATTTTTGATTTTACGCTCTTTAGCGAAGAGGTAGTTGATAAGAAGGAACAGTAGGGTATGACAAAAGCAGAAACAAAAAAACGGATTGAAAAATTACGCGACACAATAGAGCGTCATCGGTATCTGTATCATGTGCTGGACACGCAGGAAATTTCTGATGCCGCGCTCGACTCGCTCAAGCATGAGCTGTATACGCTCGAACAGCAGTTTCCCGAATACATTACGCCAATGTCGCCAACACAGCGCGTCGGGGGGAAGGCGCTCGATACATTTAAGAAGGTGACTCACGCGACGCCCATGCTATCGATGGAGGATATATTCAGTGAAGAGGAGTTTCGCGCATGGGAAGAACGATTAAAAAAATTAGCGCCCCGCGACAAAGCAGACTATTATTGCGAGCTGAAGATGGACGGCCTTGCCATGTCGCTTGTGTATGAGGATGGCGTATTGGCAGTGGGTGCGACGCGGGGTGACGGTAAGATTGGAGAGAACGTTACGCACAATCTGAAAACGATCGATGCAATCCCGCTTGCCTTGCGCGTTCCAACCCGACAGGATATTGCGGATTTTATAAAAAGACACAGGAGTACGGTCGATGCGCGGCTTGTACAAAAACGTCTCGAGCAGGTGAGTGGCAGGATAGAGGCTCGCGGCGAAGTGTTTATGGCAAAAAAAATTTTTGAACAACTTAACAAGGAACAAGAAAAAAAAGGAGAACCGCCATTTGCGAATCCACGAAATGCCGCTGCCGGAAGTATCCGCCAACTCGACCCGACTATAACCGCGACGCGTCGTCTCGATTTTTTCGGGTACGCGTTGATGGACGAGGAGGGGTTTGGCATTTCGACACATCAGCAGGCACACGAGGTGCTGGCGCTTCTGGGAATAAAAACAAATCGGTTGGATCGCTATTGTGCCACCACGGCGGATGTTGTGCGCTTTCATGACGAGATATATAAAACACGAGAGCGCTTGCCGTATTGGACAGATGGAATCGTCGTTGGGATTAATGCCAACGCATTGTCCAAGCGGCTTGGCGTGGTGGGGAAGACCCCGCGAGGGATGGTTGCGTTTAAATTTCCCGCCCAGCAAGTAACGACCGTATTGCGCAAGGTTGATTTTCAGGTAGGTCGCACCGGCGCGTTGACTCCCGTTGGCACCTTTGATCCCGTTTCAGTTGCGGGTACGACCGTCACGCACGCGACACTGCATAATATCGACGAGATAGAGCGACTCGATGTTCGTGTGGGGGACACGGTTATTATTGAAAAGGCAGGGGATATTATTCCAAAAGTGATCAGTGTTGTGAAAACCTTGCGTACCGGCGTTGAGAAAAAAATTGTCCCGCCAACAGTGTGTCCGGTGTGCGGATCGCCGATCGTGCGGAAAGTCGGTGAGGTCGCAGTGTATTGTTCGAACAAAAATTGCTTCGCAAAAGAGAAAGAACAGATCATTCATTTCGTTTCCCGAAAGGCATTTGATATTGACGGTCTTGGCGAAAAGATTGTCGAGCAGCTCATCAATGAGGGGCTTGTTCGCGACGCATCCGATCTGTTTGTTCTGAAGCAGGGCGATCTTGAGCCTCTCGAGCGTTTTGCGGAGAAGTCAGCAAGCAATCTTATTGAGGCGATCGATGGGCGGCGCACTATAGAACTACCACGATTTTTATACGCGCTGGGCATCCGCCATGTTGGTGAGGAAACGGCGCTTGACCTGGCGCGAGCATTTAGTTCGATTGAAAAGATTATAGATGCATCCCAAGAGGAGCTTGAACATATTCCCAATATCGGCGGAGTCGTCGGACAAAGCATTGTTGAATATATGGGGAATGAAAAAAATCGGTCATATCTTGATGCACTGTTTCAGAAGGGCATCCGCGTTGCGCCATTTTCCGCACCACGAAGAGAGCAAACCCTGAAAGGAAAGACATTCGTGCTTACAGGAACATTATCCTCATTTACGCGCGATGAGGCCAAAGAAAAAATCCGGGAGCGCGGCGGCGACGTGTCTTCGTCTGTCAGCAAAGAAACCGATTATGTTGTCGTCGGAGAGGATCCGGGCTCCAAGGCCGACAAGGCGAAAAAGCTTGGAGTTGCGATCCTTTCTGAGGCGGAATTTTTGAAACTATTGGGATAGTGCAGATCGCCTCTTTTCTTTTTTGTAGGAATTAGGTAGGATACTATCATTGAATTTTCACTCTATGGCCCTTACTCAAAAAGAAATTGAACATATCGCGCTATTGGCGCGCCTTGAGCTGACTGACGAGGAGAAAGAGAAATTTGCCAATCAGCTTTCCTCCGTTCTTGACTATGTCGGACAACTGCAGGAGGTTGATACCACTGCTGTGTTATATGAGTATCAAGTAGAAGGATTGGAGAATGTCATGGATCCCGATGACGTGCGTCCGTGCAGTGACGATACGCGACAGCTTATTCTACAAAATATGCCGGATCGCGCCGCCGACCTTTTGAAAGTAAAGGGAGTTTTTCGTAGTTGATTTATGGACAGACGAATTCTTGAACAAAATAGGTTTTTTTCCCAGCCGGATGTGGAGGGCGAGGTGCGTGAAAAACGCAGACGCATTGATGCGGCAGTGGTAGCCGCACTTACACTGTCAGGATGTAGTCTTCCGGAAGCATTCGTTGTGCCCGGGCAAGAACAGCTAGAATCAAAAACATTAGAGTTGACTGTTGCAGATCGAGAAAAAACTCATCAAACGCCCTTTTCAAAAAATGGTGCACGACTTCTTGAATCATCCGGGGCATCTGTCGAGGAGCAAAAAATCTTTCAACAGGAATCAGAAAATACATTTGTTCATCTTTCGGTAGGGGGCACTCATTATCTAGCACCCATGATAAATGAACGAATATGGTTTCAGGATAGGGACATACGTCTCCACGTCAATCATCCGCAGAGATTGTTATCGGAGAACTATCTTACGATCGCACAATGGGAACGTATTGTCGACGAGACATGTAAGGAGGCGGGCATTCGATTCACGCTTCCGACGCGCAGTGTTGATGCACAAACGGCCAACATGAATTCTTTTTTTGTTCCAGCTATCGGAGAGGCAAAGGTAGAGGCTGTTGGTCTTGCGCGGCTTGTGTATGATTTTATTCCCACTGGTGATCGGCGATTTATTGTCGGGAATAAAGGTGATACTATTGAGCTTGATGAGGGAGATATAGTTAGCGCTCTTTTGAAGGAGGAGGAAGGGGAGCCAATGAACGATGAGGAGCGCTTGCAGTTTCTTGGCGGCTTTATTAAAACAGTCCTTCTTCATGAAATTGCACATCAGCTGGCGAATCCGGAACATTCTTTTGTAAAGAATTCTATTATTAATAAGTTTAAGCCGGCTGACACATCGGTAAAAATATCAGTTGGAGTCCCAGATGAACACGGTGAGTTTAAAAAGATTGGACGCACGTCATATCACGCATATTCGAAGGTTCTTTCCCCGGCGAAAGATCCGGTGACGCAATACTATCATAGTTTGCATAAAATATTTAATCACCCTTCATTTGATAAAAACTCGTTAAGTTGGAGCACTATCTCGCCGTAATATATGTCATTGAATCAACTTACAATAAAAGAAGCGCACGACGGCCTCGTACAAAAAAAGTTTTCCGCCACGGAGTTGACGCAAAGCTGTCTTGACCATATCGCAAAGACAGAAGGGGATATTCATGCCTTTTTGAGCGTACATACCGAAGCCGCACTTGCATCCGCAAAGGAAGTTGATGAAAAAATTGCGCAAGGGATAGAAATAACACCACTCGAAGGCATCCCCGTCGCGATAAAAGACAATATGCTTGTCGAAGGAACTATTACGACCGCCGCATCGAAGATGCTGGAAGGGTATGTTGCATCCTATGACGCGACTGTTATAAAAAAATTAAAATCTGAGGGCGCTGTGATAGTAGGAAAGACAAACCTGGATGAATTTGCCATGGGCACCACAACAGAAAACTCGGCATTCGGGCCGACGGGCAACCCGTGGGACACCTCACGCGTGCCGGGAGGATCGTCGGGCGGTTCTGCAGCGGCTGTTGCGGCTGATGATTGTATCTATGCGCTGGGGTCTGATACGGGCGGATCGATTCGTCAGCCCGCGGGTATGTGCGGTATTGTTGGCCTGAAGCCGACATACGGCACCGTATCACGCCATGGACTCATTGCCATGTCCTCATCACTTGACCAAATCGGCCCGCTCACAAAATCCGTTGAGGATGCGGCACTTGTTTTTGATGCCATCAAAGGACCCGATACGCACGACTCGAGTTCCGTAACCGCAAGCACACAACCCGTGCATGTATCGATTCGCCAATCAATCGCCGGCATGAAAATAGGTGTGCCAAAGGAGTATTTCATTGAGGGGCTCGACAGTAGAATTGAAAAGTCTATTCGACAGGCATGTGATGCCCTGCGTGAAGCCGGCGCGGAGATTGTTGATATTTCATTGCCATACGCGCCATACGCACTCTCGGTCTATTATATTATTTGTCCGGCGGAAGTGAGCGCAAACCTTTCCCGTTTTGACGGTATCCGATACGGCCGTCAGTCAAAGGACGCAAGCAATCTCATTGAAACCTACAGCCGTTCGCGGCAAGAGGGTCTGGGACCTGAAGTACGCCGTCGCATCATGTTGGGGTCGTATGTGCTTGCGGCCGGGTACTATGACGCGTATTATAAGAAGGCACTAGGAGTGCGTCAGATGGTGCGACGAGATTTCGATAATGCGTTTCGCACGGTTGATTGTATTGTCACGCCAACCTCACCGACGCCCGCATTTCGTATTGGAGAAAAAAATTCCGATCCGCTCTCGCTCTATCTTGAAGATATTTTTACGGTTTCAGCAAACATCGCCGGCATTCCGGGACTCGTTGTGCCGGCTGGATTTATCGAAGAAGAGGGCACAAGCTTGCCGGTCGGTCTTCAGTTTCTGGGGCGACATTTTGACGAGAGCACTATTCTCAAAGCAGGATACGCGTACGAGCAGGCGACGGAGTGGCATACATGTAAATCACCATTATCATAATTAATTTTAACGACTTACGCAGCTGGCACATTTCTTCGTTGCCCGTTCCAGTGCTCGACGCTGTACAGAAAGTACAGCTTACTCCGCGCTTCGCTGGCGCCT
>CAYJLM010000014.1:17922-18958 GCA_964370875.1 uncultured Gammaproteobacteria bacterium | reverse complement strand
GGACAGAATGGGGGCCCCCTGGCTCATCGCTCAAGAGGCGCTCGGCATGAAGAAGGAAGAAGGCTCAGTATGACACTTGACCACCTGTCGTATTCCTCCATCACGTCGTACCTGGACTGCGCCGAATCGTGGCGTCGCAAGTACATCGCGAAGGAACCGACCAAGTCCAGCCCGGCCCTGGTGTTCGGTTCGGCTTTTCACGGGGCGATTGAGAACTTCCTCAGAGACGGCGACAAACTTGGTGAACCTGCATCGTACTTCCCCGCAGCCTGGGAAGCAGCGTTAGAGAAAGACACCATCGATTGGGGTTTGGATACGCCCGAGACCCATTGCAACGAGGGCATCAGGTTGCTCAGCGACCCGAACATCTCGAAAGCGGTTCGTGCTATTGAGGTAGGTCGCGATCAAGAAGGTTGGCAGATCGAGCGCAAAGTCACGCTGTCCGTGCCCGGCGTGCCCATTCCCATCATCGGCTACATCGACCTAGTTGCGGCAGACGGCGTACCTGTTGACCTGAAAACTTCGGCACGGTCGTGGTCCGATGGCAAGGCGCAAGACTCCCTGCAGTCCCTGTTCTATCTCGCGGCGCTGAACCAGGCGGGCAATACCGCTCATGGTTGGCGTTTCAGGCACATGGTGTTTGTGAAGACCAAGACGCCGCAGATCCAGGTGCTCGAGCATCTGCACACGCCTGGCGAACTGTTCTTCCTGTTCAAGTTGGTTAGGTCGGTTTGGGAAGGCATCAATCACGATGTTTTCCCGCTGAACACGCAAGGGTACAAGTGCTCGCCCACCTGGTGTGACTATTGGGAAGTCTGCCGGGGAAAGTACGTTTAGGAGGCTCAGTATGAGCGTTACCCAGTGGCTAGGGGAAGTTTACGGCGGCAAGTGGACACACCCCCGATTTTCCGCCGATTGGCTTTGTGATGACGGGCTGCGCAGCATGGCGCGGGTCACTTCTTGTGATTGCGATTATGCGTGTGGACATGGCAGCGAATATTTCATGTACACGCCGGAGGGTGCCAAGCGGGTCACT
>CAYJLM010000014.1:0-17912 GCA_964370875.1 uncultured Gammaproteobacteria bacterium | reverse complement strand
TATTTTGGCAGGTGGTCAGCACGTGCAAACACGAATGGTCAGACAGTTATGGGGCGAGCGGGCCGTGCGCCAATGTTGTTTGCCAGTGGACCGAACGTCGCTGCAAGCTGTGTCACGTCTACAACGTGCGCTGTCCGTGCGGGTTTGAGACTGGATTCAACGGATGGCCTAGGAACCGATCTAGCAGGGCCCGCCTCATCAAGAGGCTTCGAGAAATGGGCGGCTCAGTATGATTACCGTCTCCGCCGACTCCGGCAGTCTCATACTGAGCTTTCCGTACAGTCAGGCATTGGTTACCGCACTGAAGATGACCGTTCCCGCTACTGACAGGCAATGGGATGGTGTCCGTAAAGTTTGGTACGTCACCCCGCAATATGGACAGCAACTTGCCGCCGCGCTTGAGCGGGCAACCGGACAGCGCATCACGTTGCCAGCAATCCAGACCGTCACGCAAACCGAACAGAAAATCCTGGACATTCGCTACATCGGCATGACCAAAGAAAGAGACGGCTCCGATGTGCGGACAGCGTTCGGGTGGTCACAGGGAAGTTGGTCAGTGATCTTCCCGGAAGCAACCCTGAGAACGTGGTTTGACGCACCAAGTAGGCCGGATGAGGAATCCACACTTTACCAGGTGTTGGCAGTGCAACGGGACGTGGACGCGGGAGCCCTCAAATCCGCGTACCGAAGACTTGCCCGCCAGTGGCACCCGGACGTGTGTCGTGAAAACGGCGCCGCAGACGTGTTCAAACACATTCAACATGCCTGGGAAATACTGAGCGATGAGCGGACAAGACGGAAGTACGATGCGGGGTTGATGTTGGCGGCGTCCGTCAATTCACCTGCAAACTACCTAGCCAAAAGTCGCGATGAGCTCAGTATAGGGTACCGATCGCCTCTGAGATGCGGGCTACTCATGGTCTCGGGCTGCCAAACTCTCGGACGCTTCCGGGTCGAGAGGATCGAGGCCTGGGAGGACATCGTTGACTTCGCCGGCCGCGTGCTTGTGACCTCGTGGCCCATTGGCGCGGCAGAGTTTCGGGAGGAATGGGCATGAAGATTGCCGATCCTAGCTGTCGTGAATGTTTTGGGAGCGGGCGACGGATGTCATGGGTTGACGTTACATCACATGGGGACACGGAATCTGTTTTTACCACGGCCGGAATGGTTGACTGTGAGTGTTTTTCTTTTGTCCCTGACCGCAATTGTCCAATCTGTGCTGGAAGCGGGCGCATGGGACCACCTGACGAACAGTGTATCTGTGTCAATCTGGATCACAGCATAGCGGTGGAGCAGATATATCGCGCCTATTCACAGAAAGGTGAGTCGTGAATACCTCAATTATCCCCGGTTCCCTATCTCAAATCTCCAAGACATCGGGCGCGAGTATTGCCGAAACGTTCCTGGGTGTCGATGCGGTGATCCTGGTCGACGTCTCAGGCTCGATGGCGGAACAGGATGCGCGCGGCGGCCTTTCCCGGCATGAAGTCGCCGCGCGAGAGCTTGCGGCGTTGCAAAACCGCTTACCCGGTAAACTTGCCGTCATTGCCTTCTCGTTCACTCCCGTCTTTTGTCCCTCCGGTGTCCCGGTGCGTCAGAACGGAACGACCGACCTCGAAGCGGCTCTAAGGTTCGTTAAGATTGCCGATGATCCCGACATGCGTTTCATCGTTATCAGTGATGGTGAACCGAATTCTGAATCGGGCGCATTGTCTGTCGCCGCAACCTTCAAGGGCGCAATCGACACGGTGTTTGTCGGCCCAGAGAACGGGCCGGGTTCGGACTTTCTGCGCCGGTTGGCCGTTGCGAATCGTGGCCGTGCCGTCGTGGCCGCTAAGGCGCAAGAGCTCGCCGCTCATACTGAGCGACTACTGTTACAAGGGAGGTAGGGACATGCAGGTTTTGAAATATACGGTCGCGACTGGTTACAACGCAAGCGAACTCGAAGATGAAGTAGAAGTCATTCTCAAAGCCGGTTTCCAACCTTGGGGTGACCTGATAGTTCAGGGCGCCATGCTCCTGCAGGCGATGGTGCTCTACATCCCCGAAGGCGAAGGAGAGTGACGACATGGGCGACAAATGGGGCAAAACGCACTGTGCCATGTGCGGCAAACCGTACCTGCTGCCACAAGATGCGCCAGCATTTGTTAGGGCTGTCTTGGACAAGCCCGAAGCCGAGGTGTACGCGCATTACGCTACTCGCTGCTGGTCATTGGTTTACAGCATCGACACTTGCTCCAAGATGAGCAATGAACAAGCCATCGCCTTGCGCGAGCGTATTGACGAACTCGAAGGAGTTTTGCGCAAGATTGAAGCAGATGACGCGTCGGAATTGGCACGTCAAGAAGCCGAATCGCAAATGACATGCATACCGGCAAAGACAACGTGGCTAGCATGAAGAACGCCCTCACTCTCGGCTATCACCAATTTACGGCACTGCTAAGTGCCAACAAGAACATGGTTGCACTGTTTACCGCACCTGGTTGCCAACCCTGCGAGCCGGTCAAGCAGCGAATGGCGGAGATGCCCGGTGTCTGGATGATTGACGCCTCAGCATCACAGGCGCTTGCCTCGCAGCTTCATGTGTCGTCAGTGCCGACGGTGATTGTCTTTCGGGCCGGGAAAGAAACGACAAGAGCAAGTGGCTCGGACGCTGATAAGGCGGTAACAGCATGAAACCCAGTGAACTACGTCCCCGCGCCGATTGCATCGCACGACGCTTCGGCTTTGTCGATGCGCTTGACCTCATTCGCCAGTCGCCCGAGCTGCAGAACTGCGAACTTGCCCGACTATTCGGGATCTCTCGACGCACTCTTGAGCACTGGCGCACAGTCAGCGGAGTGAGTGGTATTGCAAAGCGTGGTTACGGTACGAAACCCCGCTTGTCCGGCGTTCCGGGCCTTGTGCTGTGGGTTGCCGTTCAAGCCGGTCGCCGAGTGGGTAACGACGTGGGACTGCGTACGGCCGAGAAAGCGCACGCAATGTTGAAAGGGGGTAACTCAGTATGATTGCCGCCGGCCTAGTCGTCATCATTGTTAGCGCCCTGGGTTTCCTCATCTGGTCGATCCTAAAACTCTGCGGCGATTTGGACGATGCCGATGAGCGAGAATGCGGGGTGAGACGGTCATGAATTCTGCACCCGTTCAGGCTACTGACAATCTGTCCGATGCCGACTACCGGCACATTTTCCAGAAGCTACGCGCCGAGACGCGCACCTTCCGTGCACTCGCCCGCTGTCTGGTATCGCACTATTCCTATGCTTGGTGGTCCAAGTACGAGCGCGGGCTTCTGGAGCTGACGAACACTGCCCGCAACGAGCTGCGCGCATGGAATGGACTACCAGGCCTACCTGTAGAGTCGCATGTAACCACGGTTACAAGGGCACAGAGAAGGCGAGTGGTGACAAGGGCTATCCGGGTGCATCCCGACCTATGGGGACAAATGCACCTTGAAAAAGAGGCCAACGGCCAAACTTGGGATGAGTTTCTCGGGATGGCCTTACGGGCGTTGTTTGGTGACGGTTTCGAAGGTTAGCGGCTCAGGATACTGAGCGCGGAAGGGGGGAGAAAATGACTTGTTCCCGTTGCGGACTACCGTTTACCGCCGACTACCCGGAGTACAACCCAGGCGCCGGGTATCACGAGGCTGGCGCGTGCATTCGGGGATTATGTGCGGCACTTACTGAAGCAGCTAACCCAGATTGGGAACGCGAAAAAGGCATCGTTGACACTGCCTACGCCGCGGGCCTGAACGACGGGCGCGACGAGAGCGCCGCGACAATCGAGAAGTTGCAAGCTCAAGCTGCTGACAATCAAGCAATTCAGCAGTCGAAGAACGAGCAAATCCACAACCTCATCAAGCAGAATCGCGAGATGGCACACCTCTGCGACACCCGCGTTTCTGAGTCAGAGGCCGAACTCGCCAAGCTCCGCGAGCAGTATGACAACCTGTGGGCCGCCGCCGATGTAGTCAGACGATCCATGAACCGCCATGAAAATCAAGCTCGCAAAGAAAACAAGATGATTTCATGGTCCTTTCTGATGCAATGGCAAGACACACTAGAAAAGGCCATGCCGCCCGCGCCGGAGGTGACGGAATGAGCCTAATATGGATAGCGTTCGCCGGAGGGATCATCGAAGGTCTTGGCGTAGCATTCATATTTTGCTTTCTCTTCCGAAAGAAGGTTTCCAAGTGGCTGGACTTCTAAGGGAAACAGCGGAACGACACTGCTGTGAGGATTGCCGCTTCCTCCTTCCGCACGACAAACCCGGCGCAGATTCGTTCTATTACACAATGAACGGACCGGAGTGCAAGATGCGAGTAGGTGTGCACAACCTGAAATCGTGGCCCTTCCGTGCCACCAAGTGTCGGCAGTTCGAGCCGCCCGCGCCGGAGGTGTCCGAGTGAGCGAAGACTACGCGTACGAAGGTGTGCATCGCGTCCTCTACGGCAACGCAGACACGGAAGAATTCTGGCAATTCATTCCCGTATGCGAGAAGTGCGGGCGCTTCGTCAAGGCCGACGATCACGTTACAACCAGCTTTTTCGGATTTCTGGTACCCGTCCCGAACGCAACGTGCAAGAAATGCGGACGTGTCCAGATGATTCTGGAGGGCAGCTTCGCTCCCGAAGAGGTAGGAAAAAAGTGACCCTAACTTTCCAATTCCTCGGGCACCTGAGCGGCGGAAAGCAGCATGTTCTTTCGCATCGGTGCGTAGAGCACCCGGAGATCCATCGTGAAATCGTGACGAAGATCGACAAGCGCGGCAATCCCGTAGGCGAGAGCAAAGTGTTCTATTTTGTGGATCAGCCGTTTGATCCCGCGGAGTACAAAACAGCGGCCGAAGCCTTGGCCGCACTGGGCGTGACCACATGAAACGTGCCCTTCTTATACTGAGCCTTTTGTTGCTCGGTATGAACTCGGGCGTGAGTGCCGAACCGATCACCGTCAAGACTTCCACATACCAGCTCGATTCCGGTCAGTTTGTCAGACGGTGGCTTGACGAGCCGATGCAACTTCTCTGCCTTGCAGTGGTCGCGGAGAAAACCGGCACTGTGCAAGCACTCACATGCGTACCTATGCAGGTAACCGCGTATGGGTTGCCGGCGAGTGAACATTGAAAGGAAAAATGCCATGAACTTCAAAGTAGGAGACAAAGTGCGATGGGAAAGCCAAGCGGCCGGTTCCTGGACAATCAAGCGCGGCGTGATTGTGGCTGTCGTGCCGGCACTCGTTGAACCACTTCGCTGCGTGCCGCGCGAGTTCGCCGGCTTTCGGCACAACTTCGATAACTGGTCACGCGACCACGAGAGCTACCTTGTCCAGGTTGGCAAGAGTGTGCGGCTCTACCGTCCGCGTGTGGCTTTCCTAACGCTTGATTCAGAGAATGCTTCCGGCGGCTGAGTCAACTCACAATTGAGGTTTCCCAATGGCGCAAACCCAAGAAATCGCTTCTTCTCGTGCTCAGTATGAACTCGTTGTCGACCGGGCAACACGTTGTCCCTTTTGTGGGTGTATGCCACGACTCTTGAAACCGGTCAAGATGGACCCGACATTGCCGGCATTCTATGTCTGCAGCTATTGCGGCACAATCGGACAAATCGGGGTCGGGCATGTTGTGCTGCGCGAGACAGGCGAAGGCTGATGGCTTGGTCAGGTGGTCTAGCGGAATGGGTAGAAGGTGACACAGCGTTTCTGTCTGTGGCCTTCTCGTGGCGCTTGCCTGATGCCTATCAAAAAGCGATCTTCTATCGCACCCAAGGACTGCGAGTCCGAGCAGGGGGGCCGGCTTTGTTCGCCAGCCGGCACTATCTCAGCGACGTGGCCGAGACCGGGGGCGAAGTTGACGCCCTGGCGCACCACAACCCTCAGGCGACGATCGCCAGCCGGGGTTGTCCCGTGGGTTGCTACTTCTGCATCGTGCCGAAGATGGAAGGCACCACGTTTACCCTACTTCCAGACTTCACGCCGCGCCCGATTCTTTGCGACAACAACCTATCTGCGCTCCCGGTGGAATACCAGAGCCATATCATCGCCCGCTACCAGTCGACCGACACGCAACTGCTTGACGCCAATAGCGGCTTTGAGCCGCGCACCTTCGACGAAAGCACGTTTCGCCGTTGGGAACCGATCAACCGAGGCCCCTGGCGCTTCGCCTATGACGAAGAGGCGGAGGGCGACGACGTTCACCGCGTAACGACCATCCTGTCCGCCGTATCTGCGTCTCGCAAGCGCGTGTATGTGCTGATCGGTAACGAGCCCTTCGATGCGTGCCTCGGCCGCATCATGCGGGTAATCGAGTGGGGCTGCGAGCCGCATGTCCAGCCGTTGATTGCTCTCAATTCTCTGGTCAAACGTCCGATGGTGCGCCATGACTGGACCGAGCAGAAGTTGCTAGATGTGGCACGCTGGGCCAATCGGTGGCTGTGGCGCACGGTCCCGTTTGCTGAGTATTCTACGATCTGGAATCACCGCATTACTGATACCCAGGCACCGTTGGAGTTCGCATGACAACAACTGCCCAAACCGCCTGGGTTACACCGCTTTTACGTGGTTCAGTCCAGCATCTTCCGCTTGCGGACAACAGCGTCGACATGATCTTCACTGATCCGCCTTATCTGAAGCAGTTCCTGCCGTGTTACGGGCAGTTGGCACAAGAGGCTGCGCGGATCCTGAAACCCGGGGGCTTTGTGATGGCGATGTGCGGCGGTGTCTACCTAAATCAGATATTTCGCATGTTCGACGACGCGAGCCTAACCTTTTACTGGGATTACATTCTCGACATGAAGGGCAACGAGACGGGTGTCGTCTGGCCCTACGGCAACCGCAAGGTAAACATTATCAACCGGGCCAAGCATATTATTGCCTACTCGAAAGGCCGCTCCCTCTCGCGGATTGGGACAGTCGGAAAGTTCACAGGCGAAAGCGGCGACAAGCGTTATCACGAATGGGGACAGGCCGTAGGCAGCGCACGCTACTACATCGACTGTTTCACGGAACCGGGCGATTTGGTACTTGATCCCTTTGTTGGCGGCGGCACGACCGCCGCTGCTTGCAAACTCATCGGACGGCGTTGCATCGGACTGGACATTGACCCAGTAGCAATTCAAACGACACGCGACCGGCTGAGTGGGTTGGAACCTCCGGAGCACTTGCCGCTGCTCGCATTCTCCGAGCCGATAGGCGCGCAACTATGACCACCACATCCCAAACCTGGGTAACTCCGCTTCAATCGCTACTTACCTCTGCGGGCGTTACGACTGAAGATGCGACCCTATTGGCGCAAACCTATTTACAAGCCGAGCCGAAATCCTTCCTAAATGGCTTGGACTGGGTAACAAACGCCTACCTAACGCTCAGTATTCCTACTAGTCCTCCGCCCGATGATGAGCCTTGGGTTACGCTCGCAATGGGCATTATTGGCGCAGCAGTTGGCGACATAGAGAACGAACTAAACAATGCCATTGGCACACTCGATGTAACCCTTCAGAGCTCAGTATTAGCAGCGATAACCGGCCATGCCGCCGTGCTCCAAACCCAACAAAACCAGCGAGCAGCACAAAAACGCCGTGCTAAATCCGCCGACTACCTGAAAGCCCTCGCGGATCTCGGCTATGAATTCCGCATGAATAACCTGAACGACCTTGTAGAGGTGAAGACCGGAGGATCGTGGCAGACGATATCCGACCCACTCGCCAAGCTCATCCGGCGCCAGATGCGCGACAACGGTTTCGAGCACGTCAATGTCTGCGAGGACGTCTACATAAGTGAGGCCTATCTCAATCGCTATCATCCCGTGCTTGATTACCTGAACGGACTCCAATATGACGGCGGCAACTATATCGAAAAGGTCGCAAGCTTCTTCACCGATGTTGACCAGATGTTCGGCGCGTTTCTCAGAAGATGGCTTATCGGGTCAGTCGCACGTGTTCGAGCGAGCGAACAAAACCGTGTCCTTGTGATGGACGGCGTGCAAGGGCTCGGGAAAAGTCACTTCGTCAAATGGCTTGCCCGGCCACTCCCTGACCTCTATGTCGAGGCGCCGATCGACCCGTCAGACAAGGACGCATTCGTCAGGCTCGCGAGTAAATGGCTTTGGGAAGTGAGCGAATTCGGCGTAACGATGCGAAAGGCGGACCGCGAGGCGCTCAAATTCTTCATCACGATGCACCGGGTCACGGTCCGCAAAGCGTACGCGATGTTCGACATGGTAAAACCGGCGCTGGCGTCCTTTATTGGCACGTTCAACAACGAACAAGGCGCACTAAGCGACCCCACCGGAAACCGTCGCTTCATGATCTGTCATATGACAGCGATTGACTGGAACTACTGGGCGCTCGATCCCAACCATGTCTGGGCCGAAGCGAATGCAGCGTACCTCGCCGGCGAACCCTGGCACCTGACGGCCGGTGAGGTAATCAAAGCGAACGAAATCAACCAGAGATATGAGGTGGACGATTCGCTCGATGGTCTGCTCAAGTCGCTTTACCGTATCCACCCGAACAACACGCTGCTCTGGACACCCACCCACGAGATAGTAACGGGCCTTGAAAACAACGGCTTGAAAGGTGGCTCGACACGCCAAAATGCAATGGCACTTGCAGCTTTGCTGACGAAGCTCGGTTGCGAGCGTTCGATGCGCACGACGCAGCACGGTCAACGTGTGTGGGGCTATCTCGGCGTAGAGCGCATATAACCGTGAACCCTACTGCGAACGCACCAACCTGCACCATCGTTTGTATTAAGGGCCCCATACCGATATTTTTTAGTAGTAATACACAAACTAATATTGGTAGGGGGGGGATTAAAGGAAAGGTTGGTGCAGGTTGGTGCACAACGTGCAATCCTTCACAATGAAAACATCCTGTTTTGAGACCGCAAGTCGCTTTTTTACGTTGGGAATCGGGTCGATTCCGGTACTTTGGCAACAAAAGTTGCCGGGTATCCCTGCATGGGGTGAGTACCAAAATCGCTTACACACGGCCGGCGAGTTGCTGAATTGGTTCGGTAGGCAAACGAACGTGGGCATTGTGACAGGCTGGAAGAATTTGTGCGTGATCGACTTTGATACTGAGCTCGCCTATCGCAACTGGACACTTTGGGCAGCGAAGCAGGGCAGGTTTAGTCAGGCGAGCAGGGTGTTGCACCATGCCTACAAGGTCACGACAGCGCGAGGTGTGCATGTGTATTTGGAAACCAAAGAACCCGAGAAGAATCGCAAGTTCAAAGCGCATGGGATCGACATCAAGGCACGTTGGGGTTACGTCCTGGGCGCCGGCTCGATTCACCCAACTGGCGTAATCTATGAGGCGCAAGGCGACTCTCTAATCATCCCCAGAGTTGAGGCACTTTCTGACGTTTTGCCGTCGACCATTCTTCTGCAGGTTCAGCAACCAGATCACGTTACTTTGCCCAGCAATATACTGAGCACGATAAGCGACGATCCTTGGGCTATTGCTGACAATCCCGGAACAATTACGGCAGGCCTTGTGGATCACATCAAGCAAACCCTCCGCATCGAAACCCTGCTCAAAGATACTGAGCAAACAAGCCGCGATGGCCGGTGGCTGCGCTGTCGCTGTCCGCTGCATGAGGACAGTAACCCATCTTTTTGGATCGACACTGCGAAGCAGATTTGCGGCTGTTTTGGCGGCTGTACGGATAAGCCACTGGACATCGTGAATCTCTACGCCCGGCTTTATGGTCTCACCAATAAAGAGGCTATCTATGCGCTTAGGAGGGTAGTTTGACGGACAACACGCGCGAGTATTTACCTCGCCAAAGGGCAGCCCTTATTGCATGGCATCTTGCTCATGGTGAAGCGTTGACGACTGAAGATGTAGCGCGTATTGTTGGCCTTAAGCATTGGGCTGCATGGAAGACGTTGGTGGACCTTTCCGCCGTTATCCCCATTTACCAAGACGATGATGATGTTTGGCAGGTTTGTTATGCTCAGGAAGAGGCCTAATGTGTTTGTGCGGCATTGTCGCGTGATAGGGTAACAGGCATGACTAGAGAGATTCGCCCTGCAACCAAGAACGCAAACAAGCATACTGAGCGTGGCCTAACCGCGTTGCAAAAATCAATTCAGTCTGATGGTTGGATTGGCGCCATGACTACGGCGGCTGATGGCGAGATGATTGCAGGCTCGGCACGTTTAGAGACTGCTGGGCATGTTTTCACGCCCGATGTGGAACCGATTGTTATTGAGACTGACGGCACACGACCGATTGTTGTTGTGCGGACTGACATTCCAGACGCCTCCGATAAGAAAGCTCAGAGACTTGCCCTGGCCGACAATCGCATTCAGGAATTTGATTTGACCTGGAATGTCGAAGTACTGGCGGGCTTTGACGCCGAGACGTTGGGTGCACTCTGGACCGGCGAGGAGCTTTCCGACCTCGGGGAACAGTGGGCGAATGAGCAGAAAGCCAAGCAGGTTGACCCAGGCGCCCAAGTTGATCGTGCGGCCGAGTTACAGGAAAAGTGGGGTACCGAACTGGGCCAACTGTGGCAGCTCGGAGAGCATCGGCTCATTTGCGGGGATTGCACGGATGCGGCGGTGGTCCAGCGGGTGACGGGTGGGGAGCTGGCGCAACTCGTCTACACCGATCCTCCGTATGGAGTGGATTACGACGGCGGGACAAAGGTGCGTGAGAAACTAGAAGGCGATTCTACTACTGACCTCTATATGCCCGCTTGTCGCATGGCGACTGACTTCTCCGATGATGAGTCAGCTTTGTATTTGTGGCACGCTGGCGTCAAGGGTATCGCGGCTGCGGCTGCGGCTGCGGCTGCGGGTTATGAGATACGTTGTGAGTTGGTGTGGAACAAAAATCAAGCACAGTTCGGGGCGCTCTCAGCTCAGTATAAGCAGAAACACGAGCCGATGTATTACTGTTTCAAGCGTGGTCATGCGCCGCGATGGTTTGGGCCAACAAATGAAGTTACGGTGTGGGACTGTGACAGGGCATCAGTGAATGAGTTTCACCCTACGCAGAAACCAGTGGAGTTGGCAGAGCGTGCAATGCGCAACAGTAGTGAGTCGAGTGATGTGGTTCTTGATTTGTTTCTTGGGAGTGGAGCTACACTAATCGCCTGCGAGCGCCTGGGGCGCAAGTGCCGAGCGATCGAAATCTCGCCGGGCTATGTCGCCGTAGCCTTGCAACGCTGGGCTGACATGACCGGCAAGGTTCCCGAGCTGATTGAGTGATGAGCGACAGTAATACAGCGTCAAACAGGGGTGGCAAGCCATTCGCTAAAGGCGACCCCCGCATCAATCGTAAGGGTCGCCCGAAGTCCTTTGACGCGCTCAGGGAGCTCGCCCAGCAGATCGCCCACGAAGAAGCGCACACGAAGGATGGCGCGCCGGTGGTTGTCAACGGACGCAAGCTCACAAATGCCGAGCTTATATTGCGCAAATGGCTGGCTTCGCCCGATGCCCGGCTACAGATGCACGTCATGGAAGTGGCTTTCGGGAAAGTGCCGCAGTCGGTCGAAGTCACTGGCGAAGATGGCGGCCCGCTCACGCTGAATGTGGTGTATGGCAACAAACGCAAGCCGAACCCTGACGATCCAGCTACCTGAGCCGCACGCTCAGCAGGTCGCGTTTATTGACAGTCCGGCAAAGCGCAGGATAGTGAGGGCAGGAAGACGCGGCGGAAAAACCGTCGGGGTTGCAATCCTGGCAGTAGAGGCGTTTCTAGAAGGCCGGCGCGTTCTGTATGGCGCACCCACATCCGAACAGATTGACAGATTCTGGGCCACGGTCACTGAGGCGCTTAGGGAACCGATCGACGCGGGGGTGTTCTACAAAAACGAAACCGAACATGTGATCGAGCTCTCTCATACTGAGCAGCGAATCAAAGCCAAGACCTGTTGGAATGCTGATACCCTTCGAGGGGACTACGCTGACTTGCTCATCCTCGATGAGTGGCAACTAATGGATGAGGATGCCTGGGGCATTGTCGGCGCTCCTATGCTGCTGGACAACGACGGCGACGCCGTGTTTGTTTACACCCCGCCGAGCTTGCACAGTCGCAGCGTAACCAAGGCCAAAGATCCGCGGCACGCGGCGAAGCTGTTCAAGAAGGCGCAGGCCGACAAGTCCGGTCGCTGGCAAGCGTTTCACTTTACCAGCCACGACAACCCGCACATCAGCGAAAAGGCGCTCGCCGATATTGCGGAGGATATGACCGAACTGGCCATTCGCCAGGAGATCTACGCCGAAGATGTGGATGAGGCGCCCGGCGCCCTTTGGAAACGGGCCAATATCGACACTCACCGGGTGACCGCCGAGCCGCATCTGATACGGGTGGTTGTGGCCGTTGACCCAACCGCGACGACAACGGGTGATGAAGCTGGGATTATCGTTGCTGGCACATCCCGCGACGGGCATCTGTACGTTCTCGAGGACGCCAGCCGGCAAGGCAGCCCATTGCAGTGGGCGAAAGCGGCAGTCGCGGCCTACTACACCCACCGGGCAGATAGGATCGTTGCCGAAATCAATAATGGTGGCGAAATGGTCGAAGCAACCTTGCGCCAGGTCGACGCCAAGATACCGTACCGACCTGTTTATGCGACGCGTGGCAAACAGGTGCGCGCCGAACCGATCGCTGCTCTTTACGAGAAGGGCAAGGGTCATCATGTGGGCAGCTTCCCGATGCTCGAGGACGAAATGACTCTGTGGACTCCGGGAGATGATAGCCCGAACCGGCTTGATGCGCTTGTCTGGGCGGCGACTGAGCTAGTCGGCGGCGCAGATCGTCGCGTGCGCTCGAATTAGGAGTACCTCAATGGCCTCTACCGCAATCAAAGACACGCTTGAAACGATCAATAGTCGCAGGGATCGTTACGCTCTGTTGGCTCAGTATTATGCTGGGCAACATCGCATGTCCTACGCAACGGAGAAGTTTCGCTCGGCTTTTGGGCGGCTCTTTGCCACTTTTGCCGCCAACATGTGTAAGCCGGTAGTCAACGGCATTGCGAACAAACTGCAGGTGACCGGGTTCGCCTCCGAGAATAGCGACGACCCGCAAACCGACGCATTCGGCCTCGCGGCGTGGGAAATCTGGAAAGCGAATCGTATGGATCGGCGCGCGGGCGAGGTGCACCGGGAGGGCCTCGTTGCCGGTGATGCCTATCTCATCGTTTGGCCCGAAGACGGTTTTGGTCCCCGTCTCTATCCGAACAAGGCCGCGTCGGTGTGCGTGACGTACGATACTGAGCGGCCGGGGACCATTCTCTCCGCCGGCAAAGTTTGGTTTGACAACGAACGGCGCTGGCGCATGAACCTCTACTACCCGGATCGCATCGAGAAGTACGCGACGATGGTGCAAAGCAAGGAATCCGGCGCGTCGTTTCCTGAGAACGCAACGACATTTTCTGAATTCACGCCGCCCGGTGAATCGTGGCCGCTCGAAAACCCCTGGGATGTTGTGCCCGTTTTCCACTTTGCCAACGACGCAGATACCGGATCAGTCGGTGTCTCCGAGCTGGCCTGCGTTCTGCCGTTACAGGACGGTTTGAACAAAAGTATCATGGACATGTTGGTCGCTGGTGAATTCTCATCTCTGCCCCAGCGGTGGGCCACGGGTGTAGAGATCGAGATTGACCCGGTGACCGGACAGCCGGTGGAATTCAAGGCCGGGGCCGATCGGGTTTGGCATACACCGGCTGCTGATGCTCGTTTCGGCCAGTTCGATCCTGCCGGGCTTTCACCCTTCCTGGATATGGGCAATATGTTTCGGCGGGACATCGCGACCGTTTCCGAAACCCCGTTGCACGCTCTCTCGTTGCAGGAAGGTGAGTACCCGAGCGGAGAGGCGTTGAAAACGGCCGAAGAGCCGTTGACCACGAAGATTGGTGACCGCCAGGTAGCCTGGGGCGACGTGTGGGAGGATGCGATGTCCCTGGCGCTCCGCATGGCGGGCATTGAGGGCGCCAAGCTCGAATGCTTGTGGCGCGACCCGGTACCCCGTAACACGAAATCCCACATCGAAACGCTGACACTCAAGAAGGGCATTGGGGTGTCCAACAAGCAACTGCAACGCGAAGCGGGGTATAGCGAACAGCAGATCGTGACGATGGAAGAAGAAAAGACGGCGCAAGCGGAAGAAATGGGCGCGGCGCTTCTGACGGCTTTCGACCGCAACGCCGCGACGCCGGTTCGCGGTGCGCCGTCTGATACTGAGCAACAGACCCGGAAATGAGCGCGCAGGGTCCAGGTCGTATTTACGACGTTCTCGCCCGTCAACGTGCGGCGCTTCTCCAGGCTGAACGCGCAGCGGCCTCCGAGTTGGTGCGTGCGTATGGTGGCATTTGGTACCGAATCCAAGCCCGTTTAGACGAACTTTTCGAGGCCCGGCGTATTGCTCTCGAAGCCGGTGAGGTTATTGACGCATCGTGGCTGTACAAAGCTGGTCGTCTCGAATCGTTACAGCGCCAAATCGAGCAGGAGCTGCGCCTGTGGGCTCAGTATGCCGAGCCGCGCATCGTCAATCTCCAGGGCCGGGCGATTGAGGCTGCTGCAAGTCACGCCGAAGAACTGACACGAATCGCCGCAGGCCCTCCACCTCCGGGGTACGCACTCTCGTTCACCCACTTACCGACGCAGGCTTTCGAGGACATTGTAGGGTTGACGGGTGAAGGGTCCCCTCTACGGGAACTGCTCGATAAACTCGGCCCGCAAGCTTCTGAGTCCGTGAAAGATGCGCTTCTCGAAGGCATCGCGACCGGACAAAACCCCCGCGCCATTGCGGGCTCCGTACGTGAGGCGTTTGGCGGGAATCTCTCGCGTGCTCTGACCGTTTCCCGAACCGAAACGTTGCGTGCTTATCGTGAAGCTCAGCGACGTGAGTACGAAGCGAATTCAGACATAGTTACCGGATGGGTCTGGACTAGTGCACTCTCGGGTAGAACATGTGTTCTGTGCTATGCACTCCATGGATCTGTGCATCCGCACACCGAAATCATGAGTGAACATCCGAACGGAAGATGTTTTCCGGCGCCGTTGCCGAAAACCTGGAAGGAATTAGGCTTCGACGTGCCCGATGACAAGCCTCTGGACTACGGCGATGGTGAAAGCCGCTTCAAAGAGCTGCGCGAGGACCAGCAACGCAACATTCTGGGGCATGCAGGGTACGAAGCGTATCAAGCCGGCGCATTCAAACTGTCTGATTTGGTCGGTACTCGTTACTCACCTGATTGGGGCAAGACCTCATATGTCAAATCCCTGAACTCAGTATTAGGCGCAGATGAGGCCGCAAAGTGGCGCAGCGTCGCGCAAGAGAATTTCCGCAAGGCTCGCTCTCCGCAACCTCAGGCCAAACTCCCTCTAAGGTAACTCGCTCAAATGTGCTTCTAGCGCAACTCGGCGTGCATAAATGATGCAGGCACGGTGAGACGCCGCGTCCGCGGGCGAGACGCCCGTATTTTCGCAGGGGGAACAATGTCGGACCAAGCACAGGGAGCAACAGGCGGGCAAGGCCAGCAATCCGGCCAAGCCCAAGGCCAACAGGGGCAACAGCAACAACAGACGCAGCAAGCCGCACCAACCTTCGAAACCTGGCTTGCCGGCCAGGATGAGACCGTAAAAGGGCTGTTGGACAGCCACACAAAGGGCCTAAAGTCCGCTCTTGATACTGAGCGAACAGAGCGCACCAATCTGGCAACTCAGATCAAAGCTCTTCAAGCGAAAGCCGAAAAGGGCTCCGAGCTCGAGAAGTCGCTCCAAGACCTGCAAGGCCAGCTCAGTATCGCACAACGCCGGGCCGAATTTGCGGAAGAGGCGAGCAAGCCGGAGATCGGCTGTCTCAATCCGCGACTGGCCTGGTTAGTGGCTGAACAGGGGACGCTTTTCAATGCCAAGGGCGTGCCGGACTGGGCGGCGATCAAGCTGCAAGCTCCCGAGCTTTTCCGTAAGGCGACAACCGGATCCGCGAACGGCGGAGACGGCAACACGAATCAGAACGCGTTCAACATGAACGATCGCATCCGGCGTGCGGCTGGCATGCGTTAATGCAGGAGGAGTCAAGTGGGATACTCGAACATAATTTCTCGCACTGATGCCGACGCGCTCATTCCCGATGAGATGGCGGCGGAAATCATCAAGGCGCTGCCGACGACCTCGGCAGTGCTGGCGCTCGCCAAGAAACTGCCAAACATGAGCCGTAAGACCAAGACAATACCAGTTTCCAGCGCTTTGGCGACAGCTTACTTTGTAAGCGGTGACACCGGCCTCAAGCAGACCAGTGAAGCCAACTGGACCAACGTCAGCCTGGTTGCCGAAGAGCTGGCCGTCATCGTTCCCATTCCGCAAGCGGTCCTCGATGACAGCGAGTACGACATCTGGGGCGAAGTGCGACCCCAGATCGAAGAAGCGATGGGCCGAGCGATCGACCAGGCCGTGTTGTACGGGACGAACATTCCCGCAGCTTGGACCACGAACCTGGGCGCAGCCGGTCTGATTGCCGGCATTACGGCAGGCTCCCACCTGCTGAGTGCGGCGGCCTACACCGACTTGTACGAGGCGCTGCTCGGGGAAACTGGCGCCGGTGTCGCCGGATTGCTCGGCACGCTCGAAGCCGACGGCTACATGGCGACCGGACATATCGCGCCGATGGCTTTCCGGGGCAAGCTGCGCAACGTCCGCAGTACCGACGGGCAGCCTATCTTCACCACCTCGATGCAGGCCGCCGGCTCGTACCTGCTGGACGGCGAGCAAATCCTGTTCCCCAAGAACGGGGCAATCTCCGCGACGTACTGGGACATCGCCGGCGATTGGACGCAGCTTGTCTGGGCGCCCCGCATGGACATTACCTACACCATCGCGGACCAGGCGGTCATCACCGATGCCGCCAACCAGATCGTCTATAACCTGTTCCAACAGGACATGGTCGCGATGCGCGCCGTGATGCGGCTGGCGTTCGCTCTGCCACGTCCGGTGTCGCGCCTGGATTCGGGCACTGGTTACCCGTTCGCCGCATTGACGGCATAAGGAGGATGTGATGGGACTCTTCCCGAAAGCCGTTTCCGAGTATCTCGCGTTTCTCGGCGTTCCGAGGGGGCCGAATTCGCAGATTTTCCTCGTTGACCCGGCCAACGGCAGCGACTCCAATCCCGGCACGTCGTTCAAGCAGCCGCTTGCTTCGATCGAAGCGGCTTACGCACTGTGCACGACCAATCAGCACGATACGGTTCTGTATCTGGCCGGTTCAAGCGGCAACAACCTCGCGGCCGCGCTCACCTGGTCGAAGAGCTACACGCACCTGGTTGGTTGGTGCGCGCCTTCACGGGCGGGGCAGCGTGCAAGGATTTTCCAGACATCCACTCTGACCGGGGCCTCTCCTCTGGTCACCGTTTCCGGCTCCGGCTGCATCTTCAAAGACCTCTATGTTTTCCAGGGTGTTGACGACGCAACCTCACTCATCAATGTCAGCGTCACCGGCGGCAGGAACTACTTCGAGAACGTGCACTTCGCCGGCGGCGGGCACGCAGCTCAAGCGATCGACGGCGGCGCATCGCTCAAGTTGGACGGCGCCGAAGAGAACCTCTTCAAGAACTGCACCATCGGCGTTGATACCATCGCGGCCGCAACCGGCATGGCGGGCATTCTCTTCGATGGGGAAGCACATCGCAACGTTTTCGAGGACTGCATGTTGACCCTGTGGGCGGGCCATGCGGGAGCAATCTTTGCCGAAGTGGTCGACGCAACCGGTGTCGATCGCTACAACATCTTCAAGAACTGCCTGTTCCTGAATACGTCGGCAACGGCCATGACCCAGGCGTTCGCCATTCCGGCCGGCATGGGTGCGCCCCGGCGCATCTACCTGGTCAACTGCGCCTTGCATGGCGCGACCGACTGGGACGGCTCGGATCGGGGCGTGCTCTTCCAGAACAACGGGACGATCAC
>CAYJLM010000013.1:7835-19574 GCA_964370875.1 uncultured Gammaproteobacteria bacterium | reverse complement strand
GGTCGACGGTTTCTGGTGTATCCATCCCGATGGTTCGAATCCGTTGCGTGGTTCCATTGAGAGATACATCAAAGGTATCGCCATCAATCACGCGAGTAACGATGTAAAACGAAGTTTGGGGCTCTTCCTTTTGGATAACAGGCTGTGTTGGTTGAGTTTGTAGTCCTTGCTGTTGAGTGTTAACTACAGGAAGGGTATTTTGAATGGGTGCTGTACTTTTTGTTTCAGTCTTCAGGCTCTCCTTAACATCAGGAGTGTCTAACGTGCCCACTGGTATCTTATCCAAATCACTACTTGAAATACCTTGTCCGAACTTTCTCATCATTTCATAGGCAGCAGTTCCATCTTTCAGGTAATATCTTTTACCGTCAGCGGGGTTAAGATACCAAGCCTCTCCGTGTCCTTGAACTTGAAGCAATATGCGCCCCTTGAATTTATTGACAAGCTTTGGGTCGAACTTCCCTGCTGCCATGACAATTGCCGGTAGTAGTATGACAGCCAAGGTGATGATTAGATATTTTTTCATAAACATTGTTTATTTCAAAATTACCGTATAGACATCGTTGGTACCAGCCTTACCGGCCAAAATCGCATAACTTATTGCATCATTAGGAACTTCGTAAACTAATATTCCATTTTCATGAATGCCTGGTGCCAAGCTCCGCACATCAAAAGAATTTTCAATATATCCGCCACTATAGCTGTATGTTTCATACTGTCTAGACTTATTATCTACCAATGGGAGCCCATTAAGCGGAAACATAAACTTGCCTTGCATGAGATTAGTGACATCGAGATCGACAATGACAAATTTTGCACCTTTTTTTGCCACCTTCGTACCAAGTAGACTACTTATACTTGATTCCTCTCTCACGGAATTCACTCTAAACTTAAATATAACTGCGCCGTATAGGGTCGAATTGTGTGTTGCCAAATCTACTTCATCGCCAACCATCTTTTCAATTAGTATTTCTTTTTTATTCACAGACTGACTCTGCTCAGATATAGCTGGGGAATTATCGGTCTTCGTAAAAAAATTTGTTGAATTTCCTTCAAGAACGCCCGTTGGTATCTTGTCCAAATCTGAATCTGAGATCCCCTGACCAAATTTTCTCATCATCTCATAGGCCGCGTTGCCATCTTGCATGTAATACTTCTTTCCATCGGCAGGATTGAGATACCATGCTTCGCCATGTCGCTGTACCTGAAGGAGTATTCGTCCTTTCAATTTGTTAACGAGCTTCGTGTCGAATCTATCCGCGGCGATGACAAGTGCTGGCAGAAGTATGAACGCCAGAGCGAGAATGAGATATTTTTTTATAGACATATGTTACCGTGTGGTTCCCTAAATCAATTTGTTAGTATTTCAGTGCTTAAAATAGCCCTTATTTGCTCGGTTGTCACCTTGTATCCGCTCTGACGCTTGATTTGTTTGCGTACGAACTCTATACCCTCTTTTGAAGATATGATCTTCTTGATCGTATCTGGATTAACGCAAGTCTTCTCTTTCCAAAGATCAACGATATATGACGATGTCATGCTTCTCTTGTGAAAGGCGACGAAATCAAGGCATTTTTCAGGAAATTTTTTTGTCTTATCAAAGAGATCGACTGCCAAAACAAGTGCCAACCGAACAGGTTTTGTATCTTCAATACGATAGAGCTGCCAGACATTACCGTTAGTCAAAATTGCCCAATCCACTCCCTCATGAACGGCATAGCTTGAGACCTGAAAAAGGTGGTGACTGTTAAGAGCGATATTGATTGCCTTTACTTCAATGAAGGCATGTATCTTATCTTTGATACGAATACCGTAATCCGCGTATTGTCCACGGATTTTATATTCCGTTGTAACATCGAAGAACTTATCATACCCAAGGACATCGCCAAGCATGTCGTTGATGATATTGCTTGTGTCAGATTCATTGATGTCTTTTTTATGGGCTGACTCAAGAACGCTGATAAACTTCTTAAGGTTTTTGCGAACCTGCCTGAGCGCTATTGCGCTTGGTTTTGTTTTATTCATACTCGTTTGCTTATTTTTAAGAATCTTTTTAGTTTGTTGATCGGAATCGCTCGCCTGATCGATTCTGTCTTCGCTATTATTTTGTCCATCGTGTTGAGACATAGATTGGTCTATTTTACTTTGTGTATCCTCCATACCGACTTGCTTTTAATTATTAAGGCTGATTTTTTGAATGAAAATTAAAAACCCATCATGTTGGGTTTTTCTGGCTTACGCCAGACATATCAGTTTCCCGATATGGCGGATTAGACAAAACCACATGATGGGGTCTCAATGTCTAATCCGACTTTATTGCCATGCTACGGGCAAAGACCCGTAGTTTAGGCACTTCAAATTGTATGCAAATAATAGCTTAAAAACCCTTCAAAGTAAAGTTTAGTTACCAACAGTTTATCTACTTTAGGGGTCTAGACGATGTTTGTGGGTATGTCATTAATGTGTCTAGCATATGAAAGAACCAAGCACCACTACGGCCCAATTAAGCCGCCCCGCACGCGTTCCAGAAGTAAAAGTGCGGTATTGCCTGTACGCAAGAAAAAGTACCGAGTCCGAGGAACGACAAGTACTATCAATTGATTCTCAAATTAAAGAAATGCTCATCCTCGCTGAGCGTGAGGGGCTTGAGGTGGTGGCGATGAAACGAGAATCGCACTCGGCAAAAGAGACTGGGAAGAGGCCGGTCTTCAACGAGATTATTGAAGAAATAAATCAACGGAAATACAACGGCATTCTTACGTGGGCTCCAGATAGAATTTCTCGTAATGCCGGCGATCTGGGCCGGGTTGTTGATCTCATGGATGCAGGAGCACTACAGGATATACGAACCTTCGGACAAAGTTTTGGAAATAATCCAAATGAAAAGTTTCTCCTCATGATCCTCGGCTCACAAGCTAAACTTGAGAACGACAATCGAGGCATTAATGTGAAGCGAGGTATGCGCACGCGGGCAGAGATGGGATTATGGGTGGGACCTGCACCGCTGGGGTACTTGCTGCAAAATCAGATGGACAAAAAGTGCCAGGTTATTACCGATCCCCTAAGGGCGCCGGCTATACGACAGATGTTTGAAAAGGTGGCGTATGAAAACTGGTCGGGAAGAAAACTTTATAACTGGTTACGATTTGAACTTAATTTTTATACGCGCGGCAACAAGCCCATGACGCTAAGCACGGTATATCGCGTACTGGATAATACATTCTACTACGGAACATTCGAACGACCGCGAGGCAGTGGAAATTGGTATCAAGGAAAGCATGAGCCGATTATCACGAAAGAGTTGTACGACAAGGCGCAGCTACAGCTGACAAGAGATAAGATCGTCAGAGAAAATCACGAATTTTCCTTCACGAAGTTATTTACGTGCGGGTACTGCGAGTCAGGGATATCTGCTGAAGAGAAGTATAAGCAACTGAAGGATGGCACGCATGCACGATATGTCTACTATTCATGCTCGCGGGCGCGGGATAGGAATTGCAAAAACAAGTATATTCGAGAGGAGGAGTTGATTATAGAGCTGCTCGCAATATTGGATCAGGTGGATATAAATGAACTGGGCATGCGAAAGAAACTGGAAGATGAGATTGCGAGATTTAATATATTCCAACGGTCAGTACTTGGCAGTACCGATAAAATAAAAGACACGCAGGATACGGATATACGGAACTATGCGAAATACATTCTGAAAGAGGGGTCGGTGTCAGAAAAACGCGAGTTACTGGGAAATCTTAGGTCGAGAATACGGTACAAGGACAAGACACTAACACTACTGCGCGAGTAATACTAGTGTCACAAAACCTTCATCATTGTTTATAGATTATCCGTTACTCCAAAAAAATTCTTAATTATCGGATACTCTGATCGTAAAATATATCTTCCTGATTCATTGTCTTTGATAAGGAAAAATTGTTTTTCTATGAATTCCTCATCCTCCTCTAAACACGCGATACAGACGATAAAATCAATGTGTGGATACACTATACTGACAGCAGCATCTTCTTTCCAGCCTTCCAAATCCTTATCATAAGTCCAGCCGAAACGGTTTAATACTGTCTTTTTCTCAAGGGTCGTATTGTAGCAAAACAATCCGCAAAGTTGCTTTATATCTGGATCAATCGTTTTTATTTTTTCAAAATTCTTGTTCGTCTTTTTTATCTCGTTTCCGGTCGCATTTGATTTTATTTCCAAAACTAATTTGCAATGTCGTGGTTCAATCATTATTTGGTCACCCAAGGGAGTTGTAGTTGCCGAGATTTCGTAAAAGATCAAATCGCATTCTCCGCTCTGTGTTCCATTTTTTACGACAATACCTTTTTTGCCTCGCAAGGATTCTCTCCTTTTTAATACCAAATCCCGCAAAAAGTCCTCTCGAATTGTTCCTCTAGGTAAATGCTGTTGCACAAATTCCGACACTCGATATTGAGCGCGGAGCAGGTCTTCATAATATTGTGCAAATATCTCGTCCATACATAAAATTATAACTCACCTTTAAACGCTTTTTGCATCAAGGCTTGAAATTGAGTTTCTAGCTCCGCAAATTGGGCATGCATTGATTGTTTAAGTGATTCTGTTTTTTGGAATAATTCGGCAAATTTATTTTGTATTTCCATTGGAGGTGCAATCATTATTATTTTTTCAAAACCACCCTTCGTGAGAATTCTTTTCATTCCTTTTGTTGCATGACTCTGAATATACTGCTTAGAAATTTTTAAAAGCCAATATAGAAAAAAAGTGTTCGTTTGAGGATCTGGCTGAATGGCATTTATTTGTTGATTAAAAGAGACTTTCCTGTCCGCAATTGCGCATCTACCAATTGATTCAATACTTCCAGCTATACACGCAACTAAAACAGCACCTGGCATAACAAATCTTGCTTTATTGAATCCTACCTCTGATAGATGTTCAGTTGCAGGAGTTAAATAGATTCTATCGGTAACAATATTGTCTGTTTTTATCCACTCTATAAAACTAGTTGAATAATTGTTCTCATCGTTCCTTGGTGGTGTATTTCCTGTAATGATTTCCCCAAAAAAATTTAGTGCTTGTTTTTTCCATTTTTTCTCATTCTTCACCGGATCGCCAAACATTTCCAAAAATACCGACTTCAAATAGTCATCCAAAAGCCCGATTGCTTGTTTTCGTTTTTGGCGAAGCGCATCCGCCTCATCAAGAATTTTTACAATGCGTTTTTGGTCTTCAATAGGAGGGAGCGGAATTATAGGGTCAGTTAGATTATTTATTTTTATGTATTTTATAACTCCACCAATTGAGAGTTCCCTTAATTTTTCAACGTACTTAAACAAAAACCAGTACAGATAACGGGTGTCCAGAATTGACTCGTCCTTGCTTTCAATTATGTAGGTTCTTTGATATGCGTCGAATTTTCCCTCGTAATATTTTACATTCAGTTCACCGTTGCCAGCCACAAGGACACATTTGCAGTTATAAGAAAAAGAGCTGATTTTCAAAGGCTCCTTGGAGCATGTAAAAAAAGGATATTCACCATCAATCGAGCTTGCATTTGCATCAAGCTTGCCGGTCCTTATTTTTACAAAATTTCCAAGTTTATTTTTGATCATAATTACAAATTTTTTAAATCAGATAGTCCAGCAATAATTTCTTGTTCCAGCGTTTCAATCTTACCCAAAATTATTTTTGGATCTTCATAAACAACTTCTTCATAATCCGTCACTTTGTAGCGATTAATGCTCAAATCAAAATCTGCTTTTTCTATTTCACTTTTATCAACATAGAAAAATTTACTATTCAATTTATTTTCCGTTTGGTCTTTTCTTGTTTTCCATTTCTCAACAATATCTGGCAAATCTCCGCCACCGTTTATCTTGCTTCGTTTGTCGTCCAGCGTATACCCGTCTGATTGCATATCATAAAACCAAACTTTTTCTGTTTCGCCACCTTTTACAAAAACTAGAATTGCTGTACTTACTCCGGCGTAGGGCTTAAAAACTCCACTCGGCATAGAAATCACGCCTTGCAGTTCACAATCATTCAAAAGCATTTTGCGAGCTTGCTTGTGCGCTGTACTTGAGCCAAAAAGTACGCCGTCCGGCACAATTACACCGGCTCGTCCTCCAACTTTGAGGGATTTAATAATGGTATTGATAAACAATAATTCGGTTTTCGTTGTCGCAAGCGATAAAGATTCGTTTATGTCGCCCTTATCAATACTGCCTTTGAATGGCGGATTTGCCATTATACAGTCATAAAAATTATTCTCGTCATATTTTTTAGAGAGCGTGTCTTTTTGCTCGATATTCGGATTAGAAATTCCGTGCATCATTAAGTTCATAAGGCCAATACGCACCATACTTTCGTCCATGTCGTAGCCGTAGAATGTTTTTTCTTTGAGGTGTGTCCATTGTCTTTCATCGGTGAGCTTATCGCCTAAATCTCCGCGGGTGAGTCCGTTCTCGTCGGTTTTGCGGTGTTCTTTGCTGGTGTGAGCCGTGAGAATATGTTGATAGGCGCCAAGTAAAAAACCGCCCGTTCCACAAGCCGGATCGCAAATTGTGTCGCCTAGTTTTGGGTCTACAAGTTCACAAATAAGTTGAATAATATGGCGAGGCGTGCGGAATTGACCAAGTTTACCGGCGCTGGTGATTTCTGAAAGTAAATATTCGTAAAGATCTCCTTGAGTATCTTGGAAACCCTGACCATTTGATTCTTGCTTGGCAATTTCTTCAAAAATCTCATCTATAATATTCACCGCTTCCACCAAAAGCGACGGCTTGGAAATGATAAAAACCGCATTGCCCATGTGCTTCGCAAAAGGGCTTTCCTCTTTGCCAATAGTTTTAAGAAAAGGAAAAACCTTTGTTTGAATATGAGTCAACATCTCTCCTCCTTCCATTTGTCTAAAATGACTCCAGCGAAGATTTTCTTTATCATCTCCAAAAAGTGATTTATATGCTTCACCAGTAAACTCCGCGTCTTGTCTTTTTTTGATATCCATCTCGTCCAAGCGCTTCATGAAAAGCAAATAGGAGATTTGCTCTATAGCAGTGAGCGGATTAGATATTCCACCGCTCCAAAATTTATCCCACAGCCTGCCGATTGATGATTTAAGCGTTGTGTTAAGCATAATATAAAATTTTATTAGTGAACGACAATATCTCCGTTTGCAATTGCGGAGTAAATAGACCTAAGAAACCGCGAGCATGCAATTTGGTAAACGGTTCACTAACAAGATCTTTCTTTGTAAGTTCGCCATTGTTGATAATAAAATCACGAAGTACTATCAAAAATTGAATCTGATTTGGAGCAAGTGTGTTGTGCTCGGCAATAAACTCAGCAAAAGCCTCGGAAACTTTTTCAGAAAAAGTAACGAGACCACCAATACCCATAATGTATTTAATCAAATCAAGAAACATTACTTTGCGCGCATCATAGGCTTTTTGTAGATTTTCCTCGGTTGGATAGGGATCATATTCGTTTAGTGTATCCGCCAATTCCTCAACTTCTTCTTGCGTGATATCAGCCCCTTGCTTTATTTTTTGCAATATTTCATTTTCTTCTTCCAATTTTTTAATCAAAGCCTCTACTTTTTCACGATATTTTTGAATAGTGATTCGTTCATGTGCTGGTCCAAATTTGATAAATTGTTTTTCACTTGTGATATCACGAAGATCAAGAGAATCTTGGTCAGGTTTAATACCTTCCTCGCGGTATTTCATCAAAGGAGCGATTTTTTGTATCAAAACTTCCAAAGCTTCCTCGTCCGATTTTTCTAAATAACCATTATTCAAAATTTCTTCGATAATTTCCTTTTCTTTTGCGACAACATTCACGGATAACGGCAAGTCTGAAACCATTTCAATAAGTACTTCCTCAAGTATTTTTATTTTTTTGTCTTGACCAGCCTGTTCGTCAAGTTTGGCAATAGAATAATGCAATACTTTTAGCTCAAAACTCATTGCCTTGTAGTCTTCACCGGTTCGGGTGCGCATAAGTGGCGCAATTTCTTTTTCTAAAAATAGTTTTTTATCTTCATTAAGTTTTTGCCAAAATGTTTCATCAACTTTTTCAATCTTACTTTTTGCATCTAAAATTACAACATTGTTTAACGGAAGTTTGACGATATCTCCTTTTAGCTTTTGAATAATATTTTGTACAAGCTCGGTATTGTCTTGTGATTCGGCAAGGTTTAATTTTTGTAATTTAGTTTCGAAAAGACGGACTGGAAGTGGTTTTGACGGCTTATCTATTTTCCCGGTTGGGTTCATTTGGAAATACTCAAAATTTTCCCAGCAATCAATGATAAGGAATTTATCTTTTACTTTACACCACGGCTTCATTTTTTTAGCTTCCAAAAGTCTGGTTCCGCGTCCGATCATCTGCCAGAATTTGGTATAAGAAAAAACAGGTTTAGCAAAAACAAGATTGACCAGTTCGCGGACATCTATGCCTGTATCAAGCATATCAACGCTAATGGCAATGCGCGGAAAATCTTTATTGATAAATTGATCGAGTAAGCCACCTTTTCCATATACACGGGAATCGTCTGAAACGATAACTTTTGCAATATTGCCTTTGTGTTCAGGATATAAGTCGTCAAAAACTTCCTGCAATCTGCGAGCGTGTTTCATCGTCATGGCAAAGAAAATCGTTTTTCCCGGCAGTGTTCCGCTTTCATCTTTGATACATTCCTCCATGAACTCTTGCACAATAAGTGCGTTTGTTCCTTTGTTGGTTACTTTTTTTTCAATTTCACTGCCTTCATAATTTATTTCCATTGGTTCCTTGCCATCGGCAAGAAGTTTTTGCTGTTCGGCAATGGTAATATTATCTTTTCTAATACCTTCTTTTTGGAATTTGGTGCGAACTTTTAGAACTTCAAAGTCTGAAAGGTATGGTGGTTTATTATTTATCGCTTCTTCATATGAGTAGGCATAGGTTGGGATGCCATCTTCACATTCAAAAATACCAAAAGTATTATGCTCAATTGCGTCTTTTGGCGTAGCAGTTAGACCAAGCTGAACAGAATCAAAATAATCAAAAATATTTTTGTAAACATTGTAGATTGATCTATGACTTTCATCGGCTACGATCATATCAAAAAAATGCGGACTAAGCGGGCAATCTTTATCTTCAATAATATTGAGCATTGTCGGATAAGTAGCGCAATAAATTCTTCTATCTGTTACGATGTCGTGCTCGCCAACTTTTGGCCAAACTGGTGCATTTGGTAAAAATTCCTTAAAAGCGTCAAGTGCTTGGTTTCTAAGTGCAATTCGATCAACTAAAAACAATACTTTTTGCACCTTGTTTGCTCGCATAAGTGCTTCAATCATTGCTACGCAAGTTCTTGTTTTTCCTGTACCTGTTGCCATCACGAGCAAAGATTTTCTCTTTCCCTTATCTAAGTTTTCAAAAACAGAACGAATGGCTTCGATTTGATATGGTCGTCCGGCAATTTCTTTTTGGATTAGTTCTTGGGAGAGTGGTTTTTCATTTTTGCGCAAAAATAACAGTCTCTCCAAATCTTTTTTTGTTGGAAATCCATAAACTTTGCGAGGTGGGTATTTTTCGGTATCCCAAAAATAAATATCGTGCCCATTCGTATAAAAGACAAATGGCATATCTTTGCCGGAATTTTTTTGGATATTTTCTGCATATTGACGTGCTTGTTCTTGTCCAACTCTTGCATCTTTTGAAGTTTTTTTCGCTTCTACAACCGCCAAAGGATAACCATTATCACCAAGTAGGGCATAATCAGCAAACTGAAAGCCTTGATATTCGTGTTCCGGCTCCTTAACCCCTTCTGGTAAGCCAATCCAAATATCAAGCTCGGATGTAACCTGAGACGGATTTTTAACATCCCAGCCAGCCTTGTCTAACCGTTTATCTATAATTTTTTGCCTTGTTTGCGCCTCGTTGATTTTAGCCATAGCCTTATTTCATTAGATCATCAAGTGAAACCTCAAGGGCGGTTGCAATCCTTTGAACGGTTTCAATAGTCGGGTTTGGCGTTGAACCTGCCTCAATTTTCGCGATCGTATGAAATGCCAAATCCGCTCTCTTAGATAACGTGTCTTGGGAGATACCAAGTTTACTTCGATATTTTTTCATATTTCTAGTCAATGCAGATTCATGTTTTGACATATCGTATAGTTATACTACTATATATAGTAGCGATGTTTTGTATGACTCTTTACTATTAGTATACTGAATTCACTCGATGAGTCAAAGCCGCTATTCGCGCCACCTAGACAACCCTCAAACGATATTCCCAATCGTAATATGAAAATTACTAAAGTAAAATTAAAAGATTTCCGCCGGTTCACAGACCTAACGATTGATCTCTCGGGAGATTCAAAAAAAATAGTTGCTTTAGTTGGCCCGAATGGCTCAGGTAAAAGCTCGATTTTTGATGCCTTTCTTGAAAAGAGTCGCGATTTTGACGACATGGGTGGTGCGGATCAAAAGTATCTTTCCAAGCTAATTTACAAGCTGATTCCTAGCTCCGACTATAGCAGGACAAATGCAATCGAACTTTTCACGGATGGGACCCTTAACAATAAAAGTTTTTATGTTCGCAGTCCGTATCGACATAACGGATCGTTCAACGTCGTATCGCTTGAGAAGCTAGGCGAGGTCACAAAGGACGCTCGACCAAAATATACTGCGGAACTTGATAGTCGCCTGCAGCAAAACTACAAGCGTCTGTGGGGACAAATGTTCGACCAATTTCAGAACGGTAGCAAGCCTGGCACTGAATTGCGTGCAGAGCTTGTTGATGAGATAAATGGTATGCTCTCACGCATCCTAGATATCCAGATATCCGACCTTGGAAACATAATCGATGGTAGGGGGCAACTCTATTTCCAGAAAGGCGATTCTAAGAACTTTCCATTTGAAAACCTATCCTCTGGTGAAAAGGAGGTTGTCGACATCCTTCTAGACTTCATCGTTAAGCGTGAGTATTATCAGAAAACTATTTTCTGTATCGATGAACCAGAACTTCATCTGAACACCCAAATACAAAGAAAACTCCTTATCGAATTAGAAAGGATTATTCCTGAAAGTTGCCAGCTTTGGGTCGCGACACATAGTATTGGCTTCTTGCGGGCTCTTCAGGATGACCTTCGCGAGAAATCGACGGTCATAGACTTCTCCAGCATTGACTTTGACCAGGTGGTCACGCTTCAACCAATCGAATTCACTCGTAAGAATTGGCAAAGAATTTTCCGAACCGCGTTGGAAGACATCACTGGCCTTCTTGCCCCGCGGAAGATTGTTTACTGCGAGGGGAAAATTAATATGTCCTTAGACGAAAAAATATTCAACACTATATTCTACCAGAAGATGGACGCACTGTTTGTATCAAGCACTAACAAAGCAGACTCTATTAAATATGCGGGGGTCGCCCTAACTATCTTAAATAAGGCATTCAGTGATGTTGAAATCATCGCACTCGTGGATAGAGATGACGCGCCTCCCACTTTACCACATCTAAGTAAAGTTAAAGTCGTGACGCTGACGCGTCGAGAATTCGAAAATTATCTCTGTGATTTTGAAATTATCAGTAAAGCATATCCATCCTATTCACAAGCTGACTACAGTAAACTAATAGTAGATGTGATAAACGATGACATTAAAACCATGATGCCACAGCTAGCTACAGCGGTCGGAGCAACAAACGTGCGGGCGTTAAAGGAAACACTAGCAGAACAAGTTGTTGCCGGCACTACAATATAC
>CAYJLM010000013.1:0-7825 GCA_964370875.1 uncultured Gammaproteobacteria bacterium | reverse complement strand
GAGCTCGAGAAGTTGATATTTAGCTAATCTATAAGAGCGACCATTTCTGGTCGCTCTTATATTTCGAGAAATCCTTATAGTAGCGATGCTCGATACCTAGGAGACTCGGGTCAGTACGATACTAAATTGTAGACTCGGAGAGGGAGGGATTCGAACCCTCGATACGGTTTAACCCGTATAGCGATTTAGCAAACCGCCGCACTAGGCCACTATGCGACCTCTCCAAAGTACTGAAAGCTTATCTTACTTTATATATCTTTTCAAGTGTTTGGGGTTATTAGACCCAATAATTTTAAAATAGTTCTTCAGCTCTTTTTGACTGTCAATCCATACGTCGTAATGCCTCCCGAGGCGTACGGCTATTCCGGCACCTTGAAGAATTTGATATACGGATATGCGTAATGGCTCTGACCGTGAAACAAACTGCAGTTTTTTGTACGCATACTCCTTCTTGTTTACGCGATATTGATGCGTAAATACACTCCCATCCGTATCCATAAGGCCGCGTATGCAGCTAGCTGAAAATTTATTATTCTTCTTTATCCATTCAGGAATATCAACCTGATGTCTTATCTTGTTGCCCCTTTGTAGGCCAAGAGTTTTTTCAAAGAAATTAACGAGTCCGACCCGAGAAATAGCATAGCACGTGGCAAGGGCGTTTTTATCTTGATGTATGCCGACAGGCACTTTGAATAGAGATGCGATGAGATGTGTTACAAATTTTCCATATTCCTTATCATCGTTTCTATGCAGTGTAATTGTGATTTGGTTTCTTGTGATGCCGCCATCCCCTAGTACGATACCAACGAATTCCGCAAGCTTCTCGGAGAAAGGCGGCAGGTGAACTTTTTTTGGCGCTGTGATTGAATTCGGATCATGTCTTCCTTCGCTGTCCCACCATTGACGCCACTTCTTTTTGCGATTTTCAGGATCTCCACCAACATGCCCATATTTTTTTATCACAGCCATCCCACCCCGTCGCGCTCCAATAGCTGTATACCAATAGCGATCCTTTATCTCAATGCTGTCTTCATCTGGAAAGGGAACGCCGGTTCTGTCGCACAATATATGCAAAGAATCAAAATCAATGGAGAACTTTTCGCGATGCCAGTCGCGAATTGTTCGCTGGGAGTAGTGGCACATGAGCGAGCAATCTTTAACTGAAAGATTATAAAGAATTTGGTCAAGAAATTCTTTTTGCTCACCTTTTTTAAATACAACCCGTTTTTTTATAGACGACTTAGCCATGTCTCCATTATATCATGGATTGTATTGTTCCTGCGAGTGATAACTGTGGATAGTTTTAAAAATGTTGCGCCGCTCTTTAGACCTGGTATACTTACGGATATATGCAAGAACAGTCATTTAGCTGGACATTTCAAGAGTTCGAAAAGCACGAGCGTAGCGTCTGGTGGTACGTTATCGCCGGGCTTGTTGTAGCGTTGCTTGTGGTGTATAGCTTTGCGACGAACAACTTTTTGTTTACGGTGATTACAGTCATTGCCGTTGTTGTGCTGTTTGCCCGCCAAATGCAAGAGCCGGCAAAGATTGAATGCGAAGTGAAGAGCGACGGCATCAATATTGGGAGTAAGAAATACTCATTTTCAGACCTGGATTCGTTTTCGCTCCTTCAGCGTGATGACGGGATGCCCGTGTTGTATCTTCACGAAGCGCGGGGCATGCGGAACATGGTACCGATCCCGATGGTTGACTGTTCGCCAGAATCAGTTAGAATGTTTTTACTGGATTTTCTTGAGGAAAATGGAGAACATCGTCACGAGCCGATTCTGGACTGGCTGATGCGCATCCTCAAGCTCTAACACATATTCTCTTTGCACCCGTCGTTCAACGGATAGGACACGGGATTGCGGATCCCGCAATGCAGGTTCGATTCCTACCGGGTGCAGTGAAAATATGTGAATAAAGTGGTGGTATATCAAGCATGCCTATGGCAGTACACGATACACCGGTTTCGAGCCTGCCGCGCGTGGGGCCGGCACTTCAAAAGGAATTAAAGAAGATTGGAATTGAGACCTGCAAGGATCTCATTTTTTATTTTCCCTATCGGTTTGATGATTTTTCGTCATGCGTTCGTATTTCTGATTTGCATGCCGGGATGACGGCAACCGTCCATGGTCGTATCGACATACTTGCGAATCGCCGGTCGCGAAATAGGCGGATGATTGTCACGGAAGCATTTATCTCCGATGAGAGCGGGAGTATCAAGGTTGTTTGGTTTAATCAGCCATTCCTTATTAAAAACCTCCGCGTTGGCGACGATGTTGTGTTGAGCGGGAAGACGAGTGATTCATACTATGATTTGCAGATAGTCAGCCCCGCATATGAGAAAAAATCCTTGCAACAAGATACCATTCATACCGGGCGGCTCGTTCCTGTCTATTCACTTCCGGCTCATATTACACAGAAGCAATTCCGTTCTCTCATGCACGGTGCGCTGAAGGTATGTGGTTCCGATATTGAAGAGGTTTTGCCGCAGGGTATTGTGCGGGGAGAAAATTTTTTTGGCATAGAGGATGCGCTGCGAGAGATTCACTTTCCCCAAAGGAGCGATCTGTTTCGTCAGGCGCGTCGGCGGTTTGCGTTTGAGGAGCTTTTTTCCATGCAGCTCTTCACGCAGCAATCCCGAAGCGAGCTTGCACATATGGCAGCCTACTCTGTCAAGCTCCGTCACGATACGGCAAAGCTTTTTCTTTCATCGCTCCCTTTTTCTTTTACCAAGGATCAGCGCGCGGTTGCGAAGGAGATTTTGGGCGATATGGGGAAAACTGTTCCAATGAACAGGCTGCTTCAGGGGGATGTCGGTTCGGGTAAGACAGTGGTTGCATCGCTTGCGCTGCTTGCTGTAGTGAAGTCAGGATACCAGTGCGCGTTTATGGCTCCAACGGAGATTCTTGCACAGCAGCACTACGAGACACTCTGCGCGGCGTTTAAAGAATTTGGCATGCGCGTTGCGCTTTTGACATCGGGTAGTGCTTTGTGTCATCCCGAGAAACGGCGGGATTCCTCATTCGCGGTTCGCAACGATATACTAAAGTCCATCGCAGACGGCACGATAGATATCATCGTCGGAACACACGCCTTGATACAGGAGAGGGTTGTTTTTAAATATCTTGCCCTGGCAATCATTGACGAACAACATCGTTTTGGCGTACGCCAACGGAAGTTATTGCGAGAGAAAAACGCTGACGGGAGCATGCCACACTTGCTGTCACTGACCGCAACGCCGATTCCGCGCAGTTTGGCGCTGACGCTCTATGGTGATCTTGACGTATCAACGATTCGTATGCTTCCAAAGGGGAGAAAAAAGATAACGACAAAAATTGTACCCCGCGTGTATCGTGAATGGACCTACGATTTTTTAAAAAAACAGATTGCATCAGGGCGGCAGGCGTTTATTATTTGTCCTATTATCGATATGTCAGATACGTTGGGCGTGAAATCTGTTCGTGAAGAGTATAAGCGACTGCAGAGCGGTGTATGTTCTGATATTCGTCTTGGGTTGCTCCATGGAAAAATGAAAAAGGAGGGAAAGGAGGAAGTTATGCGTTCAATGCTCGATGGCACTATCGATGTTCTTATCTCGACGACCGTGATTGAGGTGGGGATCGATATTCCAAACGCGAGCGTTATGCTGATTGAAGGGGCGGAACGATTTGGACTTGCCCAGCTGCATCAGCTCCGCGGGCGTGTTGGCAGATCCGCCCATCAGTCCTATTGTTTTTTACTCCCGACAGACGACGGAAAAAAAGAATTGACGCGGCTCAAAGCGTTAGTGCAGTCCAATGATGGGTTTGCGTTGGCAGAGAAGGATCTTGAACTTCGCGGAGAAGGGGATGTCTTTGGATTTCGCCAGGCGGGGTTGCCCCAGCTGAAGATAGCGTCATTGCTTGACACCGAACTTATACAAAAAGCGCGTGACTACGCACGGGAATATATCGGGCAGCTCGATTGCTATCCGGAGCTGAAGAGGATGGTCAATTCTATTCAAAGCGGAGTACACTTGGAGTGAGCTGTGGACTATGTTCAAGCCCACGAACATAATTGACACGCTGACAATAATTTGTGCTATACTACCGTTATTAACCATAAGAGAGTTACCTATGATGAAAGTTCTATTCCGCTTGGTTCCTGTTTTTATTCTTTCATTGGCATTGGCACTGCCGATGTCTGCGCATGCGCTTACTCTTTCTCAGCGGTTGAAAGGACGCATTGTGTTACAGACTGAGCAAAACGGCGAGGCATGGTATGTCCGTCCTGACAATCAGCTTCGAGTATATATGGGCCGCCCCGGCGATGCATTTGAACTGATGCGATCCCTTGGCCTCGGTGTTTCGAATGCAGATTTGAAGAAAATTCCTGTCGGCATTCTGGCAGGGGAGCTTGGCGGGCGCGATGCGGATGACGATGGTATTTTTGATGGACTTGAAGAAGTTCTCGGCCTTGATTTCCGAAATTCTGACACCGATGAAGACGGATACAATGATCTTGATGAGTTGCAAAGCGGGAACGACCCACTTCGTTCGAACGCTAAGCTGCCGATAGATACAAAGTTAACAACGAAACTTTCCGGCAAGATCCTCTTGCAGGTGGAGAGCAATGGTGAGGCATGGTATATCAATCCTGTTGATAGCAAGCGCTATTATCTTGGTCGCCCGAATGACGCATTCTTTATCATGCGATCACTTGGTCTGGGCATCACGAATATCGACCTTGCGAAGATTTCGGAGGGACGCATACCGCCACTTACGGGATGGGTACATCCCGATGTCGCTGGCAGTGAACAGGGCGTGAAAACATATACCTCGAGTAAATTAGGCGTTTCTTTTCAGTACCTTGCCTCTGCCGGAAATCCTGTGATTGAGGAGGGAAATACTATTTTTGTCGGCGGTAAAGACGGTCAATTCGTTAAAAAGTTTACAAAAAATACGGACGATAGTCTTGCGACGGCAATACAAAAGACTATTCTGTCAGGGTATTCAAAAGACAAGTGTCATGTTGTTGATTTTGATTATATGAAAAAGGGTTCAAATGACGCTTCTGAAATTACCTACGAATCTACCGAAGAGATTGGTTCTGGAGGAATGTGTCCCGGTGACTATGAACATACGAATGGCGCACGTTATTTTTTGATGGATAAAAATCATCCAACATCATTCTATTTCTTCAGTATTGGACAGTATACAATTGCAGCGAATACCGCGGACACCAAGGACTGGACGTCAACTTTCAAAGTTCTCAAATAATCCCACAGTTAACTATTTACGATAGTACGTATGAGAAGTTTTTTGTTAAGGATTGTTCCTGTTTTTATTCTTTCATTGGCATTGGCACTGCCGATGTCTGCGCATGCGCTTACTCTTTCTCAGCGGTTGAAAGGACGCATTGTGTTACAGACTGAGCAAAACGGCGAGGCATGGTATGTCCGTCCTGACAATCAGCTTCGAGTATATATGGGCCGCCCCGGCGATGCATTTGAACTGATGCGATCCCTTGGCCTCGGTGTTTCGAATGCAGATTTGAAGAAAATTCCTGTCGGCATTCTGGCAGGGGAGCTTGGCGGGCGCGATGCGGATGACGATGGTATTTTTGATGGACTTGAAGAAGTTCTCGGCCTTGATTTCCGAAATTCTGACACCGATGAAGACGGATACAATGATCTTGATGAGTTGCAAAGCGGGAACGACCCACTTCGTTCGAACGCTAAGCTGCCGATAGATACAAAGTTAACAACGAAACTTTCCGGCAAGATCCTCTTGCAGGTGGAGAGCAATGGTGAGGCATGGTATATCAATCCTGTTGATAGCAAGCGCTATTATCTTGGTCGCCCGAATGACGCATTCTTTATCATGCGATCACTTGGTCTGGGCATCACGAATATCGACCTTGCGAAGATTTCAGAAGGACGTATGCCGATGGGAAAACAATCGTCGTGGTCGGCCACATCATCAGAAAATGTTTTTACCTTCAATGAAGTAAATACGCGCAAAAAGGTTGCGGATATGCGCATTGTGTCATGGGGGCCTTTTAATACCTATTCGCCGATGAGCCAGGACGATATAACAGTTCGGTTTAGCGGGGATACAACAATAACAGGGTCATGGGATTTAAATGCGTTTTCCGGCGGCGGGTACAAGGTATGTATGACAAAGCTAGATGCTGCCTCCAAGATGAAGATGCCTCGTCTTGATGTTGACACGCGAGAGGTAGGGCTTTGTTTCGGGAACGACGCATTCGCGCGCTCACAGTTTAGTCCACTGGGCACAAAAGGTACGGCAACTGTGGTTATTAGCGATTATGTATATAATCTCGGACCTGCTATAGATGAAGCATGGGGGACTGCTGAGCTTGTTCGGGTGGTGAAAAAGAACTAGACGAGTTCTTATAGTTCCAGCTCCTTGATATTCTTGATCTCAACAAGTTCCATGGTGCTTGCGATTTTTTTTGTTTGTTTCGGGATATACGCGATTTTGAATCCGAGCTTCTCAGCTTCTTTGAGTCGTTTTTCCATGGTGCTTACGGGGCGTATCTCGCCGGTCAATCCAACTTCTCCGATATACAGCGTGTCTTTCGCAAGCGGTTTGTTTTTATACGACGACAAGATACTCGCGCATACCGCAAGGTCAGCGGCCGGTTCGGAAATCTTTAATCCGCCGACAACATTGACATGAATATCTTGATCTCCCAAGTTGACACCAAGCCGCTTGCAAAGAACTGCGATAAGCAGCTGAAGTCGGTTTTGGTCGATGCCAAGTGCGCGGCGTTGCGGATACCCGAAATATGTTTTACTTGTCAGTGCCTGAATGGGAACGAGAAAAGCGCGCGACCCTTCGACAAGCGCAGTGGTAGCCGATCCGGCTACTGATGAGATATCTGACGAGAGAAAGAGTTCTGAGGGGTTCGCGACTTCGACCAGGCCCGTGCCGGTCATTTCAAAGAGTCCGATTTCATTGGTCGAGCCGAATCGGTTTTTTACCGTTTTGAGAAGACGAAAGTACTGTGTGTTATCACCTTCAAGATACAGGACAGTATCGACCAGGGGCTCCAGCGTTTTGGGGCCTGCAACGGATCCGTCTTTCGTCACGTGGCCGGTAATGATGATTGGAATATGTGTCTGCTTTGCCACTTCCAGAAGTTTGACCGTGCACGCCCGTACTTGCGTGACACTGCCCGCCTCAGACGGCACGTCTGAGGATACGATTGTTTGGATGGAATCGATGATGGCAAGTGTCGGATGATGCGCACGAAGCGCGGAGCAGATTTTTTCGCAGTTTGTTTCGCCGATGAAAAGAAGCGCGTCGGGATTTGTTTTTTTACCCTTGAGGCGTTCAAAGCGCATTTTTACCTGCTGTGCCGACTCCTCACCCGATGCGTAGATGACGGGGTGATCTGTGCTCGCATTTTCTGATAACGCGCACGCTATCTGAAGCTGAACTGTCGATTTTCCAATACCCGGGTCTCCGCCAAGAAGAATCAAGCTGCCCGGGACAATGCCGCCGCCAAGCACTTGATCAAATTCCTGTATACCCGTTGCGATGCGCGGGACGCTTGCTTCGTCGATGTCGGAAAATGAGACGACGCCCGCCGGCGCTGCGGTGGGTTGCGACTTTTTCTTATCTTCAGCAACGCCTTGCGAAAGCGTCCCCCAGGCACCACACTCAAGACAGCGCCCCGCCCATTTGGGTGTTTGCGTGTCGCAGTTCGAACAGATGAAGATGATTGTCGATGACATACGGATAGAGTATACTAGAGCAGTATATGGCGGTACTGGGATTTTTACAACCGTACTAGTGAGTATGTTCTCTTG
>CAYJLM010000012.1:13321-19889 GCA_964370875.1 uncultured Gammaproteobacteria bacterium | reverse complement strand
GCGTTGATACTGACCAGGATGGATTGACCGACAGTGAAGAGCGGTTCTATTCCACGGACCCCAATAAAGGTGATACTGACTCCGATGGTTTCTCGGATGGAAACGAGCTTAAGAATCTCTACGATCCACTGAAAGCAGAGACGCGACTTGATGTCTCGGGCATAGTGAACACCTATACGAATCAGACGTTCAAATATTCATTGCTCTATCCATCTTCCTGGGTTGCGAAAGCAGTTGATCCTACTAATGACAGAGAGGTGATGATTAGCTCGGCAAGCGGTGAATTTTTTACGATCACCGTGCTAGATAATCCAAATAAACTTTCGCCGGTTGACTGGTATACGACCGTTGTTGCTCCCGGTGGTGATACCGCTCGTTTGCAATCATTCGCGTATGATACATGGTCGGGTGTCATGACCGAGGACTCCCTGGTAGTCTATCTGACCCGGAACGAGAAGGATGCAGTGGTGGTGCCCCTGATGTATATGGTCAAATACAACCTCAATACAAATAACGAGATACAGCTCTTAACAACATTCCAGATGATGTTGCGAAGTTTTATTTTTACTGATCTCTCGTTTGTTAAATAGGGCACCATATGAGTCGGAAAAGCATGAAGGTTTCACTGTACGCAGATGGTGTCGACAGAACTTCGGAATTTCCCCAGCAAATGTTCGACAGTACATGGTACCAGGACCTCTGTGCTCAGACGCCTTTTTGCATAAAAGATATTCCCGTGTTTTCGCTATCTGTTATTCTTGTTGACGAAAAACGAATACGTGAGCTGAACGCGCAGTACCGGAATCTTAACCGCGTAACTGATGTGCTTTCATTTGCGTATGCGGAGAGGGGATCTCTTGAATCAGGCGAAATTTATCTCTGCCCCTCACGAGCTATGAGTCAGCGAACTCGGTTTCACACTACAAAAAGCCAGGAGCTCGCTCGTCTTTTTTTTCATGGATTCCTCCATATTCTCGGCTATGATCATGATACTGGTATGAATCGCAAGCAAATGCGGAAATATGAAGATTGTCTCATGCGCGGGGCGCACGCAATGAATGTATGGTAAGACGATCCATATTTCATTCCTTCACGCATGCATTTCGCGGCTTCGCGGTCGCGTTTCGTGAAGAAAAAAATTTAAAAACGCACATGATTGCGGGGTGTGTCGCGATACTCTGCGCGGTTCTTCTTTCGTTTAGCGCTTTGGAACTGGCCCTTATTATTGTCGTCATCTCTCTTGTTCTTGCCTCAGAGCTTCTCAACTCTGCCTTGGAGCGTTTTAGCGACATTGTAAAACCTCGCGTATCCGGATATGTGGAGCGAGTGAAAGATATTATGGCTGCGTGCGTGTTGGTGCTGGCGCTTAACGCGGCAGTGGTTGGGTTCTTGCTATACATCCCAAAGATTATCGACATTTTGTATTTGGCCGGAATAATAAAATGATGTATACTAAAATCACTGTGCATAATGGAAGTAAAAAGGGTATTGTGCGCATTTTGTATTTGATATGAAAGATTCAATTATTACCGGACTTGATTTGGGGTCGACGGCCATACGGCTTGTTGTCGGTCAGCTTTTTTCTGATGGCGGGGAACGCAAACTTCAGCTGCTTGGGGCTGTCGAGCATCCTTCCGAAGGTATATCACGCGGGTCAATCACCAGTATTGACGATGCGGCAAACTCAATTTTAGCGTGCCTGGAGAAGGCCGAGCGTATCACGGGCATGCCCATTGATACCGTATGGGTGGGGATCTCCGGAACAACGATCATGTCTCAGTCAAGTCGAGGCATCGTCGCGGTTGGCAAAATCAACGGAGAGATCTCAAAACCGGACCTGGAGCGCGCTTTGGAAGCGGCTCGGGCGATTGCAACACCACCGAACTATGAAATCCTCCATGTTATTCCTCGCGGAGCTATTATAGACGGGCAAATTCAGATAAAGGACCCGATCGGCATGACGGGCACGCGGCTCGAAGTCGATACGTTGATTATCCAAGCGTTCACGTCCGAGATTCGCAACTACACAAAATGTATCTACCGCACCGGGCTTGAGATTGAGGATCTTGTTTTTTCCATTCTCGCAACCGCGGAGGGCGTCATGACCGCGCGCCAGAAGGAGCTCGGTGCCGTATTAATCAATATCGGGAAATCGATCACAACCATGGTTGTGTATGAGGGGGGTGAGCTTGTACATACGGCGGTACTACCCATTGGCTCTGATCACATCACGCAGGATATCGGCATCGGTCTGAAAGTCTCGCCGGATACCGCTGAAAAAATCAAGCTTGATTACGGAAGTATATTTGTGCGCGATGCGGATAAGAAGGCTGAAATTGATCTGTCACTGATTGATGCGGAGGAAGAGGGGCATGTTACGGTAAAATATGTGAGTCAAATCATCGAGGCGCGCGTTGAGGAAATTTTTGAAAAGGTAGAAGAGGAGCTCAAAAAGATAGGCAAGGCGGGTATCCTGCCGGCCGGATGTATTCTGACAGGCGGTGGATCGAAGCTTGCAGGCATGCTCGATATGGCAAAGAAATGCCTCAAGCTCCCTGCATCTTACGCATGCGTCAAGAACATCGTAAACCCCATGGAAAAGGTTTTTGATCAAAGCTATTCGACTGCAATAGGCCTTGCCTTCTGGGGGTTATCGTTTTATCAAAACAAGTCGCGGGGCGGGGCTGGTTTTCTTTCTAATTTAGACGATTCTCTGGACATAAAGGGCCGAGTAAATAAATGGTTCAAGTCCCTCTTGCCATAGGGAATGACGAGTGCTAACGTAAACACTGTGAGTCAATCGTTGATTCATGGTGTTTTTTAATAGAGAGCATAAATCATAATTGAGCTACTCTTATGGAAGTCAAAGCGAACATTGAATCATTTGCGAAGATTAAAGTCATCGGTGTCGGTGGAAGCGGTGGTTCTGCGGTGAATCGAATGATCAGCTCTAAAATCCGCGGCGTTGACTTTCTCGTAGCCAACACTGATATTCAGGCCCTCCATCATTCTGATGCGCCGATAAAACTGCAGATTGGAAAATCTATCACAAAAGGTCTCGGGGCAGGTATGGATCCTGAGCTCGGGAAAAAAGCAGCCGAAGAGAACCAAAACGAAATTCGTGATGCATTGGCTGGCGCCGATATGGTATTTATTACCTGCGGCATGGGCGGGGGAACCGGTACTGGCGCCGCGCCGGTAGTTGCCGAGCTTGCCAAGGATATTGGTGCGTTGACGATTGCTGTCGTAAGTAAACCGTTTACCTTTGAAGGCGCGCAGAGGAAAATTGTCGCGGAAAAAGGATGGGAATCTCTTGCGTCGAAAGTTGACGCGATCATCACTGTTCCGAACGATAAAATTTTACAAATTAGCGATAAGAAAACGACGATTCGCGAAGCATTTGAAATGGCGGATGAAGTCTTGCAACAGGGGGTTCGCGGTATCTCTGAGCTCATCACTATTCCCGGCGAGCCAAATCTCGATTTCAACGACGTTCGAGCAATTATGAAGGGTGCCGGTACGGCCTTGATGGGTATCGGTATCGGGACGGGGGAGAATCGCGCGGTTGAAGCGGCAAAGATGGCTATCGCAAGTCCTCTGCTTGATATCTCGATCGAAGGAGCGCGGGGAGTCCTCTTTACGATTACCGGTTCGAGCAATCTGGGTATTTTGGAAATCAACGAGGCTGCGAAAGTTATTACGTCTTCAACCGATCCGGACGCGAAAGTTATTTTTGGTGCCGCTATTGATGATTCCATGGAAGACGATGTCCGCATTACCGTTATCGCCACCGGATTCAATGATCGAGACAAAATTGTATCAAAAGCGCAATTCGAAAAAGTGTACGCCGAGCGCCCCTCGTCAATGCCGAGTCAGATTATGTTCAGTCCGGCAGCGCCTCGAACTGCGGCACCAATGAAAACATTCAAAGACGATAGCGGACAAAAAGCGGATGACAAGCAGGATGCATCCGATGACACGGAGATTCCGGCGTTTATTCGAAAGAAAATGATGTAGGATGGTAATGGTTTTGAGAAAGCTGTTGGAGGTGGAAGCCCCAACAGCTTTTGTGTTATTGAGTCCATCTAATAACTACCCTTGCGTAAGTTATTCCGGATCATTTCTGTCCAATTTCGCCCCAAAAATGCGCTGACCTTGTCGGAATACATCAGGTATCCTGTCGCGTTCATCATCATTTTTGGAACAAAATTGAATCAGAACTGACTCGGAATCTAGTTATTAGATGGACTCCTTGAAACGGTTTTGATATAATGACAACCACGACTGATTGCTCTCTAGGACTTGTGAATAACCCATGAACTATCCTCTTGCTTCCAAAATCGAAACACTTCTTTTCATCGCTCAACGCCCATTGTCGCTAAAAAAAATCGCGCAATTAACAGGGGAGTCGGAAGAGAATGTTGGTGCGGCACTTGATCACCTATCGGGAATATACACAAAGGATGACCGGGGTATTATTCTTATCCGTCATAACGATCAGGCGGAATTAGCGACGAACCCAGCTTTTTCCGATTTGGTGAAAGAATATACCAAAGAGGAGGTTTCAGGCGAGCTCACGCGGGCAGGACTCGAGACACTTACGATTATCGCGTACAGAGGACCGCTGACCAAGGCGCAGATCGAACAGATTCGCGGCGTTAACTGTACGATTGTATTGCGCAATCTCGCAATGCGTGGATACATTGATACGACCAGTGAGAACGATGGTGAAAAAATATATACGACATCTTTCGATTTTATGAGACATCTTGGAATACAGAGCCTGGCGGATTTGCCGGACTACGAGGCGTTGCATAGTGATGAACGGCTTGACGCGCTTCTTTCCCCCGGTGTTGATGGTGTAAAAGCCGCCAATTGATTTATGCAGACAAACCCTTTGATTATTGCGAACTGGAAGATGAAACTTCTTCCCAACGAGGCGGCGGCCGCGGCTGGTTCGCTTGTGATGTGTGTAAAAAAATATGCAAAAAAACTTGAGGGCTATTCGTTTGTTGTGTGCCCCTCGCATGAGAGTATCGCGCAGTGCTCGGATATTTTTAGAAAGTCACGCACCGGCATTGAGGTTGGCGCGCAAAATTGTTTTTGGGACGATAGGGGTGCGTATACCGGGGAAGTATCGCCTGCGGCTCTTGAACAGCTAGGGTGCGCCTATTGTATTCTTGGTCATTCAGAGCGCAGAACACTGCTTGGGGAAACAGACGGCATGATTGGCAAAAAAGTCCACCATATTTTTTCTTCATCTGTCCTTACGCCGATTATCTGCATTGGCGAGAATAAAAAAGAACGGGTGGAAAAAAAGGTCAAGGCAGTATTGAGAAGGCAATTGAAAAGCGCGCTCGCGACAGCACCCTCACACCGCGCGGTCGTTATCGCCTATGAGCCACTCTGGGCTATAGGAACCGGAAAGCCGATTACTCCGCGCGATTGCAAGGAGGCAGTCGACTTTATCAGATCAACATGCCAAGATATAGGATTGTCAAAAAAGTATCTTTCGGTAATCTATGGCGGAAGCGTGACACATGATACAATCTCTTCATTCGTTACCGGTGGCGTATCAGACGGCGCGCTTATTGGTGGCGCGAGTAGTAATAGTGCCGAGTTTCATTCATTGCTGAGAGTGCTTTCTAAAAACGTATGATACTTACGATCGTTTCATTACTGATCATTATTTTGTGTCTTGCCGGAATTATTAAAATTATCGCGCGGCGATGGCATGCATTGATTTCCATAGATCTGGAGAGCTTACCTTCCGAGCGCGATGCAAGGACAAAAAAGAAAATACTTTCTGAGCGGTTGAAACGTCATTTTTATCAATTCAAAACACGCGCCGTAGAAAAGGGGAGGCCGGCATTGTCTCGCATCACAGATTCGTATGTCGATTTTTCTCATCGCGTACTGAGCGCTGTTGAATCGGCTGTCCAGAAGAAGCATATTTTGCAAGATGAGGCGGCCGGTGTTCCCGTGTCAGAATCGACGTCCCTTTCGCGACTCTTGCGTGACGGTGATGCGTTCCTTGATCGCGAAGAATACACTGAAGCGGAAAAGCGATATATCGACGCGATCGCGCTTGACGCGAAGAATTTGCAGGCATATACGGGGCTTGCGGTGATCTATAAGGCGCAGAAAGAATGGGCTGGCGCGCAGGAGGTCCTTGAATATTTGCGCGACCATCTTCGCGAATATGCCACCACCGAGGAGGATTCAGCCGAACAGAGCACGTATCTGATGCGCCTTGCCGAATCGTTGGCGCAACTGAGCGAGGTGTATTTAATACAAGATAACAAGGACGAGGCGCAAGGCGCGATTGAAGAAGCGCTTGAACTTCAGCCATTAAACCCCAAGTTCCTTGACGCGGGGCTAGAATTGTATATTATAGTAGAAAAGCCAAAAGAGGCCCGATTACTTTTAAAACGGCTCAAAGAAGCGAACCCCGAAAATCAGAAGATTGAGGAGTTTGCAGGGCGCATTAAGGCGTTGTAGCTGTTTAGGAGAAAAGGGGTCTTGTTCTTTTTATTTTGTATGCCGTTGTAGCTCAGCTGGTAGAGCA